>JBKPSP010000198.1:0-19234 GCA_046735175.1 Acidobacteriota bacterium
GGAGTAGAGAGCAGTTTTTCGAACGTCGTGCAAGTGGTAATCCCTTAGTCGCTCGGTACGATCGCACTATCATACGGGTGAGAATAATGAAGATTCGCAGGCAATCAGTCCTCCCTCTGCTGCTGTTGTTGCCGATTTGCAGCTGGAGCCAGCAAAGCTCCGGCCCAATCACAATTAGTGGGCAAAGTGGCACTACCATCAGCAATCTTCACATCACCTCTACTACCGGGAACTGTGTCACCATTGTGAATTCAACGAACATCACGATCCAGAAGTCCGAGATCGGTCCATGCGGGACGTCGGGCGGATCGACCCTGGGTAACGGCATCAGCATCAGCGGCAGCAACGGTGTTTTCGTTTACGACAACTACATACATCCCGAAACTCTGTCGTCGTCCTGCTGCGACCATCACGATGGCATCTACGGCACGGGCGGAAATCAGCACATAACCATACAAGGCAATGTGATTGCGTTTGGCGAATCGAACATAGAGTTCAACGGCACCAACGCTTCCATTGCCGTGATTGGAAATTTCTTGCTGAATCCTCGTGGCCCTTATCCGAGAGGGCAGAACTTTCAGTGCTGGGGGGCGAGCGCGACCAGCGCATGCAGTTCTATCTCCGTGCAGAGTAATTACGCGCTCTCAACCACCAATGCGACGGTATATCCATATTCGGAAAACCAGGAAGACAGCATTAACTTCGGCTTCACCAATGGTGCGTTAGTACAGGGGAACTTCGTGAGCGGCGGCCACAGCTCGTCGGGTTGTGGAATTATTGCGGATGATACCGCCAACAACGTACAGGTCAAGGCAAACCGGCTGCTGAATACAGGCCAGTGCGGAATTGGAATCGCCGACGGAACCAATGGAGTGGTGGACAGCAACAAAATCTACAACACTAATCCGGTGGCTGGCGCAGGCAATACCGCCCTCTATGTTTGGAAACAGTACGCCAATCCATGTGGTCCCACAAGCGTCTCGAACAATATCGCCGACGAAATTCGCAGCGATGGTACGCATTCGGGCTACTGGGACGGCGGCGGCTGTAGCGTCAGTCTTTCTGGAAACAATTTTGGCGCGGCCGCCGATCCTTTATTGACGCCGTCCACAAGCGTGTTCGTTGCGCCGCTGGCTCCGCCTCAGCCGAAGAATTGCGTCGTGAGCTCGCCGTTCACGACCAACACTGCAGTTTCCAGCGGGCTTCCGCTGTGCTCAGGCTCGGCGCCCAACGCACCTACAAACCTCCGCGCCATTGTGAACTGACGGATTCCCGCCTCACCCCTAGATACTGCCTGCCATTTTCTCCGGAGGCTTTTATTCTCCCGTGGCGGGACGTTTGTCTCCTTGCGGCTGAGAAGCTATCCTCACCGTCGATAGCCTCTCTCGATCTTCACCCGCGGACGACCTTCATCTCTGGATGGATAAGTGCAGCGGGGCTGACATTCTCTGTACCAAAGAGTATTCAGTAACGAAGAAGTAAGTCATCTTGCAATGCCATGAACCTGTGCCTTAACTTTCAGCAAGCAGTCAAAGGGCGTTTGCAGCCTGTGACTCAGAGGGCGAAGCTGTGGGTATTGATGCATTAGATCCTGCCATGTCCCGCGACAATCACTTCGAAGGCGGGCAATGGTTTGCTTTGAGCACCATGTCACGGCATGAGCGGCTCGCCGCGCAGGAAATCCAGAGTCGCGGACTAGAGACTTTCCTGCCAACGGTTACTGAGATTCACCGCTGGAGTGATCGTAAAAAGAAATTGGAAGTACCTCTCTTTCCAGGATATCTCTTTATACGAGCGGAGATGTCTCCGGACGTCCGGCGCAAAGTGCTTTTCTCCCGTGGCATCGTATCGTTCGTCGGCATGGGCGGCCAGCCGGTGCCCATACCTCCACAGGAAATTTCCACGCTGCAACATTTACTGCAGGCAGGAACTTCTTGTTCGCCTCATGCCTTCCTCAAAATCGGGCAGCGTATCCGCATCCATGGTGGATCCCTCGACGGAATCGAGGGAATCCTCTCCAAAGTTGAAGGTGGTGATCGGCTGGTAGTTTCAGTAGAGAGTATTCAGCGTTCGATTGCGATCCATGTAGAAGGCTACAAAGTAGAAGCACTGCGTCCGAATTAGTCCGATTCAGCCCTCCCCCGTATCTAAGTGAGAAGTCAAAGAAAATTTAGCACGCGAGTTTCTACGCGCACGGTGATGTACCTCTTGCTTGCGGGCCTGCTTCTGCCATCCTCCGTGCACGCGCAGGGCCCTGGCGGGGGGCCGGTAACCAACCGCGAAGCGCCAGTGTCAGCGGAAAAGGTGCCAAGCGACTCCCAAACTCATGCTTTCAATGATCGCTTTCCTCGTTACCTGCTGCGCAGCGGAGACGTGCTCGAGCTTAAGTTTCAGTTCAGCCCCGAATTTGACCAGACCATCAGCATCCAGCCAGATGGCTTCGTCGCGCTGCACGCTCTCGGAGATATGCATGTCGCGGGAATGACCGTACCGGAGCTTAAGACCAACCTGGAACAAGCATATGGCAGCTTTTTGAACAAACCTGAAATCTCGGTGATCTTACGCGATTTCGATAAGCCCTACTTCGTTGCGACAGGCATGGTGGCAAAACCGGGCAAGTACGATTTGCGTGGAGACGTGACCGTTATTGAAGCCATTGCAATGGCAGGCGGCCTGAACGATGCGGCCAAACATTCACAGGTAGTTTTGTTCCGTAAAGCTTCGAAGGACTTGTTTGAAGCAAGGATACTCAACGTAAAACAGATGCTTGCTTCCAAGAACCTGTCCGAGGACCTTCACCTAAGATCCGGCGACATCGTGTACGTTCCCCAAAATCGCATTTCCAAATTTAAGCGTTTCATTCCATCCACCGGAATGGGAATGTCGCTGACGCCGCCTCTATAGTGATGCCATGGACAACCAGCTCATACACGTGCAAGCGGTAACCGTCAGGCGCAGGCAGATACGGCAAGCGGTTGAAGCGGTTTTCCGGCATTCGAAACTGGCCTATGGCTCCTTTATTGCAATCGCGGCGGGTGCTCTGCTAGGCGCTACGCTGATGCCGCAGTCATTCCAGGCTGAGATGAAGTTTCTGGTCACCAATGAACGTACCGAACCTGTTGTTTCCGCAGACGAGAACACGGGCGCTCCGGCGGACCGCGAGAGCGTCAACGAAGAAAAGTTGAACTCGGAAGTCGAGCTGATAAAGAGCGACGATGTTATTCGCCAGGTGCTCACGACCATGGGCCATCCGCGTCCAACTTCAATTTCCGAATGGCTGCATCGCGACGAATTCTCCAGTGTATGGCAGATACGCAATTTTCGAAGCCACCTTCAGATCGAAGTGATAAAGAAGTCCAATGTCATTGCAGTCCGATACACATGCGGCGATGCACAATTTGCAGCCAAAGCTTTGCGCGTGCTGGCGACCGCATACGAGGACAAGCACCTGCAGGTCCATCGTCCCGCCGGTGAATACGAATTCTTTGCGCGCCAGGCGGACCAATACAAGAAGGAGCTGGCGGCAGCCGAGGCGAAGCTGGCATCCGCGCGAACAGTGTCTCCGCAAGCGGCGCGCGACCTCACTTTGCAGAAGCTCAATGACTTCAAGACCGGCCTGGAACAGACCAGGACAGCAATTCGCGAGGCAGTGCTGCGGATTCGAACACTCGAACAGCAAGGCACGGCGACCCCGCAGCGCATGACGACGCAACTCCGCAGCGCCGACAATCCACAATTACTCGAGCAGTTGAAAAGTACGCTGCTGAATCTTCAACTCAAGCGCGACGAATTGCTGACCAAGTATCAGCCAACCTACAGGGTTGTTCAGGACCTCGAGCACCAGATCGCGGACACGCGCGCTGCAATCGAACGCGAGGAAAGCCATCCCATTCGCGAGGAAACCACCGATCAAAATCCCACGGCTGGCTGGATCAACGCAGAACTGGCGAAATCGAAAACCGATTTAGAGGGTTTGCGCGCCCGCGCCACCGCGCTGGAAAGTGTAATCGCGAACTATAGCCTGGAACTTAAAAATCTCGATCGGAGCAGCCTTGAGCACGATGACATTGCGCGTGCCGCCAAGGTTGCCGAGGACAATTATCTGCTTTACTCCCGTAAGCGCGAGCAGGCGCGCATTTCGGAGGCCCTGGACCGCAACAGGTTCCTCAATGTGGCGATCGTGCAGGACACCGCAATCCCCATGCAGCCTGAGCATTCGCGCATGCGTTATTTCGCGGTGGGTCTATTTCTGGCGCTGTTGCTCAGCGGTGGGGCGGTGTACTTCGTTGATCGGATGGATCCTTTATTTCATACGCCTGAAGACCTCGCCAAAGGTCTTGGCTTGCCGGTCTTAGCGTTTGTGCCTAAGTCGAGATCTCATCCACCTCTCATCAGTGGAGAGGATCAAAAGCTGATTATTCCTCAAACCTAGGTCTGACGTTGCGATCCCATTCGAGCTCTGTACGGTTCACGAAGATTCCCATCGGGTTAACTGCAACCGCTTTGCGGCATCGTACTGCCAAAGGCCGTAGCGATCAGTATCGCTTTGCGGTGACGGGACAAGAGAGATGAGCAGGAACCTTGAACTACTCGAGCGCGCTGAACGGCACGCGCAGCTCTTACGAAGGCCAGCCTTTGCCAGCCATAGAGCGGTATCCACCGCACAGGATCAGCATACCGAACTCGCCAGCCCTTCGCGGCGCCCGAGTGAGCATGTAAGTGAGCCGACTAAACAGCAACTGTTTGCCTTAATTAACAATTTAGTCGGATCCGCCGAAACGGATACCCCACGTGCCGTAGGCTTTTGCGGAGTGGACGGAGAAGCTGGAGCCGGTTGGATCGCCGCCTGTGCAGCGGAGTTGTCAGCAGTCCGGTTGAACGCTGATGTGTGCCTCGTTGACGCCAATGTCGCCGGTGCGGGCGTGCACAACTATTTTGGCCTGGAGAATCGTCACGGTCTTCTCGACTGTTTGCGCGACAAAGTTACCCCTTCCGCGAATCTTCGTCGCGTCAGTCCAAAGCTTGTTTTGTTGACCTCCGGTTCTCGTGGCCCGGAAGATCGATTGCCGCTAAATGGGGAGGCTCTCCGCTCCTGCTTTGCCGACCTGCGCGCGTCATTTGACCACCTGATCGTTAACCTCGGGGCTGCAGAAACTGACAAAGACGCATTTCTTCTGAGTCACTGCCTCGACGGCATTGTCTTGGTAATCGACGCCGACACCACTTCTCGTGCGGCAGCTCAACGAACCAAAGAGGCGTTCGAATGCGCGGGCATGAAGTTACTTGGGGCTGTGCTAAACAACCGCGAGTTCCCAGTTCCTAGAGTTCTGGATTCCTGGTTGCAGCGTGTCTTTTGATAGCATCCCGTTATACATCTACCCACCCAAGTCCCCACTAATTTTCAGAAACCAGATTCCCTGTTCCCAATGTCGGCCACCACTCACGTCACCGAATTGCCTGGTCGCTATAAGCAATCTGCGCACGGCAACGAACTCTCCTGGGGAGAGGAGCTTGCTTCGAACTGGAGCACATTAACGTGGGTACTGCTCGACAGTTTAGTGGTTGCGATCAGCGGGATCTTTGTCCTGCTTTTGTTTGGATCGAGGATTAACAGCGGGAGCTGGGACTTAGGGGCAGGCTTGGCCCTGCCCACCACCAACCTGCGTGTATATCTGGGCGCATTGCTCATTTACTCATCTCTCGCGATTTTTGCCTGCGCCGGTGCGGAGATCTATAACCCACGCACTGCGTTGATGCACTCCCGGGTCCGGACGCTTGCCAAGCCGCTGGGAGTTGCAGCGGTGGTCTTCTCCGTGTTCATGTGGTGCCTGAATGCCAGCGTCCTATGCTGGATGATGACAGCAACCTTCGCCACGCTGGACTTCCTCGGGGCCATTGCTTGGCGACGACTGCAGGATGAACTTGCTCTGTCCAGAGCCGCCTCCGGCCTGGGTGTACGTCGTGCGCTCATCGTAGGGGCGGGCCAAAGTGGTAAAGAATTGGCGCTCTACTTGAAAGCAAACGCCTTGCTGGGATATTCCGTCGTAGGTTTTCTCGACGAGAAAAATACACCCGAGGTGGATGTACTCGGTTCACTTAAACAACTATCTCAAGTGGTTCAGTCTCAGTTCATTGACGATGTCTTCGTCACCGGCGCCGTCGACCCGCTCTTGCTGCGGCAACTGAGAGATGAAGCTGCCCATTGCCGCGTCAATCTGCAAATGGTCCCCAGAATTTCCCACTACAAGGGGCCCTGGCGCTATATCGGCAACCTGCCGGTCAATGTACTTCGTTACCAGCCTATTCCCAGGATCGGTCTTTTCTTCAAACGTGTGCTGGACGTTACCGGCGCTGCCCTGGGGCTGCTTCTCTCCTTGCCGCTGTTCTGCATCGTGGCTGCACTGATCTGTTTAGATTCTCCAGGACCGGTATTTTACCGGGCCGCACGCGTGGGAAAGAGGGGGCGCCGCTTCAAATGTCTGAAGTTCCGAACCATGAGAGCGGATGCCGACGCCGTCAAAGCTCAGCTGCGGCTTCAGAATCAAAGACGTGGTCCAACGTTCAAGATCGAACACGATCCCCGGATCACCCGCCTCGGAAGGTACCTTCGAACGTACAGCATTGATGAATTGCCGCAATTGTGGAACGTGCTGATCGGCGACATGAGTCTTGTGGGACCGCGGCCACACCCACTCGACGATTACGAGAGATACGAACTCGATCATCGGGTGCGCCTCTCGGTCACTCCTGGCCTCACAGGCTTGTGGCAGATCACCGCACGCAGCGATCCATCCTTTGAACGCAACATGCAGCTGGACCTCGAATACATCCGAAACTGGAGCTTTTGGGGAGACCTGAAGATTCTGCTCGGAACCATTCCAGCGGTCATCAGGGGTGAAGGCGTCTAGAAGAGTGTTCGGGTGCTGCTAATCACCCACGAAGTCAATAAACAAAAAATAAAGAAATTAGCGAGGAGAAATATGGCTGGTTTGCGAGTGCTGGTAACGGGTGCGGGTGGGTTCATTGGTCATCATTTAGTGAAGAGGCTGAAAGCCGACGGACACTTTGTACGCGGAGTTGATCTCAAATTGCCTGAGTACGAAGAAACCCAGGCGGACGAATTCAAACTTCTCGACTTGCGGCGTTGGGACAATTGTCTGCTGGCCACGCGTCGAATTGATCACGTCTACAACCTTGCTGCCGATATGGGTGGGATTGGGTACATCACGGCTTACCTCGCTGACATTGCGCGAAATAACACGCTGATCAATGCGCACATGATCGAAGCGAGCCGCCAGCACCTGGTGCAGCGCTTCCTTTTCTCTTCCTCCGCATGCGTCTATGCTCAGTCCATGCAGAAAAGTGCAGAAGTCCTGCCGCTCAAAGAAGAGGACGCCTATCCCGCCGATCCCGAGCCGGGGTACGGATGGGAAAAGCTCTACGCAGAGCAACTCTGCCACTACTACCAGCATGACTATGCATTCGACACGCGGGTTGTGCGTTTCCACAACGTGTATGGCCCGCTGGGAACGTACGAAGGGGGCAAGGAAAAAGCACCCGCGGCAATCTGCAGGAAGGTCGCCCTTGCCGACGACGGCGACACTGTCGAAGTCTGGGGCGACGGCAAACAGACCCGCTCGTTCATGTATGTGGACGATTGCGTTGAGGGGCTCATTCGACTCATGGCAGCGGATTATCACCTCCCGCTTAATCTGGGCACGGATGAGCTAATCACAATCAACGGATTGCTCGATCTGGTCTCCACAATCGCCGGTAAAAGCCTGGTAACGCGCCATAATTTGACAAAACCTCAAGGCGTGCGTGGCCGGAACAGCGACAACGGCCAATTGCGAAAAGTGCTCGGTTGGGAGCCTGGCATCACTTTGAGGCAGGGCCTCCAGCCGACCTATCGCTGGATTGAATGCCAACTCGTCAAAAGCACGAAAGTCCGAGATGAACGAACAGAAATCGCAGCCGCCTGAATCTCGACGCGTAAATGTGCTCGGCGTCGGCGTGAGCGCAATCCATATGGAATCTGCGCTCTCTTTTGTGCGCCAAACGCTGGATAACGGGGACCGCGGATACATTTGCGTAAGCGGCGTGCACGGAGTCATGGAGGCCCAGGCTGATCCTGAATTCAAAGCAATTCAAAATCGCTCGTTGCTTACCACCCCTGACGGCATGCCGCTGGTTTGGGCGGGCAAGCTTCAGCGCCTGCCGATCCAGCGCGTGTATGGCCCCGATTTCATGCTGGCAGTTTGCGAGTTGTCCGTAAGAACAGGGTGGCGGCATTTCTTCTTCGGAGGCAAGCCTGGCATCGCGCAGCAATTAAAGCAGAGAATGCAATCCCGATTTGCCGGTCTGCATGTAGCCGGGACCTATACACCTCCATTCCGGCGGCTCACACAAGTCGAGGAAGCGGAACTGTTCAGGTTGGTCGATGCCACCCAACCTGACTTCTTCTGGGTGGGACTAAGCACTCCGAAGCAGGAACGCTTCATGGCTGAATACATCAACAAACTGCCCGCGCGAATCATGGTCGGCGTCGGTGCCGCTTTTGACATTCACACAGGTGCAATCAGGGACTCACCATCTTGGATCAAGAATGCTGGTCTGCAATGGCTGCATCGGCTGGCGCAGGAGCCAAAAAGACTACGGCGGCGTTACTTAATTAACAATCCCAAGTTCATGTACTACTTCACATTGCAGCTATTAGGTTTGCGCAAGTTCCCCATGCTTGGAAATACCGGAGCGTAATCACCAGGTCAGAACACGTCAGGCAAAAAACTTCCAATTTCAATGACTGTCAGTCTCAGAACGCCCATCGAGGAGGCTCCTTGTCCTTATTTGTCCTCGGCCACTCGGCTGGACTTGTTGTTCCCGGCTGAACATTGGAAGCTTCGCTTGGAAAGCCCGCTCACACTTGAGGGGACTCGTGAAATCTACAACGAATTGGCCAACCGCGGGTACCGGCCTGTGGGCGCCCGGCAAATTTCTGATACCGCCTTTCTGATTTTCGCGCGTTCCTCGGAGATGTTGTTCCAAACCGTAGCTGTTCCTGTGCCGTTCACTCCGGCTACGAACGCGCTGCTCCGTTCCCCACGAGGCTTGCTGCTCGCCATTTTCGGCCCTGATGGGGTTGGTAAATCCTCGGTTCTATCGGGCGCCGCCGGTGCAATCGCTCCAATGTTTGAGCACTACCGAAGCATGCGTTGGCGCCCGCAACTCGTCAGCAGCCGCATTGCAAAGGAAGCCCACAAATTCCGGCTGCCCCACAGCGCCGGTACGCACGCCATGCCGCTCTCGATGGCGAAATTGGCAGGAGCATTTGCGGACTTCTGTGTCGATCACGCAACGCTCACCCGAAATCAACTGCGCGGCTGCTCTTTGATTACGTGGGACCGCTACTTTCACGATCTGGCGATTGACACCACACGTTATCGCTACGATGGGCCGGCGTGGTATCCCCAATTTTTGGTGCGACATTTTCCTGTCCCTGCTCGCTTCGTGGGAATTGTTCTCGATGCGGAGGAGGAAGTCATTCTGCTCCGGAAGGCTGAGCTGCCATTGCCAGAGATACGCCGCCAGCTGCGAGCGTACCGTCAGTTGGCAGCCGTGCCGCGGATCCAGATCGTGAAGAACGACAGATCTCTTGAGAGCGCTATCAGGCAAGTGCTGGAAATCGTCATTAACGCAATGGCCGATTGGCTCGAGCCCCTGGTAGTTGAGCTCTTAAAATCTCGCTCCTCAGACGTTTACGCCGACGCCGCTTAAATTCATGGCCGCAATTCCACATGGCGTTGCAGGTGAACGCATAACCAGGCAATCCCTCGCCAAATGGCTTTCACGCGGGGCTCTAGCCCTGGGGGACCAAGCCCTCATCTCAGGCTCGAACTTCGTTTTAGGGGTTTTGCTGGCCCGCTGGTTGGGGACGGCCGAGTACGGTGTTTATGCAGTTGCGTTCGCTACCTTCCTGCTGTTGTCACTCGTGCATCACGCCCTCGTTCTCGAACCCATGAGTGTTTTTGGGGCGTCGCGATACCGCTTCGAACGCAAATGGTATCTCGGGCTGTTGTTGTGGGCTCAGCTCGTCTTCGCGCCTGTTTCTTTTGTGCTGCTTGGGGGATTGGCGCTGGGCATTCGAGTTACCGCCGTGAATTCGCCGCTTGCGCCTGCGCTGCTGGGCATTGCTATTGCTGCTCCAGCGATTTTGATGTTCTGGTTCGCACGGCGTGCGCTGTACCTCGAATACTCCCCGCAGCGTTCAGCGGGAGGCGCCATGGTTTATTGCGCGGTGCTGTTTGCAGGCCTGGCGGCGCTGCACCGCATCTGGAAATTGTCTGCCCTGAGCGCATTTGTCCTCATGGCAATCGCTGCCTGGACGGCTGCGATGTTCCTCATCCTGCACATTCGTCCGCGAATCCGGGGCGTTCGGATTGGCCCTGCGCTGAAGTCGATTGTGCGGGAACATTGGGCTTATGGGCGCTGGGCCCTGGCAAGCAGTTTCTTCATCTGGGTGCCATGGAATTTGTATTACTCGGTCGTGAGCAGCTTCTCTGGGCTGGCTGCGGCGGGAAAGCTGCGGGCCCTCATGAACCTGGCGCTTCCAATGACGCAGAGCTATGCGGCGTTAGCGCTGCTGGTCCTGCCCCGAACGGCAGACGTTGCCGAGAAAAGAGGCTGGCTGGGCGCAAAGCGAGAGGGATACAAGATTGCGGCCACTTTTACGGGTTTGTCCTCCGCTTACTGGATTGCAGTAACCACGTTCCGTATGCCGCTGCTCAACCTCCTTTACTCAGGCAATTACAGCGATGTTGCACAGTTTGTGCCCTGGCTAGCGATAGCTTCGATTGCCTCCGGAGCAATCTTTGGACCGCTGTGCGCATTTCGTGCCATGCGCTCGCCCTCCACCGTCTGCTGGGTTTATATGATCTCGAGTCTGTTAGGCGGAGCGGTGGGAATACCAGCGACCCGCGCTTTTGGTCTTCGGGGGACAATCTGGGGTATTACTATCTCGAGTTTGTCGGCGCTGGTCTTGGCAGCAGTATGGCTCGTGCGTAGCTGCAATGACGCACGTGACGGTACCCACCTTAGATTTGCGGAGTCGGCTTGATGACGCCTTCTTCCGCAATCGCATTAACGCAGAATATCCGAACCGGAACAGCACTCTGGTTGGCAACTTGCATAGTTGTTGGTGTCGCCTGTATCGCCTTTCAGGATGCCTGGCTGTCCGCCCTTCTGATATGTATTGGAGCACTGGTTGCTGGTAAACTCGCGCGCCGTGTGCAACTGTGGCGGGCGTGCATTCTCGTCGGCCTCACGGGTTTTATTGTCCTTAATTACGGGTTCGAAAATTTAATTGCTGGTCACGTCGCCGGCATTCCTCTCATTGTCGGAGAAATGCTGATGTTTGCCGGACTTGCTCTGGGCTGGTGGACACACCGCGAGGGTGCAGCCGCCCTGTTCCGGCATCCGGCAATGAAGTGCATCATTGCACTGGGGGTCTTGGCCAGCGTTCACCTGATCTCCAACGTCCCGAAATTCGGCCTTTATGCCTTCCGTGACGCGTCCACCTTTTTCGAAGCGCTCTTCCTCGTCGCCGGCTTCGTGTGGGCGCTCGAACCCGGAAGCATACGGATGCTAAATCGCTGGCTGCTCTTTCTTTTCGTCGCAAACTTCCTTTATGCCTGCACGCTGCCAGTGGGAGAGACTTTGCAGGAGCATTCTCCGGCCTCCGGTGTGTTCCAGCCGATCCCACTACTGGGCCAATATCAGCACAACGGCCTCTATATAGTCTCAGGTGCATTGTTCTGTCTCTGGATTGCGCCGTACGTCGTCCGCTGGAAACGTTGGATCTTGATAAGCCTCGCGGTCATACAGCTCTCAGCATTGGTCATTCTGCAAACGCGATCGATGTACATCGGCATGGTTCTCGTCGTCCTCGTGACTTTTGTGATTGGCGAGCGCCGAAAATGCGCGCAACTCCTGCCAGTCATGGGCTTCGGCGTCGCTGCAATGGCAACTTTCGTCGTAATCGTTTCCGCATTCAACATCAACATTCAGGGTCGAGTGATGGAGATCAGCGGAACGTCTATCCCCGAGCATGTGGACAGCGTATTCGCTCTCACCGATCAGCAGGATCGCTTAGGGCAGGACCAGGACCGGCTCGACTGGATCAATCAGGTCTGGACTGATACAACCGCGGACACCGGCACGCTGATTTTCGGGCAGGGTTTTGGAAAACCGCTCATCGATTTTGAGCGGGACGGCGTACCCGTCCGCCAGCCACACAATTCCACATTGGGTGTCTTTGGCCGCCTTGGCGTCTCGGGTGTAATGGTGTGGATCGCCTTTCACCTCTACGTCTTCAACACGCTACTGAATTTCATCCGAAGGACGCGTGGGTCACACAATGAAAATCGGGACTTCATGGTGTGGCTGCTGGGTTTTTATGTGCTTGCACTGCTGCTATCGATGGTGCAGCCCGCTTTCGAGTTTTCGCACGGTGCCGTCCCTTTGTATTTCCTCCTGGGAGTGGGCCTGAGCCTCGCGCACACTGCGCCGCAGACCGCGAAAGTCGCTGCTTTCGGCGCCGCTCCTTCCACAGCACAAGCTTCCGTGTAACGAATCCCCTCAGTTCGACCGATGAAGATTCTTTTGGCCCACAACTCGTATCAGCAGCGTGGCGGAGAAGACGCGACCTTCGAGAAGGAACGCGATCTCCTCAAGCAGCACGGGCACGACGTGCTCGAGTATCGCCGCAGCAATTTTGAAGCAACGGCCTTTACTGGGGCACTGAATCGCATCGCTCTCGCGAAGAATACCGTGTGGTCGAGCAGCACGCGTAACGAGTTCGGAGCGCTGCTGGAACGTGAAAAGCCGCAAATCGTTCACGTGTACAACACCTTCGTGATGATTTCTCCGTCGATTTTTAGCGCTTGCCGCGAAGCCGGCATTCCCGTCGTGCAGACGCTGCAGAATTTTCGCTTGTCGTGCCCGGCTGGAGATTTCTTTCGTGAAGGCCACATTTGTGAGCAATGTGATCAACTCGGATTGTTAAGCAGCGTTAGTCACGCATGTTACCGGGACTCGCGGCTCACCACTGCCACGGTAGCCTTTATGTTGGCAACGCACCGGTTGAATCATACGTGGACCAACCTGGTGGACCACTATATCGCCCTTTCGCAATTTGCCTGCCGGAAGTTTTCCGAAACCCACCTCCCCACGCACAAACTCACCGTCAAGCCAAACTTCGTACACCCTGACCCGGGCGAGCGCAAACAAGCAGGGGATTACGCCTTGTTCGTCGGTCGACTGTCGCGCGAGAAAGGCTTGAGGACGCTGCTCTCAGCGTGGCACCTCCTGCCCACGTCGCTACCCTTGCGGATCGTTGGAGGCGGCCCCATGTCCGAGCAGTTACAGAACGAGGCTACCGAGAGGCAACTGTCGAGCGTCAGTTTCTTAGGAATTTTGCCGAACGATGCGGTAATGGAGATGATTCGCGGCGCAAAGTTGCTGATATTTCCCAGCGAGTGCTACGAGAACTGCCCCACAACCATTGTTGAAGCGTGTGCGTGCGGCGTGCCGGTGATCGCGTCTCGTTTGGGAGCTATGGCGGAAATGATCGAAGACCAGCGCACAGGATTGCACTTCCGTCCGAATGACCCTGGGGACCTCGCCGACAAGGTCATGTGGGCGTGGTCACACGAAACAGAAATGGCCGCAATGGGTCATAACGCGAGAGCGGAGTACGAGGCCAAATACACTGCGGAAAAAAGCTACGAGATGTTAATGGACATCTACACGTCTTTGCTACGGGTCAACCGCAATTAATAGGAACGCTTATGGGAAAGCATTCATCTGTCGACTCACTCTTGCGATTGATTTCAGCCATCGTGCTGAATCCGGCGAATTGTGCGAAACAGGCAGCAGCGGTTTTCGCTCTTGACGAGTCTAATTTCGCGGATTTACTGAAGCTGCTCAACGAGCATCACGTTACGCTTCGGGCGCTGCAGGCGTATGTGTCCGTTGCCAGTGACGGTTTTGCGCAACGGATCGAAACAGCCCAAGAAGTCCTAAACAAGGAACGGGAGCGCATTCGTATATCGCTCGAATACCTGGATGCTATTTGCGCTGCGCTTGAGTCGAATGGCCATCAGGTCGTGGCGTTCAAAACCCTCGACCACTGGCCCGACTTCGGCAATGATCTCGATTTGTTCATAATCGGCAATGAAGACTGCATCAGGCGCTTGCTCATGGAGGGCTTTCGAGGGGAGCAGCAGGTGCGCAGCTGGGGCGATCATCTTGCTCACAAGTGGAGCTTCAGAGTGCCCGGATGCCCCGCCGACGTAGAGTTGCACATCAATCGCCTGGGGCAAGCGGGCGAGCATTCCACGCTGGCACGCCGCTTTATCACCCGCCGCCAATACGTGTCGTTGAATGGCCACCGCCTGCCGGTACCCGCGCCAGAGGAACGCGTAATTGCCGCAGTTCTGCAGCGTATGTACCGCCACCTTTATTTCCGCCTCTGCGACATTGTGAACCTGACTGCGTCGCTGCGCGCGAACGAACTCTCATGGGACGAACTCACCCTCGCCGCCGGAATGGGCGGCATTTGGCCCGGTGTAGCTGGTTGCCTGCTGACGGTCGCAGACTACGCGAACCAATATCTTTGTGAGCCTCTGCAGATCCCGCAACAACTGACGGCTGATGGAGAATGGACCGCAAGTAAGCTGCACGTGCAGGGGCGGTTCTTGCACGTTCCATTCTTGCCTAATGGAGCAAAGCTTTTCCGGCGACAGTTTTCGCAGATGCTGGTCAGGCGCGATTTCGATGCCGTCGCGCGTTTGAGCTTGCTACCTCCGCTGGCCTTGGTTGCAGCGGTCGCTTATGTGCTGACGGGCAGCAATGGACGTATTTGGTAAGTTGCGGAGAAACATTCTGACGATGATTTCAGCAACTCAACGACAGCAACCCCAAGGGTCAGCAGGGGGCGATCGGCGGCTATGGGCCGGCATTGTCCGGCGTCGCAGAATGCTGCTGCATGTGTGGCGACATGAGGGTCTCGCTGCAGCTCTATGGGAAATCGCTTATCAGGTTCTGCAGCCGTTCGTGAACCTTTATACAAAGGCAAAGTGGCGACATTACCAGAAGATTGGGCATCTTTCGTTCACCATTGCCGGTTCGCAGATGCGTTTGTTATCCCTCGACAAAGGTGTTTCGGCTGAACTGGCGGTCCATCGCACGCATGAGCCATGCGCCAGCGAATTGCTTTCACAATCGTTGAAGCCCGGCATGACCTTCATCGATATTGGCAGCAACCTCGGATACTACTCTCTGCTGGCGAATCGGATCATCGGCCCGACGGGCCGGATCGTCGCCATCGAACCTATGCCGCAGAATGCCGACGTATCCAGACACAACTTCCTTCTAAACGGTGCTGCCAAAATAATATTCAGACAGATAGCGATCAGTGATCACAACGGGTTCCTTCCTCTTCACCTTTCTGACAAATCCAATTGGCATTCATTGAATCCGGTTCCATGGCCGACGCGAGAGTTGCTGGTGCCCGCCTGCACTCTCGACTCACTGGCGACAGAGTTATCGCTCAGTAGAGTTGACTTCATTCGCATGGACCTGGAGGGTTACGAGACAACAGTGCTGAATGGCATGGTGGAGACCATCGCTAAGCACAGTCCGCGTCTGTTCGTAGAACTTCACCCGCACATTGTAGGCATCGACCCCATACGCGAATACCTGGCGCGACTGGCGGAACTGGGCTACTTCCCCGAATGGGTACTCGATCAAGAACGCGATGTACCCTTGCGCTGGCGTTTTTTAAAACCAGAGCACATGTCTATGTGTCGACTGCGGGATGATTGGAGAATCAATATTCATCCGCGCTCTTTGAACGTCCTTTTTGGCCGGACCTCACACGGAAAGCAAATTTCTATGCACTCTGACTGGCGTACCCCTACGCTGGCTGCAATTGTGCAGCAACGCGCCTGATCGGCAGCTCATCACCCATGTTGTCTTCGCGAAAGTACCGCTATCTCACCATCAGCATTGATGACGGCCACCCTGCAGACCTGCGGGTCGCCGAATTGCTGGCACGATTCGGGTTAACCGCAACGTTCTATATTCCCGCGCACAATCCCGAGCGTGAAGTTATTATGCAGTCCCAGGTGAGGCAACTTGCTGCCAACTTCGAGATCGGCTGTCACACCATGCACCATGTGCCACTGACCAGCCTCCCGGAGTCGGAGGCCCGGAGTGAAATACATGATGGAAAGCAATGGACGGAAGACACGATCTCGGGCCCCGCGACATCATTTTGTTATCCGCGCGGAAAGCACAGCCGTAGGGTAGCTCGCATGGTACGGGCCGCTGGCTTCCTCGGCGCCCGCACGGTGAAGCTAAACATTCTCGATGCGCCTGCGGATCCTTATGCTTGGGGTGTGAGCACGCAGGCCTATTCCCATTCGGCGCTCGTCCAATTCAGGCACGCTTTGGTGGAGACCAACCTGAGCGGCTTGCTCGCATACGCCACCACTTTTCGCTTTGCAAAAGACTGGCGTGGCCACCTGCTCACGGCCGCCGAGCACGTTGCCGAATACGGTGGAATCGTGCATTTATTCCTGCATGGCTGGGAAGTTGCCGAGCGAGACGAGTGGCGCAACCTGGAGATTGCGGTTCGAGAACTTGCCGATCGACAGCAGCTCACGTGCGTTACGAACGGTGAGCTATTTGCAAAGTGGCAGTCGCTCAGATCTACGACGTCCGACAACGAAGCCAGCCTGCTTGCCAATGTGAGTAGAGTGACAAAGCCGTAAACCTGGCCCTTTTTTGATCTCACTTCATACCACATACAGCATTTTTGCCCGGCTGCTGCAGGAACACAGTTTCCGCATGAAGGGATGTAACACCACGATGCCTGCGCAATCGTCATACCTACACACTGACCTCCGGCTCGCTCACATGCCTATGTCGAAGGCGCGGACATTTCGTCGACACATCCTGCGGGCACTTGCGGTACTGGTATCGCTTGCTGGGCATGCCTCGGCGCAGGGCTACTCAGTCTCTGGCATGATCAGCAATGGTCCCAATACAACGGTGAGGCTCAGCGGGGCAGCTCCGGTGTTGATTCAAAGCGCGAATAGTGCGACTCCTTCAGGCAACATAAGCGGGGCGATTTCGTTCGGTTCGCCCACGATATAGCGGAGATACGGTCCTTCTCTATCTCGATTTCGGTGGCGCCACGATTTCCAGCGTCAAAGATAACCTTGGCAACAACTATGTCTCCGCCGTTGGGCCAACAAACTGGGGCGTTCCACCTAATGTGACTGATCGCTGGGTTCAGACATTTATTGCCAACAATATCGCTGGTGGACAGGTAATCACAATTAAGGTCAGTCTCAGTAATGGTTCACAGCTTCACGGTTTGTATATGGCGGCGGAAGAATATTCCGGCGTGGATCCCGTGCACCCGATCAACGCCAGCGCTGTGGGCTCCGGACGATATCCCCAAGTCCCTGCAACTGCAAATCTGACCACCACAATTGCAAATACCACTCTGGCTGCGACGGCTTGGGACTCGAATGAAGCGTTCAACGCCTCGGAGAATGGTCCCGCCTACACAACCGACCAGAACGCAGGGGCCCAGAGCATCTCCGGCGGTTGCTGTTGGGCCAACTTGACCGAGTACAAGATTGCGCCCACAGCCGGTGTGTGGAACTCATCAACCACTGATTCCTCACAAACCAACGATTGGGTTATCCAAGTTCTGGCTCTGGCACCCGCCGGTCTCTCGCACACCACTACTTCCGACGGCAACGGCAACTACAGCTTCTCCAACGTGAACAATGGCACCTATAGCGTCATTCCGAGCAGCGGAAATTACACCATAATGCCAACCTATCAGGCAGTCCAGGTGAATGGCGCATCCGTCTCAGGCGTGAATTTTACGGCTGCATCAAAGACGGGCTCCATTTCTGGAAACGTCAGCCCGGCAAGCGCAGGCAGCGGATCCACGCTCACGCTAAGCGGCGCTGTACCGACTTTGGTGCAGAGTGCGGGAAATGCGGTGTCGGCGGGAAATAGCAGCATTACGGCTAAGTTTCCCATCATCGCGCGCGCTGAGGATACGGTCATCGTGTTTCTGAGGTTCGGAGGCACGACGGTTTCAACTATTACCGATACACAAGGAAATGCTTACGACCCAGTCACCGGCCCCATGCAATGGGGCACAACGAGGGGTGGAAGCACCGATCGCGTAGCGCAAGTGTTCGTCGCAAAGGCTATTGCTGGAGGCGCCCTCAGCGTAACTGCAAATCTCGCCGGAAGCTCCACTCATGGCCTCTATGCGGTCGCGCTGGAGTATTCGGGCGTGGACACAACGAATCCGGTGAATGCTTTCGCGGTCGGAAACGGCACGGTCTCTCAGAATGGCGCTCCGACTACGGCCAACATGAATACCACCGTTGCCAATACGAAGTTAGTTGCCACGAGCTGGGATTCGAACGACTCTTACGCGGCAAACAATAACGGGAGTGGATTTCAGACAATCGTTTCGGCTGCCGTGCCTAGCGTAGCTGGAGGAGCGGGTTGGGGTAATCTCACCGAGGACGCAACTGCCCCGACCACCGGAAACTGGAATGCCAGTGCTACGACCGGTCCCAATCTGGTGGATTGGGCCATTCAGGCGGTAGCGCTCACCCCCGGAGCCGGCGCAAACGACGACTGTCGATCCTGGTGGCAATTACAACTTCAGCAACGTGCCAAACGGAAACTATACGGTCACACATACGAAAGCGGGGGCGACGTTCAGTCCTGCATATCAGCAAGTCGGCGTCAACGGGGCGCTCGTCTCGGCGGTGAACTTCGCAGTGAATCCTGGAATTATTTCCGGAACGGTGACCGACAGCCTTACTGCCGCCCCGATTAGCGGCGCGAGCGTGTCCTACAGCGGCAGGTCCCAAAGCGCAATCACAGACCAGAACGGAAATTATCAATTGAGCGTACCGCCCGGCACCTATGGCGTCAGCGCAGGTGTCGCCGGTTATCAGAGCGCGAGTCAGTCGAACATTTTAGTGACGTCCAACAGCACGACACCTAACGTAAACTTCGCCCTCACTCCTTTAGGGAACATTACGGGCGTGGTGAAGAACTGCTCCGGTACACCGATTGCCGGTGCTACCATGTCTTATGGGGGAGGTTCCACCAGCACCGCCCCAGA
>JBKPSP010000199.1:0-25572 GCA_046735175.1 Acidobacteriota bacterium
GTGTAGGAGAGGCCGAATCCAAATGGGTAGAGCGGCGTCGACGGGAGATCCAGATAGCCCGTGTGCCAGCGGTCGGGGGCAGTCGGACGGCCGGTGGCCTTGTGGTTGTAGTAAATCGGGATTTGCCCGAGCGAACGCGGCCAGCTCACGGCGAGATGTCCGCTTGGAGAAGCGTCGCCGAGGAGAGTGTGCGCGATCGCATTCCCGGCTTCAACTCCCAGGAACCAGGCCTGCACAATCGAGGAAACCGGGTCTGGCGCCCAACTGATGTTGAGCGGCCTTCCGCTTTCCAGGACAAGCACGACTGGTTTCTTGGTCGCAACCACGGCATCGATGAGTCTCATCTGCTCACCGGGCAGATCGAGCGAGGCACGAGAACTTGCCTCACCCGTCATTCCAGCCAACTCTCCCACGAACAGCACTGCCACATCCGCTTTGCGCGCGGCGGCGACAGCATCGTCAATGTTGGCCGGCTTATTCTCGCTTTCGGTGTTCTTGACACCGGTAGCTGTTGCAGGCGCCGGCGCAGCCACTCCGGCGGCGAGCCCGCTCTCGAACGGCGGAATATCGACGCCCTTCGCGTACAGCACGTGATCGTCGCCCATCTTCTGGCGAAACGCCTGAAGCGGCGTGATCGCGTCTGCGGCCTGACCGTTTCCAGCCCAGGGCCCGAGTTGCGATGATTTGTCATTCGCGAGAGGACCGATTACGGCGATCGTCTGCTTGCGATTGAGAGGCAGCACATTGTTCTTGTTCTGCAGCAGCACCATGGATTCGAACGCGAGCTTGCGTGCGACTTCGCGGTTCTCGGGAGTCAGAATGTCTGTCGTCTCCCGCTGCGAGTCGGCGTACGGATGCTCGAACAATCCTGCTTTGAATTTAATTCGCAGTATGCGGCGCACGGCTTCATCCACGACCGAGGCCGGCAGTTTGCCTGACTGCACCAGAGCAGGAACGCTGCTGAGGTAGCCGCCATCCACCATGTCCATATCCACGCCCGCGGTTAAAGCACGAAATGACGCTTCAGCATCGTTTGCAGCAGCTCCATGCGCGATGAGTTCGTGGGTCGCGCCCCAGTCGCTGACCACGAATCCGTTGAAGCGCCACTCGCCGCGAAGGATGTCGGTCAGTGTGTGGTGATTTGCGGAGGCGGGTATTCCGTTGAGGTCCTGAAAAGCCGACATCAGCGTGCCAGTTCCAGCGTCAACCGCGGCACGGAACGGAGGCAGATAAACTTCCCGCAGCAACTGCTCGGAGATGTCCACCGTGTTGTAATCGCGACCGCCTTCGACTGCACCGTAGGCTACGTAGTGCTTGGCACAGGCCACCACGCTATCAGGGTCACTCATGTCCTTGCCTTGAAAACCGCGCACCTTCGCGGCGGCGACCACCGAACCGAGATATGGGTCCTCCCCATTCCCTTCAACAATGCGGCCCCAGCGTGGGTCGCGCGCAATATCAACCATGGGCGCAAATACCCACTTCACGCCGGAAGCGGTGGACTCTTTCGCCGCAACGCGTTCGGCGCGTTCAATCAATTCAGGGTCAAACGATCCGGCGCTGGCGAGCGGAACTGGAAAAACCGTGCGATAGCCGTGAATTACGTCGTAGCCGAGAATCAGCGGAATATGCAGGCGCGAGCCTTCGACGGCAGCGCGCTGTGCGGCGTTCGCCTGGTCCGCTCCGAGCACCCCAAGCAATGACCCCACTTGCCCCTGCTTGATCTTCTCCATGGTTTGCGGATTGTTGCCAGCGTATTGCGTAAGCTGGCCGGTCTTCTCTTCTATCGTCATTTTCTGAAGAAGATCGTTGACTCGTTGCTCGATCTCCTGATCGGAAAGCTTCTGAGCGGCGACAAATCCGCAGGCGAGCAAAACGACGGCCGCAAGCCGTAATCTGGGGAAGGCAAACATCATCACGTCCTTGTTCTGAAAATTTAAGTCAGAAAGTTTAGCACACGGAGAAAATCGATTTACCACCCGAAGCGGTGCGGCCGATGATAGAAATCCGCGATCGAATAGGTCAGGCCGGCGATGAACATCGCATGCGGAATTTCGCCGGTGATGCGCGCGGACATTCCAATATCAAAGATCAGGCGCGGCTTTGGCGCGTAAGTCGCAGAGGCAAGCACTTGCGCGGCAGCCGGCGTGAACGCATCAGGTGATGTGCTGCCCGAAAGCTCCGCCGTGGCCCCCATCTTCCCGCGCACGGGATGCGACCATGCCAGCGCGTTCAAGTATGAGCGATCAAAACCGCCGTCCGGCCGTCCGAGTAAATTCGCGATCAGGTTGTAATCGAAATGATGCTTGCCCAGATCTTTGCTGACGAGCAATGTGAAGCTGTGGTCCACTTCGCCTGATCCAACAAGGCTTCCCGCTGTCGGAAGCTTAGCCATGTACATGAGCGAAATAGATGGCTCAAGGCCGGAGTCCCGTGTCAGCCGGTACTTGAAACCCAGCCCCGTGTCTCCCGTGCCGCTTGTTCCGGAATCTGCGGTAATGGGATTGTTGGTGAAGCGAAGCTCGAGGTTCTTTCTTACACCGAACTTCAGCAGGCCGTTGAGGTCCTGATGTGAAGCCGCTGCGTCTACTCCCCATTCGGTTTCAAGAAGGCCGGGTTGGACGGGCTGAGCTGGCGTAGAAACGGTTGGCCGATTGGGAACAGCGGTAAGGTCATCCTGGGGATGAAGCTGACATTGAAAAGCGGCCACAAAGACGAGGCAACAAAAAACTGCATAAGCTCGTATCCGACCGATCATGCTGCTGCCGATTGTACTGGCTCTGCACGCTGCGGCACCGCTCGGACCCGGTACGACGGGAAGAAATTGGCGGAAGTAGCGGTGGCTAACTCGTATGCAATGTTTGGGGACACGGAAGATGACAAACTTAGCCGGCCACACCCGGGCGATGCCGAGCTTGCTGACGAGCCATCCGTTCAGAATGTCGTCCCGCGTCATGAGAGGTTGTTCTAACCCCAAAGTACATCGCAACGAACGCAAAGGATGCTGCTGGCAGGCCTCCGTCAACAGCTCGCGCGGACTACAATAGCCTCATGCTTCCGCGAATGACGGTTCGCGTAAAGGGCACGACTGGTCTGCTGGTTGCCGCGGCGCTCATTGCCGTCTTTCTCGTCTACGTTCCCGCCTACCGCCTATTTTTTCTGATCAGCCTGGGACTTGGCGTAATCATTGCCGCCATTCTTTATCTGCGGAACAAATACGTTCCCGTCAAAGAAAAAGATGTCGAGAACAAGCGTCCCTTGGGGCTTGACTGACTCCCAACGTAAGCGCCCTCCTTCGTGAACCTTCGTCCCCTTGGCGGTCCAATATTTCTGCTTCAGACGGCAAGCCCCGGCACTTGCAACTTCCACCTGAAAAACCGAAACTGGAAAGGTGAGGGTCCTCTCAAAGTTCGTCGGTGCGGCCACGGCGGTCGGGCAGTTTCCTGCTCCCGCGCTGCCTGAGATTGCTTTCCTCGGACGGTCGAACGTCGGCAAATCCAGCGTTATCAATTCGCTGTTAGGCACCAAGATCGCTCGAACCAGCTCGACCCCGGGCCGAACTCGCGCGATTAATTTTTTTGAAGTGCGCTGGCCGGGAAAGCCCGCGCCCGAAGTGATCTTCGCCGACCTGCCGGGTTACGGATACGCGCGCGTGCCCCGCGACGTTTCCGGGCAATGGGCTGGTTTTGTGGATCCCTATATAAAGGAGCGCCGCTCCCTTGCCCTTTGCCTGGCGCTGGTGGATTTGAATGTGCCGCCCCAGGAAAGCGACCGGCAGTTGCTGGAATTTCTGCGTGCCTCCGAGCGCTCGTTGATTGTGGTCGGCACCAAAGCCGATAAGCTTTCCGGCAACACTCTTCGCAAAGCCATCGATACGCTTGTCCAGGACCGGCCGGAGCTGCGGGTGGTTCCTTACTCCGCACGCACCGGGCTCGGCCGCGATGAACTCTGGCGCGAAATCCGCGCCGCCATCGCCGACTACGCCGCGCCTCGCGAGATCGCGCTCTAGTGAGCGGCTCCCCTGCTCGCAATGCGGCGTTTGAAATTCTGATGCGCGTCGAGACCACCGACGCTTACGCCTCTGAGCTTCTGCATTCCTCGCGTTACGTCAACCTTTCTGCTGCTGATCACGGGTTGCTGACGGAGCTCGTGATGGGAGTTTTGCGTTGGCGCGGCGTCCTCGACGACAAGGTTACTGCGTTTTCGTCCCAGCCGCTCGCGCGACTCGATCGAGAGGTGCTCACGGCATTGAGGCTTGGGGCCTATCAGCTCTTGTTTCTCGATCGCATTCCGCCACATGCGGCGATCAATGAAAGCGTCGAACTGGTGAAGCAGGCGAGAAAGAGGTCCGCGGCTGGGATGGTCAACGCGGTGTTGCGGAAGCTCTCAGGTTCCGACTTCTCCCAAAAGCCGGGGAAATCGGGGCCGAGTGATCACTCTTCCACCCACCCGAATTGGCTGGTTGAGAGGTGGATAGAGACCTACGGGCGGGAAGCCACTCGAAAGATCTGTGAGTATGATCAGTCGGCACCCGCAACAGCTATTCGGATCAGTTCTGGAGCATCCGGTCCGCGAAGCATTGCAGTTGCGGAAGGCATGCGCTTTGAACCTGGCAGATTGTTGGCCCGTGCCGGTGTTGTGGCAGGCGACGTTACGCGGAGCGAGGCATTCCGGGAACATCGTTTGATCATTCAGGATGAAGCGTCTCAGCTAGTCGCTTTGTTGCTTGGAAAAGGAAAGAACATTCTCGATTGCTGCGCTGCGCCGGGTGGAAAGACGCGCATCCTGGCCCAGCAGAATCCAGACGCAGCTGTCGTTGCCGTGGACTTACATCCGCACCGGGCGAGGCTGATGCGCAAGCTGGTCACTGAGGCGAATGTACGAATCATTTCCGGTGACGTCCGCCAGATGCCGTTCTCGAAGAGATTCGATCGCATCCTGGTGGATGCGCCTTGCTCCGGCACCGGGACCCTGGCGCGCAATCCCGACATCAAATGGCGGCTCAAGCCGGAAGACCTGGCTCGCTTACAGGGATATCAGATCGAAATCCTAACTGCGGCGATGAAGCTGGTTGCCCCGGGCGGGAGCATCGTCTACTCCACGTGTTCGCTCGAGCCTGAAGAAAATCAACAGGTGGCCGAACGAGTTGTGAGCGCCGATTCTTCTTTCCACGTCGTCGATTGCAGAGAACAACTGCGAAAGCTTCAGCAGAGCGGAGAGCTCACTTGGAGCGATCTCGATTCGCTGTTGGCCGGCCCGTACTTGCGCACGCTGCCAGGGGTACATCCTTGTGATGGGTTCTTCGCCGCAATCCTACAGAGGGAATAGCGCGAGAAACTACCAGCCTGCCTTTAATCCCTTGTTCTGTTCATCCAGCCACTTCTTCAGCGGCGCGAAGTATTCCAGGATCGCACCCGCATCGCCTTCGCGCTGGCCGGTGAGCACCTCCATCGCGTCGGGCCACGGTTTGCTCTGCCCCATCTCAAGCATCTTGTTCAGCTTTGCGCCGGCCTCTTTCGATCCGAAATACGTGCAGCGGTTCAGCGGGCCCTTGAATCCCGCCTCGTGGCATAGCGCACGATAGAACTGGAACTGATAAATCCGTGCCAGGAAGTACCGCATGTAAGGCGTGTTCCCGGGAACGTGAAACTTTGCGCCTGGATCGAAATCCGCTTCGCTGCGCTCAACCGGCGGCACAACACCCTGATATTTCAGGCGCAAGTCCCACCATGCTTTGTTGTAGTTCTCCGGCTTGATCTCGCCGGAGAAAACTCCCCAGCGCCACTTGTCGATCATCACGCCAAACGGCAGGAAGGCCACGCTATTGAGCGCCTGCTTCAGCAGAATCGGAATGTCGGCTTCTTCCGGCGGCAATTTATCGAGCAAGCCAATTTCCTTCAGATACTCGGGCGTGATGGCGAGGGCGATTGTGTCTCCGATCGCCTCGTGAAAGCCGTCATTCGCACCATTGATGAAGAGATACGGCTGGTTCTTGTACGCGCGCTGATAAAAGTTGTGGCCGAGTTCGTGATGAATGGTGACGAAGTCTTCGTCGCGAACCTGAATGCACATCTTGATGCGAATGTCGTCTTTGTTGTCGATGTCCCACGCAGATGCATGGCACACCACATCACGATCCGCGGGTTTGACGAACAACGACCGTTCCCAGAACGTCTGCGGCAGCGGGTCGAAGCCCAGCGACTTATAGAAATTCTCGCCGTACTTCACCATGCCATGGGCATCGACATTCTTCGCGCGCAGCAACTCCGTTACGTCATATCCGCGGCTGTTCCCCGACAGTCCCATCAGGGGAAAGATGTTTCCCCATTCCTGCGCCCAGGGATTCCCCAGCAAGTCGGCGCGCATCGGCCCATCCGGCGGCACGACTTGCGGCCCGTACTTCTGCGACAAACGCGCCCGCACGAATGTGTAAAGCGACAAGTATAGCGGCCGGACCTGCTCCCACAACCGGTCGATGTCAGCGGCAAACTTGTCCGCAGGCATGTCGTAACCCGAGCGCCAGAGCGCGCCCGTATCTTTGAAGCCAAGATCGCGCGCACCCTGATTCGAGAGTTCCACAAATCGGCTGTACTTCTTGCGCATGGGCGCGCCCACCGCATGCCATCCCACCCAGAGTTCTTTCAGCCGCTCCGGATCGCGGTTCTCACCCATCTCTTTTTCGATGGCCGTGATGTCAAGGCACTTGCCTGACTTGTCGCAATACTTTCCCTTGCCGTAGTCGGAATCCAGCGAGACCGCGACCTGCGACATCTCCTTGCGCAGGGCCGGATCATGCGGCCCGGGCGCAACCAGCGAGAGCTTCAACAGAAGAAACTTTCGCGCGAGGTCGTCCGGCATTTTCAAACCAGCGAAACGTTTGGCCTGCTCGATCAGCTCGGTTGTGACCGCGGTCTGCTCATCGTTCACGTCCGCGGCGAGCGCTTCCGTATCATCGGTGATGAAGTTTTCGTGCACCCAGTTCGCCTGGTTGGCCTTGATACTCAATTCAGCCAGCCGCGCCTCCGCCTTCTGCATGAACTTCTCGGCGTCGGCAACCGTGGGCTTCGAGTTTTGGGCGGCAACACTCATAACGAAGAAAACACAGAAAACTGCAACTATCATTTTCATACAAACTCCGGCGGAAGATTATCCACGAAACCAGTGGACATCTTCAAACCGGGTCTGGCGTTGTTTTTCTCCGCGGTCTTCCTCTGCGATCCCTGCGTCCTCTGCGGTTAAATGCTTTCTCCGTGACTGTCCCTCCGGCCTTCCGAACGTTCAATCCCAGCTTGATCGTGGGTGGTCGTCCGAAGCGCCCAAGCCATGCGTGGAGTATTGTGCGCGAATCCGTAGCGGCCCTGCGCATCCAGCAAAATGATTCCGCCGTGCCCGTTGACTCGTTTTACCAAGTAGTTCATGGCCTCGTCCGCGATCCATTGCGGCAGATTGCCCGAGGCAACTCGGTCAGCCGCCCACTTCGCGAGCACCAGTTTCATGATCGGCTCGCCCCAGCCGGTGGTGGAAACGGCGGCGCTCTGGTTATCTGCGTAGCAGCCGCAGCCGATGAGAGAGGAATCACCCAGCCGCCCTGGAGCTTTGTTCAGCGTTCCGCCGGTCGAAGTAGCAGCCGCGATATTTCCGGACGAATCGAGCGCGACCGCCCCGACGGTGTCGTGAGAGATGGTGGGAGCAAACAAATTCTCTTTTTCGGACGGCCCGGCGCTCTGAACGTGCCGCAAGCGCTCCACTTCCCGCGCGATGATGAGGTCTTCATTCCGGCAGAGCGGAATTCCGTGTTCCTGCGCGAACTTCTCGGCGCCCTCGGCCACGAAATATACGTGCGGGCTCTCACTCAGCACCTTTCGCGCAGCCCGGACCGGGTTGGCGATGTGCTCCACGCATCCCACTCCGCCGGCGCGAAGCGTCGCACCATCCATGATCAGTGCGTCAAGTTGGACTTTACCCTCGCGATTCAGAAAACTTCCGCGCCCCGCATCGAAAGCTTCATCATCTTCCATGATGACGACGGCTTCTTCCACCGCGTCGAGCGCGGGGCCTCCACTCTCGAGCACACGCCAGCCGGCCGCAATCGCGTTGCGGACGCCCTGCAAGTGGGCATCGATCATGTCGTCGGGAATTGCCCACGCGCCACCGTGGACCAAGAGAACCGGTTCGCTTTTCACTCTGAGTCTCTCGGCAGAGACCCGTCAGTGTAGCACCCACGCGGAATCAGGATTGAGTGCCCCACCCTTATCGTGTTTTTGTGACAAAGGTGGGGATTGAGTTCCTAATTCACGGTGATGGTTCCGCCTTGCTGCGTCTTGTGATTCGCCTTGTCCCAAACCGTGTAGAGATACTGATGAGGGCCGAAGGGCAGGCTCAATGAGGTATTGAACGTGTTCGAATTACTGGTAAACCGGTTTGTACCATCGATACTGAGCACGATGGAAGCAACGCCAAGCTTCGAGCTGGCGGTGGCACTGAACGTCACCGGATTGGTCACTGTCTGATTACTCTTAGGCGAAGCGACTTTCAGCGTGGAATACACGGTGAACGCCACGCCCGAGCTCAGATGGTTTTGGACCGACGGCTGTCCGCGCGCTTTGACGAACAGCTTGTAGTTTCCCGCCGGAATTGCGTACTGAGTTAAATCGAGGGTGCGCGCGCTTGTCGGACGCACCTGCACTTGGGCCAGATTTTTTCCGTCACTCGAGATGTAGACCACGAACATTGAGATCGTAGCATTCGTATCGGCGTTATCGGGATTGATGCTCCACTTCAATTTGGTCCCGCTCAGCCCTGCGCTGACGCTGATGCAGTTGTCCACGCCGGTTTCAATATTCGTACCTTCTTCATAGTCGTTCCAGGTGACGGCCTGGAAGGCGGGGATCTGATTGATCTGATTGCCGAGCGCCTGCACGTTCGCGGCGAACGTATCCACCCACAGCTTGCCGCAGTGCGCATCCATGCGGCGTCCGGTTCCCCACGATGCTGCCGCATCGTTGAAACCTTTGTAGAACGCGCCCAGTGTCACCTGATTCGGATTTTTCAATGCGGTCGTGTCGAAGTCGGTCAGGTATTGCAGGAATTCATCGGTGGGATCAAGCTTGTTTCTTCCCACCCAGGCGAACGCGCCATCTGCCATCACGCCGAATTCCGTTTGCGCGAGCGGGCCTCGTTGAATGATCAGCGGATTGCCTTTGATCGAGGCGCGCACGGTTTTCCAGTCCACGTAAATGACATCGTCGGGAAACAATATGGCGGATGGATCGGCGTAATTCCAATTCACGTCGAAGGTGGTGAGCAGAGGCTGGCCATTGATGTGAATGTAATGGCCGCTGCCGAAATAATGCGTGGCCACGTAATTGAAGTCGTTGATCAGGGCTTTCTGTGCGCAGGCAGAGGTCTTGCAGGAATTGAGCGTGAGGGAATTGTGGTCCTCTTGTATGGCTATCTCAAAGCCCGGAAACTTCGCAGCTTCCTGGAACCACACCTGCGTGGCTTTCTCCTGCCATGAGTTTGGGCCGTACCAGTCCAGTATGGCTCCCTTCATGCCGCGGCTGATGATGTCCTTAATCTGGCGATCGACCTGCGCCGGATCGGCAGCGCTGTAGCCGACGTTGATGTGTTTGCCGCTCCCGCTTCCCCAGAACAGCACCACGCTGGCGTAGATCTTTCCTTGAAATCCAGGTAGCAGTTGCGACATCGGCAACTTGCTGACGTTGCCAATAACCGTGCCCACGCTGGGATCGCTGTATGTTCCCGAAGCGGAAGTATTGTTGACAGTTTCCTGGTTGACCGTGGTCACGGGCTTAAGGTTGACGGGGAGCTGGGCGAAGAGCGGGCTGCATAAGGCCGCACTGGCCAAAACAAAAAACGTCCAACAAAAATGTCGCACCAAATTTTCTCCTGCCACAGTTGGCTTCTTGCACGGTCTGAGCGCCCAGGGGCTTCCGCAGCGTTCTGAGTTGATGGGATACGACCAGAGTCGAACAGGTTGTGCGCCCAGCGGATAAGTTCGTCACCAGCGTACACTGCGCGCACGCTGGGGCAATGTCATTTCTGAGATATTTTTTTAAAAGATAAGGTATTTACCCGAGCTGCCGCTCAGAAACTGCACTTAGCGAACCACAAGTTCCGGGGAATCGCACAAAACAGCAAAAGACACTACTGCCGCTTTAAGCCTCGCTTCTTTTTAAACGTTGCTCCTTGCGGTCGAGTAAAGCATTAAGTTGCTGAATAAGACGAATGAATTTATCTGGGTCTTTTTCGTCTTTGATCTGGGAGCAGAGACGGTCTAGCTGTTGGCGTTCGTTGAAGTCCATGTAGCACCCGCCTTGCAAAACGCCCACCACTAAAAGAAAACTACAGGGGCTCGACTACTCTTTCTTGCGCGTGTTCCACACGTAGAGAAAATCGCCGTCCGTTGCGGTCGAGACGCTGCGTCCGCTCTTGCGCGTTACACGATTCAGCGCCGAGCGCACGTTCTCCTTCGAGTCATCCAGGCTTCCAAGCGGCACCTTGATGGCCTCGCCTTCCGGCAACAGGTCCAGATCGCTCAGGATCATGGTAGTAATTTTCTTGTGCTTGCCGTTGCGGCTGTGCGGGACATCCGATTCCTGCACGGTTTTGAAGTTGGGCCTCTTCACGGCATTGCTCCCCGTAAAGTTAACGTAATGTAATCGTATCACCGCGTATCAAATACGTGCAACAAAAACTTTCAAAAAAATAAATCGCAGGCTGCAGTGTCCTCACCATGTCCCTTTCCCGCACTCTCCTTAAGCTGTTCGTAAGCCACTGTTAAACCGAGTGTTTGCGCCGCCTACGATTTTCTAAGGATTCTCCCCGTATCACTTCGCCCCTGCTATGCTCCCTTCATTGGAGAGACGTCTCATGAGCAGCCAGAAAACAAAATTTCCGCGAGTCTCCCTCGATACGATAAAGGAGCTCGTGAAATCGAACGGCAATGCTCCCTCGGATGTGGGCAAGCGGCGCACTCCGGAATCTGTAGCTAAGAAAAAAAAACCGACGCGATCAGTTCCGGCTGTGCGCTAGGGCGAAAGGAGCCCCATGTCGAGCTATCTTGATGAACAGGTGGAGAAACTCTGCCGGGAGATCCCCGAAGAGAAAGATTCCGACAAGATGATGAAACTCGTCCAACAACTGAACGAACTGCTGGAGGCGAAAGAATCGGCCGCCAGGCACCCGCACCTGATTGCTGACAACGCGCAACCCAGCGCGACCGAGAGCACACCAGCCCAACGCGAACGCCAGTCGGCGTAGAAGCGCGAAGACGGGCCCGAAAGCTGCTCTAAGGCTCTTCCCATAACCAAATCGTCCATCCAAAAAAGGAACGAGGGATTTGTAGTCGTCAAGTCTCTGCATGAGCACGACCGGGAAGGGCACGACTTCCAGTCGTGCCGTAGAAAACGAGAAAGACTCCGGCTTTAGCCGCTGAGGTTCGTGGCTTGTACTGCCTCAAGTCTCTCCACGAGCACGACCGGGAAGGGCACGACTTCCAGTCGTGCCATAAAAAGCGAGGAAGATTCCGGCTTTAGCCGCTCAGGTTCGCTGCTGTGTGCATCCCGACCTCAGGGGCTAAAGCACTCTCATTTCGATTCCGCTCCGGCACGACCGGAAGTCGTGCCCTTCCCGTCTGTGCCTTCCCCGAACAACGAACCGTTGCTACTTCGGTTCCTCCATCTGCGGATTATTCGACTTCACCAGGTCCGTCTTGAGCACGAATTTCTGGTTGGGGGCGAGATCGACCTCGGTGTTGAAGGTCTCGTATCCCGGCAGGCTGATGGAAATTTTGCGGTGGCCGGGGGCGACGATCAGGCTCTTAGCGATGCCGCCAAACTCGGCGGCGTGGCCGACGAATTGTCCGTCGAGAAAGACGGCAGCGCGGTCGGGATTGACCGACATTTTGATTTCCGAAGTGGTTGCCGGCATTACGTAGCGCGTGTCCTTCGTCATGGTCACGCTGACGAGCTGCTTTTCACCGGGATGCAGCACAACATCGCGGGTGAACTCGATATATCCGTTCTGCCGCACCGAAAGCTTGTGCGTGCCGGGAAGCAGCAGGAGCTTCTTCGATCCCTTGAGCTCGTCGAGATAACCGAGATACTGATTGTCGATCCAGACGCCCGAGGTCTTTTCAACCTTCGTCGCACCTTCCAGTTGCAATTCACCCAGGACGTCATTGCCGGCGTAAGCGGCATGGAACAACGTCAGGCACACCAGAACCAGAGCACAGATACGAATTGGGGATGGCATAGTGAGGCCAGTGTAGATCAAATGGCTGTGGAGTTTCTTGATTAAACCACCACAACTGAGGGTGCCCCACTTCTCGCCGCTTTTGCGAGAAGTGGGAATTCGTACCGCCGCTGGTTTTCCTGATGACTGAGAGCTGACGGCTGGTAGCTACTTCACTACTCCCCGCTGCGCAATCCCAATATTGTCCCGCGTGGAATTCTTCACCATGTACATCATCTCGTCGGCTTGGCGGATGATGTCGTGCGGGCTTTTCGCGTCGTGCGGAAACGTTGCCAGTCCCATGGATGCGCGCACGTTCAGGTTAAGGCCTTCGTCTTTGCAGAAGGCGCTGGCGCGCATGCTGTCGCGCAGGCGCTTGGCGACTACCAGCGCGGAATCTTTCCCCGTCTGCGGCAGCAGCACGACGAATTCGTCTCCGCCGTAGCGGAAGGCGAAATCAATCAGGCGAAGCTGCGCCTTAATGAGGTAGCCGATCTCAGCCAGCAGCTTGCTGCCGATCAGGTGGCCGTGAGTGTCGTTGACCTGCTTGAAGTGGTCAAGATCGATGAAGAGGACTGAAAATTCGTACCCGAATCGCGAGGACCGATAGACTTCCTGCTCCAGCGTCTTATAAAGATGACGCGCATTGTAGAGCCCGGTGCAGTCGTCGGTGATGGTGAGTTCCTGAATTTTTTCGACCGAGCGCGCATTCTCGATGGCGATCGCGGCGTAATCGCACAGCGCCTGCAGGAAGAATTCTTCCTCGTGGCTGAAGTTCTTCATTTCGACGTTAACGAGCTGAATGACGCCGAGCACTCGCAGCTTCGACTTCAGCGGAACGCAAATGATGGAGTGCGTCTCCATCTGCGTGAGGTCGTCGATCCGTTTGGTGAAGCGCTTGTCGGTGCGAACGTTGGGGACGATGAGCTTGTCCCCGAATTTCGCCACATGTCCGGCGATTCCCTCTCCAACTTTCAGCCGGACATTCTTTAATGCCTCGGATGCCTGCCCGACCGCGATCGCGAAGTAAAGCTCGGATTTGTCTTCGTCCACCATCAGCAGCGACCAGGTGTCCGGGCGGAAGTACTCCGCCATTTTTTCCATGATGGTCTGCAGGATGGAGTCGAGGTCCAGCGACGACGTAAGGGCCTTGGCCACGTCGTGGAAGATATTGAGTTCCTGCGTCTGCCGGGCGGTCTCGGCACCTGTGGCTTGCGACATCAAACGGTCCTTTGAATGGCCAAGAGGTGAAGTGATTATGGCACCGGGGGGAACCACGGGCAATGAACGATAGTAACGAACATTGTTATGGGGCGCCGAGTGAGTGTCGCACAGTCTGTTCCCCTGTGATCGCGGCTATCGGCCTGAAACCGCTCAGGTTATGCCTGCTGCATTCCAACCTTTGCTCTTCCCATTCCGCTGCTTTTGGCCGCTTTTTAGGCCAATTTCAATTGCCCGTAACCCCGTTCTTTGATAGCTTTTTATAGGCCCGAAAAGGCTTGTTTTTAGGCAGTTTCCCCCGCCGAGTTGGGCGATCCAGCGGAGTCTAAGAATCACCACGAGGGGCACGAAGGTACACCAAGTTTCCGCCCTAAGTTTTCCTTCGTGTTCCGGAGCCTGCCCTGAGCGAAGTCGAAGGGTTCCTTTGTGGTCAAAGATTTTAGGTTTTAAACAGGAGAAGCAGATTGTCATCGAAGAACCCGTACCTTTTTACGTCTGAGTCGGTCACCGAGGGGCATCCCGACAAAATTGCCGACCAGATTTCTGATTCCATCCTCGACGCCTGCCTGACCGAGGACCCGACCAGCCGCGTCGCCTGCGAAACTTTGCTGGCAACGGGCCTGTGTGTCGTTGCCGGAGAGATCACCACCAAGGCCTACGTCGATTTTCAGTCTGTGGTTCGTGGCGTAATCCACTCCATCGGCTATAACAACGCCCTTTATGGATTCGACTCCAACACCTGCGCCGTGATCTCGACGATTAACAAGCAGTCCGGCGACATCGCCATGGGCGTGGACACCGGTGGCGCCGGCGACCAGGGAATGATGATGGGGTATGCCTGTACCGAAACCGCCGAGCTGATGCCGATGCCGATTTCGTTGGCGCACAAGCTGACCTTGCGCCTGTCAGAAGTTCGTAAGCACGGCAAACTTCCTTACCTCCGGCCTGATGGCAAATCCCAAGTGACAGTTGAGTACGATGCGAACCGCAAGCCGGTTCGGGTGGATGCGGTCGTGGTTTCGACGCAGCATTCGGAACTCGTCGGCAATGATGAACTCCGCGCGGATATTTTGAAGCACGTGATTCAGTCGGTGATTCCGGCGCATTTGCTGGACGAAGATACGAAGTATCACATCAATCCTACGGGACGGTTTGTGATCGGTGGGCCGATGGGGGATACCGGGCTCACGGGGCGCAAGATTATTGTCGATACCTACGGAGGCATGGGCCGTCACGGCGGCGGCGCCTTCAGCGGAAAAGATCCGACTAAGGTGGACCGCTCGGCCGCATATGTGGCGCGGTACATCGCGAAGAATATTGTTGCCGCTGGACTCGCGGACCGTTGCGAGGTGCAGCTGGCTTATGCAATCGGCGTGGCTGAGCCGGTGAGCGTGCTGGTCGAGACTTTCGGGACAGCAAAAGTTGATGAGGCCAAAATTTCGGAACTCGTGCGCGGGAATTTCAAGCTCACGCCGAAGGGGATCATCGAGTCGCTGAAGCTTCGCCGTCCGATTTATTGCAAGACCGCAGCATACGGGCACTTCGGGCGAACGGATCCCGACTTCACTTGGGAAGCGACCGACAAAGCCGCGCAACTGGCGAGTGATGCGGGTCTGAAAGAGCCGGCGCTGGCGGGGGTCCGGAAGTAAAAGCATTTAACCGCAGAGGACGCAGAGTTCGCAATGAAACAAGAACTTCTCTGTGGCGTTCCTCAGGGAGTCTTGGTGCCCTCTGTGGTTGAGCTTTTCTCGGCGAACTCTGCGATCTCTGCGGTAAAAAGGTTTTGATTTCACCGGCCACTGACCACCGGCGACCTAAAAACAGGAGAACTATGGCAACCAGCACGACGACACTTCAGTCTGACATTAAAGGAATCGAACACGCGGACCTGGGCAAGAAGCGGATCGAATGGGCCAATCAGTCCATGAAGGTCCTGCAGATCATCCGCAAGGAATTCATCAAGAACCAGCCCCTGCAGGGTGTGCGCATCTCTGCCTGCCTGCACGTGACCGCCGAGACGGCAAACCTGGCCATTTGCCTGCGCGACGGCGGCGCCGACGTTGTGCTGTGCGCCTCGAATCCGCTTTCCACCCAGGATGACGTTGCCGCCAGCCTGGTCCGCGATCACAACATTTCTGTTTTCGCCATCAAGGGCGAGGACAACGACACTTACTACAACCACATTCTTGCCGCGCTCGACCACAAGCCGCAAATCACCATGGACGACGGCGCCGACCTCGTCAGCATCCTGCACACCAAGCGCACCGACGCGCTTGCGAGCGTGATCGGCGGCACCGAAGAGACGACCACCGGCGTCATCCGCCTGCGCGCCATGGCGAAGGAAGGCGTGCTGCAGTATCCCATCATCGCCGTCAACGACGCCGACACCAAGCACCTGTTCGACAATCGCTATGGCACCGGCCAGTCCACCATCGACGGCATCATTCGCGCCACCAATTTCCTGCTTGCCGGCTCGAAGTTCGTGATCGCCGGCTACGGCTGGTGCGGACGCGGCCTTGCTTCGCGCGCACGCGGCGCCGGCGCCGAGGTCATCGTCACCGAAGTCGATCCCACAAAGGCTCTCGAAGCCACCATGGACGGCTTCCGCGTGATGTCCATGATCGAAGCCGCCAAACTCGGCGACGTCTTCTGCACCGTCACCGGCAACAAGAACGTGCTCGACAAGGAGCACTTCGAAGTCATGAAAGACGGCGCGATCATTTCCAATTCCGGCCACTTCAACGTGGAGATCGACATTCCCGCGCTCGAAAGCATGTCGTCGTCGAAGCGCACCACGCGCAATTTCGTCGACGAGTATTCGCTGCGAGACGGCCGCAAGATCAACCTTCTCGGCGATGGCCGCCTCATCAACCTGGCCGCCGCCGAAGGCCATCCGCCGTCTGTCATGGACATGAGCTTCGCCGACCAGGCGCTCTCGGTCGAGCACATGATCAAGAACCATGCGACGCTCGAGAAGCGCGTCTATCGCGTCCCCGAAGAACTCGACAAGCGGGTGGCGAAGCTGAAGCTCGAATCGATGGGGATCAAGATTGACAAACTCACGCCCGAGCAGGAAGAGTATCTGGCCGGGTGGAGCGAGGGAACGTAGGCGTCAGGCTTCGGGAAAACAAGGGTGGCGCGAGCCGCCCTTTTTGTTTTTCGCGATGTGCAGCAGCTATCTCGCCGTGTCCTTCCCGAGCGTAGTCGTGGCTGGAAGCGTTGCCGCACACGCCGCTGAGGGCCAGATGTCTAGCCGGAATCCGGGATACGCGGAGCAATATCTATAGTCCGCCGCATTTTGAACCAATCCTCGCTTCACCGGGTTCCGATGAATATATCCGCAATGCAGCTCGAAATCTGCCGCATCGCGAATGCGATGGTCGGTGAATCCGCGTTGCCATATTTCCCGCTTGCGCCCGAACTCGCTTCCGTGAGCGTGCGAATATCCGCCTTTGACTAACTGCATAGCGCGCTCCAGCGTCAGCTTGGGTGTGATCACCAGATGGACGTGCTCGGGCATGACAACAAACGCATGCAGATGAAACGCACCTTGACGTCTGTATCCATACAGGCTTTTCAAAAACAATCTCGCGTAGTTTTCGACGACGAAGAGCCGCATTCGTTGGAAGGTCGAAAACGTGACGAAATATGTTCCCGGTGGAGAAATCGAACGCACAGGCTTCATAGTTCGCCTCAACTTCTTTCGGGATAAGGCTACATCGCGGGACTGAAAATCGCTTCTTCGCGTTAGAAAAAAACGCAGCACTGTTCCGTTTCGGGAAAACGGAGGCCGTATCCCTCACGCTGAATTTGGGGGATAGCACGAACGGGAAGGGCACGACTTCCAGTCGTGCCGCAAGGTGCCCAAACGATCTGGGCTTTAGCCCCTGAGGTCGGACTCGACGTAGCCGCGAACCTCAGCGGCTAAAGCCGGAGTCTTTTCGGGGCCTTTTTCGGCACGACTGTAAGTCGTGCCCTTCCCGTGCGAAATCGTGGCCAGGTTAGAGGCAATGCAGGCCGCCGTCTTTCTCGATGGACAAGTTCGTCGGCCACGCCACTGAGTTTGGGGCATCGACAAAAGCCTGATTTAGCCTGCCTTGTTTTAGCCGAAGCCCCGAGCGAAGTCGAGGGAGACTGAGCCCAGCGAAGGAGTCGAATGGAGCCTGCCCTGCACAACTAAGTGGGAGACTGGCCGGGGCCTTTTAGTTTTTCACTGATTGAATCGCCCAGGTGAGGATGCCCCGTCCGAAGCCTGCCCTGAGCGAAGTCGAAGGGCGCTTTTCAAAGCGCGGGGTATTTCTAAACTTCGGCGCGACGTGTTGAACTCAACTTGCGTGCAAAAGCAAACATTTGTAGCGCAGACAGTCGAAATCCCCAGCCTTTGAAAACCACAAAGGCTGGGGCATCCTCAGTTGTGGTAGTACAAAGGGTAAAAGGGCGGGCCAGCCTCCCGAAACGCAAGGTCCCTCGACTCGCGCGATCTTCCGCTTCGCTTCAGTTCGCACTCGCTCGGGATGACACTGCGTTTTGGAGTAGGTGAGATTTGCCTGTCGACGTCCGTGCAGATTGATGGGCATCGTAAGGTTCCTCTGTCGCCCGCTATTAGCGTGCGACTTCGGGATGACACTCGGAGTGTGTGTTGGGGAGGTTGGGATCCTATGAATGAGTTGGCGATGAAGATTAAGCATCCGAAGAGGCGCGGGGAGTGGGCGGAGTTGAAGTTCATGGCGGCGGCGGCGGAGCAGGGATTGTGCGTGACCAAGCCGTGGGGAGAGACGGCGCAATATGACTTTGTGGTCGAGCACAAAGGGCGGTTCGTGCGGGTGCAGGTGAAGTCCACGGGGTTTAAAGATCGCGGAGGGTACTCGTGCTCGGTGCGGGGGAGCCGCGGGGCGTACGTGGGGGATCCGTTCGATTTTGTGGCGATTTATGTGGTGCTGGAGGATGTGTGGTTCGTTATCCCGGAGGCGGTGGTGCATGGGCGGTGGAGTGTGGCGGTGTATCCGGGGCTGAAGAAGTCGAAGTATGGGAGGTATCGGGAGAACTGGGAGGCGCTGAAAATGCTTTCAGCTGTCAGCTATCAGCCGTCAGCCATCAGCCGTCAGGGAAGTCAAAGTCCCCACCCTATCTCGCAAAGAGCGCGAGATAAGGGTGGGGCACCCTCAAGATCTAATAAGAATTCGAATTCACCCTGAGCGGTAGACGATTTTTCCGGCCACAATCGTCGCCACCACTTTGCCGGTGAGCTGCCAGCCGTCGAACGGAGTGTTGTGGGATTTGGAGCGGGACTTCGATGCGTCGAAGGTCCAGCGCTTTTTGGGATCGAAGATGGTAACGTCGGCGTGGCTGCCGCGGAGAAGAGTTCCGCGTCCACGGAGATCGACAACTCGCGCCGGACCTGCGGTGAAGAGCTCGACAATCCGGGCGAGCGGCATCTTCTGGCGGGCGTGCAGAACCGTGATCGCGAGACCGAGAGCGGTTTCGAAGCCGGTGATGCCAAAAGCGGCGCGCTCGAACTCAACGATCTTTTCGTGAGGAGCGTGAGGAGCGTGGTCGGTGGCGATGGCGTCAATGGTGCCGTCGGCGAGAGCGGCGAGAAGGGCGTCTCGATCGGCGGCTGAGCGCAGCGGCGGATTCATTTTGAAATTCGTGTCGTAGTCGCGGACGTCAGCATCGGTGAGCGCGAAGTGATGCGGAGTAACTTCGCAAGTGACGCGCGCGCGATTGCGTTTTCCCCGACGAACGGAAGTTAGAGCCTCGGCGGTTGAGATGTGAGCGACGTGCAAACGCGCTCCGGTGAACTGCTGGGCGAGCTGAACGTCGCGATCGACGATGACGGCTTCGGCAAAGTCGGTCATACCGCGCAGGCCAAGGCGGAATGAAGTTGCGCCTTCGTGCATGGAACAGTTCTGAGTGAGGCGAGTGTCTTCCGAGTGCTGAACGATGGGGAAGTTGATCTCAGCCGATGTGCGAAGCGCGTCGCGCATGGTGGTTTCGTTGAGGATAGGCTTGCCATCGTCGGTGACAGCAACTGCGCCGGCGCGTTGCAGGGCGCGAAAATCCGTGAGTACGGCGCCTTTGCTCGCCTGCGTAGCTGAAGCAATGGGAAACACGTTGACGACGGCGCCGCGTTGCGGCTGCCGCACCCAGGTTACCCATTCGGGTGAATCGAGAACGGGTGTAGTGTTGGGCATACAGCAGACGGTGGTAAATCCGCCGGCGGCGGCTGCGGCGGTGCCGGATGCGATCGTCTCTTTGTAGCTTTGGCCGGGCTCGCGGAGGTGAACGTGCAGATCGATAAAGCCTGGGGCGACGATCAGGCCCTTGGCGTCGATTTTCTCGTCGACGCTGGCGCGGATTTTGTTGGGCGGCGCGATGTCGGCGACCTGGCCGTCACGCAGCAGGACGTCCATGACGGCGTCAAGCTTGGCGACGGGATCGATGACACGACCGCTGAGGATCAGGATGCTGTGAGATTGTGAGGACTGTTTCATGCGTAGACTGAAAGCTTCAATTCGATTCCTGCGTTTGGCTGCTAGCTTCTAGCTCTAGCCACTAGCAATCAAAGCCAGGTTGCTAGAAGCTAGTAGCTAGCAGCTCGGAGCTTGATTCATCCTTTCCCCAGCGCCCTTGCCAGCACTGCCATTCGCAGCGGCACTCCATTCTTTACTTCTTCGACGATTACGGATTGCGGGCAGTCGGCAACGTCCCAGGTCAGCTCCAGACCACGGATGATCGGACCGGGATGCATGAGCAGCGCGTCATTTTTGGCCAGGCGGAGGCGCGTCATTGTCATCTGGTAGCGGCTGATGTAGTCGGGCAGACTCAGCTTCAGGCCGGCGAGCCGTTCGCGCTGAACACGCAGCACCATAACCACATCAGCGCCGCGCAGAGCTTCCTCGCAACTGCGGCTGATACGCAGCTTTGGATCTAATGTAGTTGCGATGTCGGGCAGAAGCTCCGGCGGACCGCACAAGGTGATCTTCGCGCCGACTTTGCTCAGGAGATGAACGGCAGATCGTGCTACACGAGAGTGATAAACGTCGCCGACGATGGTGACTTGCAGGCCGTTGAGCTTTTTCTTGTGGCGAAGAATTGTGTAGGCATCGAGCAACGCCTGCGTGGGATGCTCGTGCATGCCATCGCCGGCGTTGATGACTGGAATGTCGATATGCCGAGCCATCAAATGCGGAGCGCCTGCGTTGGGATGGCGAACGACGATGGCGTCGGCGCCGACGGCGCGCAGAGTATAAGCGGTATCGAGCAGGGATTCGCCCTTTTCGATACTCGATCCGCTGGAGAGAACCAGGGTTGTGGTTGCGCCCAGCGCCTTGGCGGCAATTTCGAAGGAAGCGCGAGTCCGGGTCGAAGGCTCATAGAAGAGCAGCAAAACGCGTTTCCCACGAAGCAGCGGCCGCGCTTTGAGCGGGTTCATCTTGCGGGCGAGCTGCAGCAGGCGATCGATCTCACCGATCGGCATGCCTTCAATGCCCAGCACCGATCCGCGCGCGGCTGCGCGGGTCATAGGTTGAACCGCCTGAGTTTTGGCGCTTGCGCTCAATCCTGCCTCTCCACCAGGAGAACTTTTTCATCGTCATCCACGTCGCGAAGGTGAAGCTCGATCATCTCCTGCGGCGTGGTCTGCACTCTGCGGCCGACGAACGTCGCATCGATCGGAAGTTCGCGATGCCCGCGATCAATCAGCACGCAAAGTTGCACCTGGCGCGGGCGACCCTGGCGAAACAGCGCGTCCATGGCTGCGCGAGTCGTGCGTCCCGTATACAGAACGTCGTCTACTATTACAACTTTCTTTCCCGTGATGGCCGCGCCGATGTCGGCTTTCTGGACCACGGGTTTTGCCAGCGGCGAAAGATCGTCCCGGTAAAACGTGATATCGAGCGTGCCCACTGGCACCTGAACCTTTTCAATTCGCTCGATCATTTGCCCGATGCGCTGGGCGAGGAAAACACCGCGCCGTCGAATGCCGATCAGAACCAGATCCTTTGCGCCATCGTTCTTCTCGATGATCTCGTGGACCAGGCGAACCAGGGTCCGCTCGATCTCCGAAGACGACATCAACTGAGCTTTTTGCCGTGTGCCTGCAGGCCCGGCTGCCTTAGAAGTCATGAACGCAAAATGATACGCGGACGGCGTGATTTTGAGCAAGGGCTGCGGGGTAATTCGGAAACGGGTGATTCAGGGTAAGTACTAGTGCGGCGGGAGCTTACGGCGAAGGAGGGCAGCGGAGACGGCACCGCCAATGCCGGAGAGGACGGCAAAGAATGCGCAGGTAAAAGCGGAGCCGAACACCAACAACGTAGCCAGCCCCCCGGGAGTTAAGAATTGCTCCAAAGCTGCGCGCGATTGGGGGTCGGTATAACGAGACTGGGCCTGATGTACTACCTGTATGAGTGCGTCGCGCAATTCGTTCTGGCCGTTAAAGCCCAAGGTTGAGATGGCGCTGAGAATAATGAGGATCGCGAACCCCGCAACCCCGGTCCAAACGCCCAGGCGAAATCCCAATCCGGGGGAAGGGTCCGCGGCGCTGCCATATCGGCGATAGAGCAGGACGCAAAGAAATCCCGCGAACGGAAGGGCGAAAGCGAACGATCCTTTGGAAACCAAACTCAACAGGGCGGCGACGATTCCGGCATTCATGGCGGAGCGGAAGGCGGCGCGCCGGTTCATACCAGACGTCGGCTGGCCTGGTGAGTATGGCGCTTCGATAGCGGCAACGGGCGGAGAAACGCCTTCAGCAACCAGTATCGGGATTGTGGAGACTTCATGCCGCGTAAATCGGATCTGCGGACTACCGCAATTTGTGCAGAAGGGAGCGGAATCGGCGACGGCGGAATGGCATTGGGAGCAGATGTGTTCCACTGATTTCAAAATAGCGCAGCGGGGGTTGGGGGGCAAATGGGCTCTGGGCTTCAGGCTCCAGGCTTTGGGCTCCAGGCTTTGGGCTCCAGGCTTTGGGCGTCAGACCTCAGGAGTCAGGCCTCAAGCGTTAGGATGAAGATTCGCGACAACTTCCTCAGTGTGATGGCCAACAGAACGAGTTCGACGGCCCATAGGAGGAACGCCGCGTCGATCATCCATGCGGGTGCTTCGCCGATGCGGCGGAGCACGAAGGGCAGGAAGTTCCAGGTGGTGATGTGTTGAAAGTCCCACTGGTCGTATCCCATGGAGTCGGTGACCAGGCCCCAGGCTGCGGTTTTGCCAAGCGCGAAGGCAAGAATGTTTTTCAAGCGCAGCCAGATGATCCACTGCGGATGGCCGAAGTCGTCGGCTTGATAGATTTCGAGGGGAAGCCAGAACATCAGCGAAGAGATTTGAATTAGAAGACTCGCAAGGACAACGAACTTTCCGAAATTCCAGAAGAGCTTGCCCAGATGTAGCCGAAATCCCCACCCTTTGAAAATCGCAAAGCGCGTCACCCCAGAACGCCAAAACCGGGCGTTCCGGGGACCCCGAGGTGGGGCACCCTCAGTTTGGAGAACGCGAAACTTCAAAAGCAGCGGTACTGAGATGAACGCCGCCATCTGCGCCGCGCTTGAAACGTAGCGATCTCCCCAGGCAAAGTTTCCGTTCCAGACTGTGTAGCGCGCGTACAAACAGATGTAGGCAAGGACTAGAGAAAACGTCATCACGATGTAAGCTTTCACTTGCGGAGTGAGGCGCTTCCAAAAGAAAACCGCAATTGCGATTGTGAGGACGATCAGCGGGTCGAACAGGAAGACGGACTTTTCGCGGGAGAAGAGCGCGCCGAAGAATCCGACGTGGAACGGTGTTTCCCAGGGATAATTCGGCGGCAGAGTTGAATCGAGTGAATGATACTTCAATGCGAAATAGCGGACATAGGTGTCGGTCCAGGTGCCGAAACGATGGAACTGGTAAAGGCGATCGATGAAGAAGAATACGAGGTAGACCGGGAACGCGGTTTTGCCGTAGCGGGCTAGCCTTGGCCAGATGGCCTGCTTTCCTTCGCTTGACCACACCACCAAAAGAAGGAAAAGCCCGACAGCCATGATGTCGAGCGCTGTGGTGAGCCTTGTGAGCAGGTTCAATCCCAAAGCGGCTGAACCAATTAGCAGGTGACGAGTTCTCCCCCTGCGCAGCCATTGATACTGGAACAGCAGGCCGGTGAGCGTCAGCAAAAAGATGTAGTTGTTCTCCATCATGTTCTGGGTGTAGTGGAGATGGGTGGTGCAGAGCAGAAACGCGAGGACTCCGGCGACGGTTTCGCGTGTATTGAATTCGAGGGCGAGGAGGAATTGAAAACAAACGAGTGCGGTGAGAATGCTGAGGAGTGTGTTGACCGCGCCGCTGACAAAGATGTTGCGGACGGTTGGGTCGTTTCCTTTGTATGCGGCAAACGCCGGCAGCTTTTCAATGTAAGTTCCGACAATGTCGAAGGGGAGCAACAGCAGCGGCTGACCGATTCCGTACCAGTCATAGAGTTTTCCGCCGCGGCCGTAAATGCCGAATTCGGGGTATTCGTTGGGAAAGACCGGCGGTTCTGAGGTCCAGAAGGAATGCGCGGTCTGCAGGCGGTGCATGGTGTCGGCAGAGCCAAGTTCGCCGGACTGGACGACTAGCGAAAGAAATGCCGCAGTCAATGCAAGCAGGAACCGCGGACTGGCCAATGCAGCGCGTATGCGAGAGCGCATTTGTTCAGCATGATAATGTACGGTGACTCGCCGAGCCGGCGTGGGATGAAAAATGAATGATCGATTGTTAGTTTCCGATGGAAAACCGCGTTGCTCCTGGGCTAAGAATGAGCTCGCGGTGCTTTATCACGACCGTGAGTGGGGCGCGCCGCAGCATGACGACCGTGTGCTGTTTGAATTTCTTGTGCTTGAGGGCGCGCAGGCGGGCTTGAGTTGGGACACGATCCTGCGCAAGAGGGAAAACTACCGCGCGGCTTTCGCCCGATTTGATCCTCAGAAAGTGGCGAAGTTCGACAAGCGCAAAGTTGATACGCTGATGGGGGATGAGGGGATTGTGCGCAACCGTTTGAAGATTCTCTCTGCTGTCCAGAATGCCAAGGCCTTTCTTGAGATCCAGAAAGAGTTCGGGTCATTCGACCGCTATGTATGGCAATTCGTCGGAGGCAAACCACGTGTGAACAAGCTGAGGGCGATCGACCAGGTTCCGCCCAGCACTGCGGAATCCGATGCCATGAGCAAAGACCTGAAGAAGCGCGGCTTCACATTCGTGGGCACGACCATCTGTTATGCTTTCATGCAGGCGGTGGGGATGGTGAACGATCATCTGGTGACTTGCTTTCGGTATAAGGAGATCGGTGGCTAGTAGTCGGTGGCTAGTGGTCGGTGGTCGGTGGCCCGTTGCTGGTGGTCAGTGGCCGACTCTCTAGGCGCACCCCGATGTGATCACCAATCCCCGATCACCAATCACTGACCACCGACCACGGACCACCAATCACCGATCACTGCACCAGCTTTCCCACGTCTTTCCACTTCACCAGAATAATGTGATTGTCTTCGAGGGCCTTTTTGAACTCGGGGCTGGTGACCACGTCGTAATCGCGCTGGCGCCATGAGGAACCGAATGCCCCTTGTCCCATGATCGCCTGCAACTCGGGGCCATCGTAACCGAGGTGGACGATCAACTCAGAGAACCCGGGCTTCATGTTCTTGATCGCATCCAGATAAGACTGCTTCCATCCTCCCGGTTGAACGTCGGTGTTCACGATCATTACTGAGTCGAGTAGCACGTCATTTACAGGAAGCACGGTGGTGTCCTGACCCGGAATTCTGACGCTCAGAAATGGCAGGCGATACTCATGAGCCAGCTTGGCGTAAATTGCATTCAGCGCCGGCGTAGCAAACATTGTCCCCATGTGAGTGTCCAGGTGGGTGGGATGAATTCCCACGGCGAGAGCGCGCTCGATCTGGGCGCGAAGTTCGCGCTCGGCTTCTTCCGGCCTGGCGTGAGCAGCCACTGGCTCCGTGGCGCTCCAGAACGTGCCTGCCGGATCCAGCAGGCTCGCGACTTTGTCCCTGGATTCGATTGGCCCCCAGCGATAGGCGTTCCACTCGCTGGGGAGGTCAAGATGCAGCCCGAGGTCGGCGC
>JBKPSP010000200.1:0-16049 GCA_046735175.1 Acidobacteriota bacterium
GTGACATCGTGGGTAAGCCGATGGCCATGCTGCTGTTAAACGCGAATGCAACCGTGACGGTTTGTCATTCGAAGACCGGAGACCTGGCTGAAGTCTGCCGCCGCGCCGACATTCTGGTCGCCGCCATTGGGCGCGCGGGAATGATCACAAAAGGGTTCGTCCGTCCTGGCGCCACGGTAATCGATGTCGGCATGAATCGAGTCACAGATGCAGTGGAGTTCTCGCGCCTCTTCGCGGGAAATCGAAAACGCGAAGAGACATTCCAGGCGAAAGGCTCGGTGCTGGTCGGGGATGTGCATCCCGAAGTTGCCGAGGTAGCCGGCGCGATCACGCCGGTGCCAGGCGGGGTCGGTCCGCTGACAATCGCGATGCTCATGGCAAACACCGTGAAGGCCGCGAAGATGAGGAGAAGCCGGCCAGGGCGCGAGAGTGCGATCGCGTAGTTTCAAGCAAGAATCGTTCACCACCGAGACACAGAGAGACAGGGAAACCAAATTGCAAAAATTTCGCGTGACTCCACGAGATCTTAGCCGTGTGTTGTTTTTCTCTGTGCCTCTGTGTCTCTGTGGTGAAACGGTTTTCCAAGAGGAGCCATGCTGAAAGTTGGACTGACAGGCGGCATCGCGACTGGAAAATCCCTCGTCGGCAGTATGTTTGCCGAGCTCGGCGCGCACATTATTGACGCCGACAAGATTGGCCACGAACTGATGGCCCCCGGCGAACCGGTCTACGAAGAAATCGTCAAACGTTTTCGCTCTGAGATTCTCAATCCCGATAAAACCGTCAATCGGGGCAAACTCGCTGAGTTGGCTTTCGACCAGCGCCGCCCTCGTATTTACGAGCTCAACAGCCTTCTACACCCAGGGATTATTCAGCGATACGAAAAGCGGATGGAAGAAATTGCAGCGCGCGAACCGCACGCGATCGTCATGCTCGAAGCCGCCCTGCTGTTAGAAGCCGGCCTGCGAAAGCGATTTGATCGTATCGTTGTGGTGAGCTGCAAGCCGCAGCAACGCATCGAGCGCTGGGAGCAGCGCCAGCATGTGGACGCAGAATCGGCCCGTCGCGAAGTCACACGCCGCATGATGGCCCAGGCGCCGCAGGAAGCCAAGATTCAGGTGGCGGACTTCGTTATCGACAACAGCGGCACGATCGAAGAAACGCGCGCACAGGTGGAGAAGGTGTTCGCAGAGCTGAAGAAATCCTGAGACTGCTCTTCACAGCCGAGCCGGCTGTGCTACACGAGCGTCGTGGGTGCGCTTTGTCACAATCCCATACACCGCAAATAAGATAATCTCCGGATCGACGGGATGTCGATAGTTGGCATCCACGTGCGTCACGTAATAGACAGCGGGTATCGCCAGCAAACACAAAAGTAGCGGGACGCTTTGCATTCGCGCGCAGTTCCACGCGGTTTGAATCCCCCGAATCAGCAGCACCAGAGTGGTAAGGCTCAGCGCCATGTTTGGAATTTCGAATGGCTCGTTTGCGAGAAACCGCCGGCTGAAGCTCCAGAAGCCTGTCCATGTCAGCAATATCCGGCGCACTGTCACCCACGCGAAAAATCCAGGATGCGAGCGTATGAACTCAAGCACCTCCGCTTTCTTGGCGTCGAAGTAGCCGATCTCACCCAGGTCGCGATACTGCTGCAGCTCCGCGGGATTGTGAGCGGGATGCGCGGCGTCGATGTAAACATCCGAGGCATCGCCGTTGTTGCCGACATGGAATTCCAACCAGAGATTGTCGCGAAAAGGAATGAAGCGGTGGAATGCTCGGTAGTTGCGAATGAACCACGGGCTGGCGAAGAGAACAAGAACCGCCACCGCGAGCATCGCGCCTTTGAAGAACATTGCGCCCCATCGCCGCTGGTATCCGATCCAGCCAAGTAGCAAAAGCAGAGCCGATAGCGTCACTGGGCTGGTGCACGCGGTCAAGCCCCAGAGCGCGCCGTACCCGATCCATAAAGACGCGCTGTCTTCTTCCGCAACGCGATACGTCGCCAGCACAACAATGCTGAACAACAATGTGGTGAGACACGTCTCCCAGACTCGTGTCGCAGCAAAATACGTTGCGAACGGGTAGAGCACCCAGGTCCACCCCGCCCATCGAGCGGTACTTTTACCGAATACTCTCGCCGCAATCCGTCGCACCGGAAAAACGGTCAGCGCCGAAAATAAACTGTTCAGCGCCAGAATCGCCAGTGCTGAGGCTGCGGTGAAGCTCCCAAATACCCGGAAGATTCCAGCGAGCATCAACGGATAAACCGGCGCGACAGTGGCAGTGGGGCCAATTGTGCCGGGCCAGGGCGAAGCAAATCCTTGCCCCAAAGCCAATGAATGCGCCACCCTCCCGGTCTCCCAGCCAAACTCCCAATGATCGCGCGAGGGGTCGAGCAGAATGGTGTATGCAAACGCTGACGCCACCAGGCGGATTACCAGTCCCGTCAAAAACATGGCACGCGCAGAATCGGGAAAGAATCTGCTGACGACCGAGCCATTCCCAGCGGAGCGGTCGGCCCATTTGAGTCTGGCTTGAATATTCAAAGGAGGTAGTTCGCTCCCAACTTTGCGACTCCCGGGCGCTGCGCGTAACATCTAAATCTAACGTAAGTATGCAGGTTTCAACCGCAGTTTCGCAGCTCGCGCCCAAGCTGGCTTTCAGCGAAATCCTGAACTTTGCCTACGAGAATTTTTGTAGCAACAAGGTGCGGTTCATGCTGACCGCGCTGGGAATGGTGATTGGCACCGCATCGCTGATACTGGTCGTTACCATCGGCCTTACCGGTAAGCAGTATGTTCTCAATCAAATTCAGGGCATCGGCGCGAATCTCATCTACGCGGAATGGGAAGCCGGCGGATCGCAGCGAATCACGACGGCAACGCCTGATCCCCTGACCGCAGATGATGCTCGCGCCGTCATGGAGCAGGTGACGGGCGTGCTTGCCGCGTCGCCGGTCGCATCGCTTGGCGAACGTGTTCCCCTCGGCGGAAGCAAAGAACGCGATATCCAAATCCTCGGGGTCTATCCGGAATACAAAACCGTAAGAAACATCGTTACGGTCTCCGGACGTTTTTTCGACGAACAGGATTCCCGTTCCCATAACAAAGTCGGACTGGTCACCGACAAAATGGCCGAGGAGATTTGGGGATCATCCGACGCCGCTGTCGGTAAGAGCGTCAAGCTGAGCGGTCTTCCCTTCACCATCATTGGGACTTTCCGCGAGCGCGTAAACACTTTCGGTCAATCTGAGGTGACGAAGAATACGCTGCTGATTCCATTTGCGGTCGCCCGTTATTTCACCGAACTTCCGACAGCCAAGCTGATTTATTTTTCGGTCACCGACCCGTCCATGGTCGAATCGGTCACCGAACAGATTCACAAGGTGATTCAGTCCCGGCACAGGCCGGAATCGGTTTACAACGTGACCAACCTCACCCAACTGGTCGCGTTGGCGGAAAAGTCCGCCAATGCACTCACCATGGTCCTGCTCGGGGTAGCAACAATCGTTCTGATCGTCAGCGGAATTGGCATCATGAACATCATGCTCGCCACGGTCAGCGCACGTATCCGCGAGATCGGGATTCGCAAGGCATTGGGAGCGACCAACCGCGAGATCCGCTTCCAATTTTTGTCGGAAGCAATACTGATTTCCGTAGGCGGAGGACTCGTCGGAATTGTAATCGGCCTGGCCCTGCCCTACTCCATCCGATTCCTCACCGAATACCGCGTGCCGATTTCTGGGCTCTCGGCCATCATCGCCATTGTAGTTTCGTCACTCGTGGGGATCCTGTTCGGCACAGTGCCGGCGGTGCGCGCAGCCCAGATGGATCCGGTGGAGAGCCTGCGGTACGAGTGAATGGGAGTAGTCTCTCATTATTGAGACCACTTGGATGTCTCCAGGCGTACTTGCGCTTTCGGCGATTGCGATGCTGCTGCTGGCCCTGGCAGCTTCTGCGATGCCGCCCAGGCGCGCATCGAGTGCCGATCCCATGTTGGCTTTGCGCGGCGAATAGGAACACGCACGGCGATATGCCCTGCGACGAGAATCCAATCAGCGGCAGTGACCGCTTGCAAAGGCTCCGGGCCCGCCAAAAACAAGAACGCCGGGCTGGTTGGCCCGGCAAAGTTCATTGTCTTGCATTCGTGGGGAGTTGACTGGTTTACGTCCAGCCCCGCAGATATCAAATTCAGCTGCTAGCTTCTAGTAATCCCAACCCGAAACATCGCGCCTCAACTTCCTGTCTGCTACTAGCTAGAGCTAGAAGCTCACATCACCAGTGCGAGCCCCTCCAGTTCCTTTTGCAGTACCGGCAGAGCGCAGCCTGCCATTTCTACGCGGCTCACCGCATCGTATGCCGCTTGTGGAGACACCCCATAGCCCCGGCCCATTAGGAAGATCTGCACCAGCTCGGCCGCTTCGCGGCTGTCAGCCAGTCCCCCCTGCAGCAGGTCGTTCCGTAGAGCCGTTAATTCTGTTGGCGAGAATCGCTCTCTCATCTTTTCACCTCCGACCCTGACTGCTACTAACCATTAGACTCAGCAGCTATTGGTTTTGTTGCATGCATTTTTCGTGCCGAACTCAGGGTCTTAATGTAGGTTCAAGCCCACAAACCCTACATTTAGATAAACCCTTGGGGTTCAGCGAAGTTGTTAGGTATATCGGCAGAGGGCCGGCGCGCCAGCAGGTTTGGCAGGTGACCAATGGGTCTCAACCTTGACACAAAGTGTCAATCTGGGACGGATTGTGAGATTTCAGAAAGGACTCGCCTCACCTGCTCAGGACGGTTCGATTGTGGCTTCGTCAATCAGCAGAATCGGGATGTTGTCCTGCACCCGGTATACCCGCTTGCAGGCGCCACACTTAAGGCTCTCTGGATCCTCTCGGTGCATGAGAGGGTTCCTGCATGCCGGGCAGACCAGAATCTCGAGCAGGTCCTGGGGAATCATGGAAAGCATTCTACCCCGATTCACCACAGGGACACAGAGGCACAGAGAAAGATTGGGGAATTTTGTAATTGAGAAATTGGGTAATTGAAAGCGTCAGGGCCCGCGCGACTGCTTCCGCAAATTACCCAATACCAAATTCCCCAATTTCCCAATCTTTCTCTGTGCCTTTGTGTCTCTGTGGTGAAAACGCTTTTGGGTTTGACTCGCGAGCACAGAGCATGTACATTCTTGGAGCTTTCGATAACAGGTTCGCGCGTCCTTCTTGCTTAAGAAGGACAGGGAAGCGGGTGCAAATCCCGCGCTGCCGCGCAACTGTAAGCGAGGACACAGCCGCAGGCCACTGGAGTGATCTGGGAAGGCCTGGGCAAACATGGAGTAGCAGGATGAGCACAGCCGAACCGGCTGTGCTATATGGCCTGCGGAACTCCTTACTCGCGAGCCAGGAGACCGGCGCGAACTACAACACCAACCCCTTTCGCGAGTAAAGGAGGAGTGATGCGTTCCTGCCGTTTTTCCGCCGGTATTTTTGCCTTCCTGGTCGCGGCCAGCTGTTTAGCTCTGTGCTCCGACCTCACCGTCAAAATCGTCGATCCAAAGTCCGACCCAGTTCCTGACGCGCAAGTCTCGGTGTCGTCCGTGCAGGTGGATGGACCGCCAGGTTTTTGGCAGATAGAGAATTCGGACTCACAGGGGATGGCCCTGTTCCGAAATGTCCCCGGCCCTGGGCGTTTGGACCTGGAAGTCGATGTTCTCGCCCCGGGATTTGCCGAACAGCGGCGTTCAATTTCTTTCGCGGACCACGAAAGCGAAATCACGGTTCAACTCCAACTGGCCGTTGCAAGCGAAACAGTTGTGGTCTCCGCCACCAGAACCCCGCTGCCTCAAAACCAAACCGGAGCATCCATCGATACATTGAGCGCCGCGGACCTGGAGACAGCGCGCCCGGTCGCGGCGAATGACGCGCTGCGGTTTCTGCCCGGAGCCATCGTCGCCAGCGCCGGACAGCGCGGTGGTCTGGGGTCGCTTTTCGTGCGCGGCGGCGATTCCCGCTACAACAAAGTGATCGTCGACGGAGTGCCCATCAACGACCCCGGCGGCATTTACGACTTCGGAACGCTATCGTTGTTTGAGAACGACCGGGTCGAATTTCTCCGCGGCGCGCAAAGCACGCTGTACGGCTCCGACGCCATGACCAGCGTGATTCAGAGCTGGACCCGAACGGGCACAACTCGCGTTCCGGAACTTCGCTTCGGAGCCGACGCCGGAAACTACGGAAGCGAGAATGGCTATGCCTCCTTAACAGGCGCTCGCGGCCGTTTCGACTACAACCTGTTCGGCAACCAGTTCAACACTACGGGATGCGGGCCAAACGACGATTACTCCAATTCGCTCGAAGGCGCCAATGTTGGGGCGAAACTCAATCATTGGGCGTCCCTGCGACTGCGTATGCGTCACGACAACAGCGTTAGCGGCGTGCAAAACGAATGGAAGTTCAACGGCGATCCGCTACTACCGCCGGACTTGGATCAGCGTGCACGGCAGAACAATTTCCTGGGCAGCATGGAACTGTTGGTGACCTCCCCGTCAAGATGGGTACACCGCTTGACGGGTTTCGAGTATCTCCTGCATCGCACAAACCGGGACGACATCAATCAAGGTGACCGCGTCGTGATTGACCCTGTGTTCGGGCCGATTAACGAGGATTTTCAGTTTGAAAATGTGAACAACTACAATCGCGCCGGACTTGAGTATCAGGCCGACTACGCGGAACGAAGCTGGGCCCGAAGCACGTTCGGCTATGAATTTGAGGACGAGCACGGGACTACCGGAACTCTACCTAACCCAAGCACCGGACTGCGTCGAAACCACGCTTTTTTTGGTCAGCAAATGTTTACGCTTGAACGCCTGTCGCTAATTGCGGGCGGACGCTTTGTCCACAACGAAAGCTTCGGCAACAAATTCGTGCCGCGTACTGCAATAACTTTGCTTGTGCTGAAGGGCGGCCAATTTTGGACGGGAACTCGGCTGACATTCTCGTATGCAACCGGAATTAAGGAGCCAACCTTTGCTGAGTCTTTCGGTAACGGTGGAGGCTTTCCCACATTGCCAAATCCCGATTTGAAACCAGAAGAAACGCGGGCCTTCGAAACTGGATTCGAGCAGCGGGTCCTCTCCAACTACTCATTTTCGGCTACGTACTTCAATGAACTATTTCGCAACCGAATTGATTTCAGCTTCGACCAGACGTGCTTTTGCCAGGGCCAATACGTCAATGTAAACGAGTCTATGGCACACGGCGCTGAAGCAGTGTTCCGCGCGAGGTTGACTCCCAGATTCTCCACCACAGCCGCATATACCTACACGTCAACTCAGATATTGAAGGCGCCATTTGCCTTTGATTCGATCCTAGCCGAAGGACAACCGCTGTTGCGGCGGCCGAAGCATTCGGCAACATTGCAGGCGAACTATCTCGGCCCTCGCTGGGGCGCCAACCTCTCCGGAAGTTTCGTCGGACGCCGCGCCGACTCCGACTTTTTCGGGCTCCACATCGATCACGCCGCCGGGTATGTTCTGGTAAACACCGGAGGCTGGTACTCGATCAAACCCCGCATCACCGCGTACGTAAATGTCGAGAACCTTCTCAATCGCAGCTACAACGAAGTGGTGGGCTATCCAGCGCTGGGGATTAATTTTCGCGCTGGAATGCGTTTCCGCGTCGGTGGTGATTAGTGCGGGCGCGAAGCGATGACTCTTGCGAGCTTTCCTCGTTGATTCCGGCATAAACCGGCATGGGAGCAGCTGAATTCACGCCCAGGTAACGGGCCCGGGCGGCGACCAGTTTTTCCAGGTCTTCGCACTCAAGCGGTTTCTGTTGACCGAGGACGTGGGTGACCAATGCAATCTGCGCGAAGTGTTCCACTGTCTCCATTTTCATGTAGGCGGATTGCAGATCGGAACCGTAAGTTACGACGCCGTGATTGGCCATGAGAATCGCGTCGTATTGGGGAATGAGAGGCTTGAGCGTGGCTGCAAGTTCCGGGGTTCCCGGAGTCCCGTAGGGGGCGAGCGGAATCAAGCCAAGCCCGATGACCACCTCACAGACCAGAGGCTGGTTCAGGGCCATTCCCGCCGCCGCAAACCCTGTGGCGGTGCGAGGATGCGCATGGACGATACCGCGAATATCAGGCCGCATGTGATAGATCAGCAAATGCATGCCGATCTCGCTGGTCACCTGCCGCTTCCCTTTCAATTTGCGGCCCTGCACGTCAACCACGACCAGGTCGGAAGGAGTCATCATGCCTTTTGACATGCCGGTGGGAGTCACCAGGATCCGGTCTTCGTCGAGCCGGACGGAGAGGTTGCCGTCAGTCGCAGCGATGAAGCCGAGGCTATGCAACATCGCGCCAAATCGCACGATATCGCGCCGTAGTTGAAATTCGCTAGACACTTATTCCAGGCAGCGCGGGTATGGTATCGCAGTGGCGGACGGGAAACAATCGGTATTTGAGCCTACACAAAAGAATTACATACAGGATTTCTGTAACTTAGAAGGGTGCTGGTTTCCGACTTCGACTATCACCTGCCCGAGCGCCTGATCGCGCAAGCGCCGCTTGCCGACCGCTCCGCCTCCCGAATGCTGCGCCTGGAACGGAAGACGGGCAGGCTGGAAGACCGCCGCTTCCGGGACTTTCCGGATTTGCTCAGGGCAGGCGACCTGGTGGTCTTCAACAACACGCGAGTCTTTCCCGCCCGCCTCTACGGCCGTAGAAGTGGATCGAGAGCCCAACCACTGAGTCCTCAAAACCCCGCTTCCAAAGGCTTTCTGCAAGGCCGCGTTGAGGTGCTGCTGACGAAGCAAGTTTCAGTGGAGCCGAATGAGTGGGAGTGCCTGGTAAAGCCTGGGCGAAAAGTAGGAATAGGCGAGAGGCTATTTTTTGGCGACAGCACTCAAGATCGTGTGGGTCGGACACTCTCGTCCGCCCAACTTGCAGCTCAAGTTATTTCTCGAGGCACCTTCGGCGAAAGGCTCATCCGCTTCGATGCCGTTCCCAATTTCTTCGAGCGCGTGGAACGCCTTGGCCATGTGCCGTTACCTCCTTATATCTCTCGTGACGACGAACCCGAAGATCGCGAGCGTTACCAGACGGTCTATGCTCGTGAACGCGGCTCGACAGCCGCTCCTACCGCCGGCCTGCACTTCACAGCCGAGATCCTGGAAGGGATGCGGGCGAAAGGCATTGAGACCACCGAACTCACGCTTCACGTGGGGCTTGGGACCTTTCAACCGGTGCGGGCGGACACGGTCGAAGAGCACAAACTTCACAGTGAGCGATTCGCTATTTCGGAGCAGACGGCTGAGCAAATCAATCGTGCTCTGGATCAGCGCCGCCGGGTGATCGCGGTCGGAACCACGACCGTGCGGACGCTGGAGTTCGCCGCGAGGAACACGGGGCGCGTATCACCAGGGAGTGGCGAAGCGGATCTTTTCATTTATCCAGGATTCGACTTTCGCGTGGTTGGCGGCATGCTCACCAATTTCCATCTGCCCCAATCCACACTGTTAATGCTGGTCTGCGCGTTCGCCGGCAAGGAGCATGCCATGTCTGCTTACCGGCATGCGGTCTCGAACGATTATCGGTTCTACTCGTATGGCGATTGCATGTTGGTCGAGTAGCACACGTCTGCTTAGTCGCCAAAAGCATTAACCACAGAGGCACAGAGTTCCATAGAGGAATGCGGTAGTGCCTGAGTTTGAACTGAGGCACTACCAGGAATGCCACAGAGTCAGACGCAGTGGCTTCTAGCCTTTATACTGACAGATACGAGAGGTGACTTTGGCCGCTCACACAACGCCTCGGCAGCTTTCCATTCAGGATTTCATCTCCGAACTGCACAAGTTTCCCGAACCCGCGTTCAATCAAACCGGCGACATTCTTGGGTTTCTCGAACACACGACCGTCGCCCCGGATACTTTGGTTCCTTATATCTGCTGGAACTCGCAGCACTACACTCGCAATCTCATCGAGAAAACACCCCTCTACGAATTGATCGCGATCTGCTGGGAGGTCGGCCAGGTGAGTTCGGTGCACAATCATCGCGACCAGAATTGCTGGATGGCAGTGCCAATCGGAAGATTACAGGTGGAAAATTTTCATCTTGTCTCTCAGGATGTGGACGCCGGCCGATGTCAGCTCACGCCTACCAACGTGGTCGAGATGAATCCCACCCATCCCTGCGCCGTCGATCCCGATGATCCCGTCCATCGCGTGGTGAACCCCAGGCAATTTGGCGAGCGCGCGGTGAGCCTCCACATCTACTCGCGCCCATTCGACACCTGCGTGGTCTACTCTCCCGAACAAGGCACCTGCGGCGTGATCGATCTGCACTACACAACGGTGTACGGGAAGCCGACGAACTAGGATCGCTCAAAGTAATTGTGCGGAATCGGCAACGCTGGACTGCCCCAAGCCGCAAGTTTCACTGTCCCGAATGGAACATCGCTAAGGACATAAAGCGCGTGATAATGGCAGCCACTAAGGTGCCGAGTACAAACAAAACCCAGCGCGCTCGCTGCCACACCTCCCGAAATCCAGACGCCTGAACAAAGACGTCAGCAAGGTACGCGGCGCAGTAACAAATATTTGCTCCCACTGCGAGCAAGAACACTCCCAGAGCAAAATCAATGGAGAGAACTCCCTTTGAGGCGGGATATCCGGCGATGAAGTACGCAACCACGATTCCGGCGAGCGCCAGATTGTAGATAATCCTTCGCGGCTCCCAAAAGCGGATGGCATCGGTAAAGTAGTCGCGAAATTCGGAGCTGTTCACGCGGCAAGCATATGACAGCGGGGTCTTGCGGGGTAGAGGAAATGTTTGTTTGCAATGTCTGGCTTCGTGCTGATATAACTAACCAGTTAGTTAATTCATGGTAACAACAAATCCAATCCGCCTGGGCAGCCGCGGCAAACCTCAGGAGAGCCGCGCCGCCATTTTGCAAGCCGCCATCCGCGAATTCGCGCGCGAAGGGGTTGCCGGCGCGCGTACCGACGCTATCGCCCGGTCTGCCGGTGTAAACAAGGCGCTCCTCTATTACTACTTCAAGGACAAAGAGGCCCTGTATCAGGCTGTGCTGGATTACGTATTCAGCGGAGCACGCGTTGTGATCCAGAATGCACTTTCGCAGGAACTGCCTCCGCGCGAGCGGCTGGCGGCATATGTCGGTGCGCATTTCGACTACATCGCTTCCAATCCGCTGCTTCCACGGATTGTTCACGCAGAGTTTCTTCGCGCGGGCAAAGAACCGTCTCGGCTGCAGCGGATCGCGAAACAATATTTTCAGCCGACTTTCGTCAACATAGCAGCGCTTTTGAACGAAGGGGAGCGGTGTGGAGAGTTTCGGCCCGTGGATCCCGTCCATTTTATCCCGTCCATGATTTCGTTGATCGTCTTCTATTTCGTCACAGCGCCGGTCCTGAAAGTGGTGATTGGCAAAGACCCGCTCTCGCGCGAGAGCCTGGCTGAGCGGCGAGCTGCGGTGTTGGATTTTGTTCTGGCAGCACTGGCGCCGGTGCCAGGCACGGCAACCGCACAAGGAGATCGCAAGTGAACGCGCGAAACAAGGTGTTCATCCTGCTCGGAATTTTGTTCATTGGCTCGCTGATTTTCTATCTGCTCACGACTCCTCGCAGCTCCGATCTCGACCTGATCGGAACGGTAGATGCGAACCAGGTCGTCGTTAGCCCGCAGGTTGCCGGCAGAATTTCGAAGCTGATGGTCGATGAGGGTACGAAGGTCAAGCAGGGAGACTTGATTGCGACACTCGATCCTTCCGAACTCGAGGCACAGGCTCGAGCATCTGCGGCGACTATCGACGCGCTACGCTCCCAGGTTTCCGCAACCCAGGCGACCAGCGTGGCCACGCAGGGATCGACCACCAGCAGCGTCGCCAATGCGCAGGCGCGGCTTGAGTCGGCTCGCGCACAACTGGCGCAGGCGGAGGCCATGCTGGCACGTACGGAAAGTGATAGCCGCAGAACCATCGAACTCGCGAAACAGGGAGTCATGTCGGACCAGGAGCGCGTGCAAGCAGAGATGAACCTGAAGGCGCAGCAGGCAACGGTCTCGTCGCTGCAAAAGCAGGTGGAAGCGGCGCAGGCCGACCTGAATACTGCGGTCGCAAACACACATCAGGCGCATGCAGCCCAGAGCACGGTAGCGGCAACTCGCGGGCAGTTGCTGAATGCGGAAGCGCAGCTGAAAGAGGCCGAAGTCCGGCTGGGCTACACGAAGATTTACGCGCCGGTGACCGGCACGGTTTCGGTGCGGGCGGCGCGCGAGGGCGAGTATCTGAATCCAGGCTCGCCGATCGTGACGATTGTCGATTTCACCGACACCTGGGTGCGCGCGGCGATTCCTGAAACGCAGTCGGACCACATCGGCATCGGTGACACATTACGCGTACGGCTCCCGGGCGGGACCACGACTTCAGGAAAAGTGTTTTTCAAATCCGCTGAAGCAGATTTCGCGACCCAGCGCGATGTGAGCCGAAGCAAGCGGGACATCAAGACCATTGTGCTGAAGGTGCGGCTCGACAATCCCAAAGGCGCCTACGTGCCCGGCATGACAGCGGACGTGCTGGTATCGCGGGCGCAGTTGAAAGGAACCAGTTCGGGAACGGTTGAGGGAGCGACGAAGTGAGTCCGGGCGCGCGAAATCAAGGTAACACGGGTCCGGTAAACACCCACCCTTCGAACACCGCGAAGGGTGGGGCAGCCTCAATTCGGCAGGCTCCGGACTCCTCGCGGAACGGGAACGGGAAAGCTATCGAGGTCGAGCACATCGTCAAGAAGTACGGCGACTTCACCGCTGTGAACGATGTGACCTTCGACGTAAAAGATGGCGAGATTTTCGGACTGCTCGGCCCGAATGGCGCAGGCAAATCGACGCTGATCCGCATGATGACCACGCTCATTCCGATCACTTCCGGCGTAGCGCGGATTGCGGGTTTCGACGTCCGCACCGATCCCGACGACGCGCGGCGCACGATCGGCGTGATTCCTCAGGCGCTCACCAGCGATATCGATCTCACCGTCGAAGAAAACATGAGCATCTACGCCAAGCTCTACGACGTGCCTGCGGCGAAGCGCAAGAAGGCGATAGATGAGCTGCTCGAGTTGGTTGATCTGACCAAGTGGCGCGATGCCCAGACGAAAACGCTTTCCGGCGGCATGCGGCGGCGACTAGAAATTGCGCGTGGCCTTGTGCACAGCCCGAAGATTTTCTTTCTTGACGAGCCAACCACCGGTCTTGATCCGGTTTCGCGCGTGGCAGTCTGGGAGATGTTGACAAACATCAAGAATCAGCGCCAGCTCACCATCCTGATCACCACGCATTATATGGACGAAGCCGACCGCCTGTGTGATCGCATCGCGATCGTTGATCACGGCAAGCTGGTCGCGCTCGATACTCCGCCGAACTTGAAGGCAAGCGTTCCCGGCTCGAACGTGATCGAAGCGCAGTTCGAGCGTGCGCCGGCCGATTGGGAGCAGAGGCTTCGTCAGCTCACTGGAGTCACATCGGTCCAGCATGAAGGCGCGGGCATGTATCGCATTTTGACCGGGGACGGCTCGAAGGCCACAACGGAACTCGTGGAGGCCGCAGTACACGCGGGCGTGGGAGTCAAATCACTCTCCGTTCAAAACACAACCTTGGACGACGTGTTCGTCCATTACACCGGGCGTCAATTGCGCGACGAACTGCAGAAAGCCTACGGATTCGTGATGCCTCAGAGGCCCGGCGCTTAGATTTCTCAGGAGGCAGGTAGTGAAGCTTTTTGTCATCGGAGCAACCGGCCACACGGGAGCTCAAATCATTGATGTTGCGCTTTCTCGTTCGCACGAAGTCACGGCCTTCGTTCGCTCGCCTGAAAAGATTCATCGCCATGATTCAAGGCTGAAGATTGTGCAAGGAGATCCGCACAACATCGAGCAGTTGGCGACAGAGATACCAGGCCATGACGCGGTATTGTCCGCGTTGGGTGTCCGCCCGCCGCAAGCCTTTCGTCCACACTCCTTGGTGGAAGAATGCGCAGCAAGCACGGTGGCAGCTATGAGCAAGTCTGGAGTAAACAGGCTCGTTCTGGTTTCGGCTGCGGTTCTGTTTCCCGAGAAAGGGATGCTCTTCGCCCTGTTTCGCGAAATTTTGAAGCACATCGGTCATGACCTCAAGGCAGCGGAGGAGGTAATCCGCAAAACATCACTCGAGTGGACGATTGCACGCCCTCCGCGTCTGACCAATGGATCCGACGCCGCATACCGCGCGGTGCGCGATGCGCTACCAACCAAGGGATTTTCCATGTCGTTTCGCGGTGTCGCCGCATTCATGTTGGATTCTGTGGAGCAACATGCATTCGTTCGACAGATTGTGGGTCTCGCGCGCTAGAGGCGGCGGGATCGCAGCGCAATTGCTGACAGGTGAGATATGAATCGGATGATGGCAATCGTCGAGCGCGAAATGCGCAAGTTCTTCCGTTCACCGGCACTCATGCTGGTCGCGATGGTGTTTCCGCTGGTGCAGTTGATCATCCTGGGCAACGCGTTTGGTGGAAAGATCCACGATGCCAAGCTCGGTCTGGTGGATGAAGACGGCGGCACGCAGGCACTGAAAATCCGCGAAGCGTTCGATTCTGTGCGCGCCAATATGCGCACCTTTCAGCCCATTTATTACGACAACGAGCAGCAGGCCAAGCAGGATGTGCGCGATGGCAAGCTTCAGGGCGCGGTCATTATTCCACCGCAGTATTCGCGCCGCGTTTATGAGAAAGACCAGCCACGAATCGCGCTCGTCGTCGACAACAGCGACAACTTCATGACTTCGACGCTCGAGGGCGAACTCGCCGACATCACTGCCTCGCTGAACAATCCCACTGTCGAACCGCGAATTTTGCAGCAAACCGTGCTGCAGATTGTCGAGTTATATCCCTACATCGAGTACATGAAGTATCTGCTGCCAGGCTCGATCGCCCTTGCCATGTTCGTCTCCGTCATGATCGGCGGCGGCATGCTGTACATCGACGACAAAGCGCGGGGCGTGCATGAGGGCTATCTGGTCACACCGATCACCAAGGCAGAGTTGGTGCTTGGGCTGAACGCGGCAGGTGCGATCAAAGCAGTAATGACCGGAATCGTGATCACCGCAATTGGATCGCTCCTGGCAGGTGTCGGGACGATCTTCCATCCCGGGACTTTGCTGGGATTGCTCCTGATGATCCTGCTGACGTCGCTGGCGTTCAACACCATGATGTTCCTGCTGATGGTGCGGGTGGAAGACCCGCTGGTACCGCGAGCAATTTTCGGAATTCTGAATACACTTTTATTCTTCCCCAGCGGATCGGTCTATCCGATTCAGGCTTTCCCCAAGTGGCTGCGGGCCATCGCGGCGGTCGATCCGTTTACGTTCGCCGTGCACGGATTCAAGTCGCTGCTGTTGAAAGAGACTGGCCTTGGCGCCATCTGGCCAGACATGCTCTTCCTTTCAGTGTTCGCGATTGTGACGTTCTCGATAGCAGTGCCGCTGTTCAAGCGTACGCTGTAGAGCCTGATTCACCACAGAGGCACAGAGACACCGAGAACACCTTTCATATCTTCCCCGCCCCTGCCTGCTAGGTGCAGGCCTGATGCGCTGCTAAAGTCTCAAAAACAACCGATTAACTTGGAATTTGTTTTCTCTGTGCCTCTGGTGTCTCTGTGGTGAAAAAGCCTTCCCTGGAACTTTTTCTTATGCTCCGGCTTCCATTATGCTTAGAGCATGACGCTACTGGATGCGCAGCACTACGATGAGTCGCGCGACCGCCGCCGCACGAAGATCATAATTATCTCGATCATTGCCGCCCTGTTTCTAGCCTGGGTGATTTATCACATGCGCAACTACCCCGAGCGTCATGCGGCAGACAAATTCTTTGCGGCACTGGCGAAACAGAACATAGAGGGCGCATACGGTATCTGGAACAACGATCCCGACTGGAAACAGCATCCTGACAAGTACTCGAAATATGGCTACGCAGAATTCGATCAGGACTGGGGCCCATCAGGCGAGTGGGGCAT
>JBKPSP010000201.1:0-38721 GCA_046735175.1 Acidobacteriota bacterium
ATCCAGTTCCGCTCGGCTTGGGCTTCGCGAAGGAACGGCCAGCGCGTGATGGCTTTGTCGGTAAGTCCGCCGCCGCACGGCTTTTCCCACGCCAGCTTTTCGTCAAACAGAATGACTCTCCGTCCGGCCCGCGCGAGCTCAGCCGCGGCGAATGCGCCGGCGGGACCACCGCCAACGACTGCAATTGTTTCAAGGGCGTGCATTCTGCGGAAATCGAAGAGGTTAAGTCTCTGAATGCTAGCAAGAGCTGGGGCAGGGACACAAATAGCGTGTCCGACTTGGCGCGCAAAGCAGCGTGGCCTACTGCTGCATCTGCGTCATTTGCTGGTACACCGCGATTCCGGCAATCGTCAGAATCAGCACTGCCGACGCGGTTCCCAGCACTTTTACGAACGGGCCAAGCTTATTCACCTTGGCCATGATCTCCACTTGCTCCTTCGCCATGTGGGCTTCGGAGTCTCCCAGGAAAAGCTGGTCATCCTCTTGCATGGTCAGGGTTCCACGGTAGATGAGGAGAGCGATCAGGGCTGCTGTCAGCACGCCCCATACGATGAGAAGCTCGAACAGAGTAGACATTGTCCACCTCGTTACAGGCGAGCGTTCTTTACGTCCGTCGGGCCTTTGGACGGCCCAGGGCGGGTGTGTACCCAAATTATAGCTCCGGCGGGGAGAGTGGAAGTAGGATTTTTCTTGCGCCGGGTTTCATCAGGGCTTTGGGCGGACGACGTACGACGGACGACGAACGACGCGATATTGAGCTACTGCACGAAGATATGGCTCGCCGCCACGACCACTCCGATCAGCCCCGACAGCATGCCCAACCACCAGAATGCCTTGCGGCCGGTAAGCAAGGTGATCGAAGTGATCACTAACGCGATCTCCAGAAAGACTTCGCCCAGGTCAAATCGGTCCGCACGGCGTCGGGCAATTGTGGCTTCGTTTTCCAACTTTCGAGCTTCGGCGTTGATTTCGTCCTTCTGCTTGTCATATTTCTCGGCTTCGGACTTCGTCGATTCGAGCCAGCTGGCCGACTTGCCCGCATCAGAGCTTGGCAGAAATGCAGCCATGCCAATCAGTTTCTGGTCCGTGTGCAGTCGAGTGTCCTTACCCTGATAGTAGGCCCACTGATCATTGGCACGGGTTTGCATCACTACTTCTTCCGTGTGCATTCGATGTCCAAGCAGTGTGACAATCGCAACCAGCACGGCCAGAATCGCCATGGTCAAAGAAACCGGCGCCATCTCGGGATTGTGCGCGCCATGCTCGGCGTGCTCGTGGAGTTCTTGCAGTTCTTCGCTCATAAATCCTCTTATGGAACCGGAATGACAGTGGCTAGTGGTTAGTTGCTAGTGGCTAGCCGTTGGCATTCAAGACTGGCAACTAGCAACTAACCACTAGCCACTAGCCACTGGGTTTACTCTCCCATTACCTTCACGATCACCCGCTTCTCGCGCTGCCCATCGAACTCGGCATAGAAGATCCGTTGCCAGGTGCCGAAGTCGAGGCGCCCCGCCGTGATCGGGACGATGACCTCGTGGTGAATTAATAATGCCTTCAGGTGCGAATCCCCGTTGTCTTCTCCAGTTTCATGATGCTTGTAGCCCTGGTTGAACGGCGCGAGCCCTTCGAGCCATTTGTCGATGTCCTCAATCAGCCCGGATTCGTTGTCGTTCACGTAAACACCAGCCGTAATGTGCATGGCCGAGACCAGCACCATTCCTTCCTTGACGCCGCTCTTTTTTACAATCGCCTCAACCTGGGGAGTGATGTGAATGTACTCGCGGTGCTTGCGGGTGTGAAACTTCAAATATTCGGTGTGAACCTTCATTCCTCTGCGGCTTTCCTCGGTGTTACTCAGTGCCCTCTGTGGTTTGTTTCTTCTCTGGTCTAAGCAACGGAAACAGGATCACATCGCGAATGGACTGCGAGTTGGTCAGCAACATCGCAAGACGATCGATCCCAACGCCGACGCCTCCAGCCGGTGGCATTCCATATGACAGTGCCCGGATGTAGTCCTCGTCCATCTGGTGGGCTTCTTCATCGCCCCGAGCCCGCTCGCGCAACTGTCCTTCAAATCGACGCCGCTGATCTTCCGGATCGTTCAGTTCGCTGAATCCGTTTGAGATTTCCATCTGCCCGATGAAAATTTCCCAGCGCTCCGTCCAGTCCGGATCATCGGGCTTTTGCTTTGAGAGCGGCGAGACCGCGGTAGGGAACTCGTAGATAATCGTCGGCTGAGTTAAATGTTCTTCCGCCACGGCCTCAAACAAGTTCGCAATCGTTTTTCCCGCAGGCTCATTGGGGTCGTAAGGCATATGCGAGTGCGAAGTATTGAAGCGTGTGACCAGTGCTTTCAGTGATTCAGGCGACCCGAAATCCGAAAGCTGCGGCTTTGCCCCTGCACTCTCAGGCCAGTATTCAATGATCGCCTCGCGCATGGTGAGCCGTCGCCAATTTTCCGCGGACCAGTCGATCTCCTGCTCTCCCCAGGGTGATCTTGTTCCTCCGGTCACATCTTTCGCCGCCTGAATGATGAGTTCCTGCGTCAGGTCCATCACGCCGCGATAATCCGTGTACGCCTGATAAAACTCCAGCATGGTGAACTCAGGATTGTGCCGCGTCGAAATACCTTCATTGCGGAAGTTGCGATTGATCTCGTACACGCGATCGAGTCCGCCGACCGTCAGCCGCTTGAGGTAAAGCTCCGGTGCAATACGCAAATAGAGGTCAATGTCGAGCGTGTTGTGGTGGGTCACAAACGGCTTGGCCACAGCCCCGCCGGCGATCGGCTGCATCATCGGCGTTTCCACTTCAACGAAGCCCCGCTCGCCGAGGAACCGCCGCATGGACTGTGCCAGCTTTGCCCGCTTCAGAAAAACATCGCGAACCTCCGGGTTCATGAAGAGATCGACGTAGCGCTGCCGGTAGCGAAGTTCGACGTCAGTCAGTCCGTGCCATTTTTCAGGGAGGGGAAGGAGGTCCTTCGAGAGAAACGTGATCTCTTCGACATGAACTGAGAGTTCACCGGTTCTGGTTCGGAAAAGATAGCCACTGACCCCGATGTGGTCGCCCAGATCCAGCAACTTGTAAAGCTCAAATCCCTTCTCGCCGACCGCATCTTTCTTGACATAGATCTGCAGCCGTTGCCCGTCCTGCTGCAGATGCGCGAACCCCGCCTTGCCCATGAGGCGAATCGCCATGATGCGCCCGGCTACGCGCACGTTTACGCGCTCAGCTTCGAGCTGTTCTCCAGTTCGGCCGGAATACTCAGCAAGAATCTGCGGAATTCCATGCGTAAACTCATACTTCGTCGGATACGCGCGCTGGCCGAGCGCTTCGATCTGCTTCAGCTTGTCGAGCCGCAGTTGATAGATGTTTTCGTCGAGTGCCAAGACGTGCCTTGTAGAGACGTAGCTTGCTACGTCTTGTTTGGAGTGCCGATACTGCCGGCGTGAGACGTAGCAAGCTACGTCTCTACAGAAATGTAATTTGCGATTATAAAGAAAATTGACTCACTGAATCATCGGAGCATTGAATCATTGAAAAAACTGCCTCGGCAATGGTTCAATGACTCAATCATGACGACGCAACCACTGAATCAAACCGCGCCCGGCGAAACTTTCAAAGCCAGCCGCTGGACGCGCGGCAATCACATCTTTCCCACCCGCATCGTTGTCAGCCCGCTTCATGTCAGCCGGGTCAAGCCGCGGCTGTTTGGGACGACTGACGAGAGCATCGCGATTTCGCAAGTGGCGTCGGTGGAGATTCGCACGGGTTTCATCTGGTCGGAGATCCGCATTGACTCGACCGGCGGCGCTGACCCCATCACCAGCCACGGCCACCGCAAGGCAGATGCCATTCGCATTCGCGAGCTGATCGAGACCTACCAGGCTCGCCGCGTTCAGAACGCCACTCAGTAGAGGTAGGGAATATACGCCGGAACGCTCTTCCTGTAATTATGGAACTCCGCGCCGAACCTGCCGCTCAGCAGCGCTTCTTCCGTGCGCACGCGAATTTCGGTTCCAAGAACGAATAGCAATAAGCTGGGAATGAACAACTGCCAGGGCGTAATCACAACCGCGATTGCGCAATCCACCAGCAACATCGATGTGTAGATCGGATTTCGCACCACGGCGTATGGGCCTGAACGAATCAACTGATGGTCGGCCCCAAGGGCTGCGTCGATTCGCAGTTCACGTCCAAGCGCCCGCGAAGAAGTCCATGAGAGCAACGCCGCCAACCCAAAACAGACAATGCAAACGATCAAGCGCCAGGGAGCCAGTTGCCGCTCCCAGAAATGTCCTTGCCACAGCAGCGTAAACGCAGCCAATTGCAGCAACATTCCCCAACGCGAGCGCTTATCAACGGTGCTGGCTGAAGTGGTTTTTCGGTGAGCGAAGACGAAGGGAATGAACCAGGCAACGATTCCGACGACAAGAACTCCGTAAATGTATACGGGCATTTAGGAGTGCGAAACTAAATGAACATCTCGTCCTGTTGCGCGTTAGCCGACTCCCGACCTCGCCGGCGAGAAAAGAACGCTTCGAATCCAGCGGTAACGCCAGACATCAATCCGGAGATGTGCTTCACAGGAGATACCACGGTGCGCGTCACCGCCTCACGCGTCTCTTCGAGCTTATCCATCGTGTGGTTCACGAATTCGTCGGCGCGAATGACCTGCAGTCGCGTGCGATCAATAATGTCCGTCAGCGTCGCATCCATGCGCTCCATCTGATTGCGCAGCACAGTAGTCGAAACGGCGACGTTATCGAGGACCGTCGTAATCTTCGGGCGAAGATCGCTAATCATCTCGTGCGCGAGTTCGGCCGTCGGTAGAACCTTGGTTTTCACTTCTTCAGCGAGAGATTCCAGTTTCGCGCTGCTCTTGCGCATGGCCAGGTACATGCCGAGCAGAATGAGCATCTGCAACACAACTGCAGCAGCGGTGACGGCGACAAATATTGTTAGGGCCGTGTTGTTCATAGCCACTGATCAGCGAACGTTCGAGCTAAACATTCTCCCCGTCATTCTTGATGCCTGCAGCCGTCTTCTCACGATAGGCCTGCCTCCCGGCGTCCACGGCGGAGCGAATCTGGTCTCGTTGCTCGTTGTAAACCTGTTTGCCTTTTTCGGCCCATTGTTCAGCCTGCGCTCGCGCTTCTTTCGCCCGCTTGCGTACGAAATCGCGGCCTTCTTCCGCCTTTGACATCAGAATTTCGCGCGTCTCGCTGCCCGACTGCGGAGCATACAAAATTCCCACCACCGCTCCAATGCCGAGTCCCGTCAAGAACCACAGTATGCCGCCGCCACTTCCTCGCTCCGACATAGATGACCTCCAACTACAATGACTGCAACACGGATGGTAGCACCCGTTTTGGCGAATTACAATTGAGTAAGCCCTTGTGCTCTCGCCTTTCCGGCGAGAGAATGTTCCGTTCCGAAACTGCATTCTCGGAGAGCCTGTGTCCGACCGCAAATACCGCCAGCACGGATATCAGGACAGCGGCGAAGGCCGAGAAAAGTCCTCCCCACAAAAGCCCGTCCGCAAAGACACCTTCGGCCCCCGCCCGGTGCATATGACAGGCACGCATGAGGTTTCCCGCTGCGGCCAGTGTGGAACTCTTCTGAGCTCACTTTCCCAGCCTCTGGGACAATGCCCAAAGTGCGGCTTTGAACTCCACTCCTGCAAGCAGTGCACCTACTTCGATCCCTCAAAGCGCTTCGAGTGCATGCAGCCGGTCCCCGACCGGATCGCGAAAAAGGATGTCCGCAACGACTGCAAGTTCTTCTCGATTAGCGTGCGGGTAGAGAAGCAGACATCGACAGGCGTGGCATCCACCCCAGACGCGGCCCGACGCGCCTTTGACAATTTGTTCAAAGATTGAAAATACGAATTCAGAATGCAGAAGTCAGAATGCAGAATTGTCGAGTCGAGAAGTGTTAACTTCTGCATTCTGACTTCTGCATTCTGAATTCTCATGGTTTTTGCGTGGGTCTCAGCAGCACCTCACTCGCGAACGACTGCGGCGCTTGGGTCACAAGCATAGCCACAACGTGGGCCACGTCATCCGGCTGAAGCATCTTCTTTGAGTCTTTGCCGGTATGTGGAGTCAGTTCGGTGTCAACCGACCCCGGGCAGACCACCGAGACCCGAATATTGTGGGCGCGCAACTCCTCCGCCACTGAGTAATTCAGGCCATTTAGCCCCCACTTGGAAGCGGCGTATGCAGCGCCATTGGGCAGTGGGTTTTTTCCCGCGAGCGACGAGATGTTCACGATGTGGCCGCCGCCGTCGCGAATCATCATCGGAGCGAAACTCCGAATGCAATAGAACACGCCCCGCAAGTTGGTGTTCAGAATCTTTTCCCATGCCTCCGGTGTCATTTCATGGAGTGGAGCCGCGAATCCGCCAACGCCGGCGTTGTTGATCAGAATGTCGGCGCGGCCGAACCTTTGTTCGACAGCGGAGGCAAGAGTTTCAACCGATTTGAGGTCGCTCACGTCCGAGGCAATCACTTCCGCGTGCCCGCCGGCTTTCGAAATCCGGGAGGCGGTCTCTTGCAGTGTTTTGGTGGTGCGTCCGCAAAGTACGACCGTTGCGCCCAGGGACGCCAGTCTGGTGGCAATGGCGGCGCCAATGCCGCGGCCAGCGCCGGTTACGACCGCCACTTGGCCTTTCAACTCTCTACTGTCAGTATTCATACCCCTCGCTCCCGGATTAGTTGTGCCCGACATCTGGTTACACCGAAACCACCATGAAGGTTGTGCTTCGCATCTTAATCAATGTATCTGGTCTGCGCTTTGGAAGAACTTGCTTAACTTGAACGACATACATATAATCCCGCTCACCGGAATCTGGTCCTTGCCGCATCTGTTACCAGGCGGGCCTGGATGCTCCGGCGTAGCACCAAAGCCGTATTGCCCTGATGTAGTCGGAGCCTTTAGATTCAGGTTTGACGTTACACCGATTTCCCAAATTTCAATTTCCCTAGGACCCGAGGAGCGAGCGGAATGAAGACAACTTTTCTGGCGATGATATTGGCATGCACCCTGGCCGCTGGCGCACTCAATGCCCAGCAACCGGCACAGCCCGGTACCGGTGGTGGAGCGGCACAAGGCGGAGCTCAGGCGGCGCCAGAGATCAAAGATCCGAACGAGTACAACGCCTACGTCAACGCCATCCAGCAAAAGGATCCGACAGGGAAGATCAGCGCACTCGAAGCCTTCCTCACCCAGTATCCCAATAGCGTGATGAAGACTACCGCGATGGAACTGCTGATGAACACCTATCTGCAGGCGCAGAATCAGCCGAAGGTTTTAGACACGGCGCAGCGGCTTCTTCAGGCCGACGCCTGCAACCTGCGCGCGCTCGCGTTACTCACCTATCTTTCCCGAGGCAGTGTATCGGCCGGGCAGGGACTGCCCCAAAGCCTCTCCGACCTCACCAAGTATTCCAATAAGGGCCTGGAGTGTACGGGCAGCGGCCAGAAGCCGGCCGGAATGTCGCAGGACGACTATGACAAGCTGAAGAAGCAAACCGCGACGATTTTCGAAGGCGGCGCGGGTTTCGCATGCCTGCAGAACAAGGACTATGCCTGTGCGCAGAAGAATCTAGGTTCCGCCGCAGAAGCCGACCCGAATGACCTGCAGAACGTGTATCCGCTAGCCATGTCTTACTTGAGTGATCCGAAAGCAGCCGCTCCGGATCCGGACAAATTGGGTGAGAAAGGTTTGTGCTACATTGCCCGGGCAGCGAACCTTGCCACCGGCGCTGGGCAGGCCCAGATACAGGATTACGGTCGCAAGAAGTACAAGAACTATCACGGTTCTGAGGATGGCTGGAATGGCGTGCTTTTGGCCACGAAATCAGCCCCGTTTACCTGCCCGAGCATATCCGTCTATGTTCCGCCAACTCCGGAACAGCAGGCCTGTGATCTTGTGAAAGACAAGACACCAGATCAAATCAAGCAGCTCAGCTTTGGCGAGTGGGAACTGGTTCTCAACGCAGGTAAGCCGGAGTGCCAGGACAAAGTATGGAGCGTAATCAAAGGCATACCTCTGCAGATGGAAGGCCAGGTCATCTCCGCCCACGATCAAGGTGAGGGCGCCGAGAAGACGACGGTCGTTCAGATCGCTGCCAGCGAGGATGATATCGAGAAGAAGCAGGCAGATATCACGCTGACCATGACCGGCTTGATTGCAGCGCGCCAGATGCCCAAGCCGGGCGACACGCTCGACTTCGAAGGCACACCCACCGACTACGTTTCACCCGTGCATCAGGGATCCAGCGCAGCCACCACTGCAGGAGCTGCAACCGCTCCGGCGACGGGCACGGCGCAGCCGGGTGCAGACACTGCAACGGCGCCAGCCGCAGGTCAAACCGCCCCTTCAACTCCCGGCGCGGCTCCAGCAGCCGGAGCTCCAGCTGTGCCTTTCATGATGACGATGGAGAAAGGTAAATTGCTCACCAAGGCCGGTGCTCCCAAGAAGACGACAGCAGCCCCGACTCGCCGTCGGACAACAACGCGCAAACCGCAGTAGCAGGAAATCCGTCCAAAATAAAGGGCAGCCCAGAGGGGCTGCCTTTTTAATGCTTTCTCCGCGTCCTTGCGAAACCTTAGCGACCTTTGCGGTTAAAAGCTTTTCGCGTGCCGAATCCAGCTACCGGGCCATCTTCTTCTCGTACGCGAGTGGCCTGGCTCCGCGTGGCGGCCGCTTGGCGCCATCGCGGAACTGCCGCACGTCGAGCCGCAGCTCGCTTATAGTCCGGCTTAGGGTATTCCGGTGCATTCCAAGTTGTCGCGCGGCGCGGCACTGGTTTCCCTTGTTCTCCTGAAGCACGGTAGCGATGAAGCGGCGTTTGAACTCGCGCACGGCTTCCGAGTAGAGGATGTTGCTCTTGTACATCTGCTGTACGAGTGCTTCCAATTGATCTTTCACGGGATCTCTCTTTTTTGTCTGCTAAAAGGCAGCAGCTAAGAATTCGTCGCTTCTATTTGGGTGAATGGGAGGTCTGCACTTGTCGCAAATAATCCAAACCTTTGTAAAACTGGGCGCGCAACTCCGCCGGCGCAACCCAGATTACTGCACGCCCCACCACCAGGAAGTACGGTGCTAATCCCGAACCTTGCAGCCAGCGCGATGTCGGCGTAAACGCGGTCATGCTCACCAGAACGATCGCAACCACCAGACATCCCCGCACCAGGCCCAATACTCCGCCCAGAAACCGGTCCACCACGTTCAAGCCGGCTTCCTTCACGATCCACCGGACGATCTTGCCGAGCACCCCGGCCAGAACCATCACGCCGAAAAAGATCGCCAGGAATGCGACGATCTCTCCCAACCAGCGCGAACTGATATAAGCCGCGAAATACTCAGCCAGATGACGGTACTGCCATGCCGCAATCAGATACCCAAAAACAAGTCCAGCAACTCCAAACGCCTCCTGGAAAAAACCTGAACTGGCGGCCTGCACTACCGAAAGCACCAGCGCCAGCAGGATGATCCAATCGGCTATGTTCACGCTGCGGCCTTTCGGCTCAGCTCAGGGCAGCCCTTCTGTGCGTCCCTTAAGCAAGCCTCAGCCGGCGCGTCGTGTTTACACATCTAATTCCCGCCCGGTAAGCTGGCGGTATGCTTCAACGTACTTCTGGCTGGTCTTGCGTGCCACCTCAGCCGGCAATGCCGGCGCGGGAGGTTGCTTGTTCCAGCGGATCTCTTCCAGATAATCGCGAACGTATTGCTTGTCGAAGGACTGCTGCGACATGCCAGGCTTGTACAGATCGGCCGGCCAGAAACGAGATGAGTCCGGCGTGAGCACTTCATCGGCCAGGGTGATTCCGGCAGCCGTGCGTCCGAACTCGAACTTGGTGTCGGCGATAATGATGCCCTTTTCGCGCGCGTAGTCTGCCGCTTTCTGATAAACGGCGAGGCTCAGATCGCGCAGCATCCGAGCGTCTTCCGGATCCACCAGCTTGGACATCTCTTCGAACGAGATATTCTCGTCGTGCCCCGTCGTGGCCTTGGTTGCCGGCGTGAAGATCGGCTCCGGCAGTTGCTCGGATTCCCGCAGGCCCGGGGGAAGCTTGATTCCGCAGACGCTGCCGTTGGCTTTGTACTCCTTCCAGCCCGAGCCGGAAAGGTATCCACGGACCACGCATTCGACCGGGAACATTTCGGCGCGGCGAACCAGCATGGAACGGCCGCGGATTTGATCGGCGTACTTGCGTGCCTCGGCGGGATATTCACTCACGTTTGCGGACACCAGGTGATTCGGAACAACATCTTTCAGGAACTCAAACCAGAAGAGTGACAGCTGGGTGAGAACCGCGCCCTTATGGGGAATGCCGGTAGCCAGCACGTAATCGAATGCTGAGATTCGATCGGTGGCGATGAAAAGCAGGTGATCGCTGCCCACCTGATAGACATCGCGCACTTTTCCGCTGGCAAACAGCTTCAGGTCAGAAAAGTCACTTTGCAGGAGAACGTGGTCGAGAGTTTGAGTAGTCATGGGGAAAGTTTAGATGTCTAAATCGTCGCGTATTCTAGCCGCTCAAAAAATTTTGTCAACGGCACAGAATGATAGCCGATTTTGAAGGGACGCGTTTTCCACCGCGGTAAAGTAGAGAATTGCACAGTAGGCGGAACTCGGCACCACGCAAGCAGTTTCGAATCGCCGCTCGGCTCGGGCGGCATGGGCGAAGTGTATCGCGCACTCGATACGCGGCTAGATCGTGCGGTCGCCGTCAAAATTCTGCCCGAGCATCTCTCTCAGAGCCCCGAGGCGAAGCAGCGGTTCGATCGCGAGCTCGTGCCATCTCTTCGCTGAACCATCCAAATATTTGCGTTTTGCACGATGTCGGACTGCTCCGACCGGCACGTCCTTCGAATTCAATGGCGACTTCTCGGGCCCTCCGGTGCTCTCCCGCGACGGTTCTCGGATCGTGTTCTCCGCCCGAGCTGGGAAGGAAGCAACGTCCTTGTATGTTCAGTCGTTGGACGACTCGCAAGCCACAAAGCTGGATGGCACGCAAAACGGAGCCTTTCCTTTCTGGTCCGCGGATGGAAAATTCGTCGGTTATTTCGCGGACGGGAAACTGAGAAAGGTCCCGGCTGGAGGCGGCCCGGTCACGGTCCTCGCGGATGCTCCGGGTGGGCGCGGCGGAGCATGGAGTCCGGACAATACGATTGTGTACACTCCCGATTTCAGGGTTTCTTCCCGACGGCAAACACTTCTTGTTCTTCGCCACAAATCACTCAGGAACCAGTCCTGACCAGAACGGCATCTACCTGGGATCAACGGATAGCAATGAGATCAAACTAATACTGCCGTCGGACTCGGCCGGTCAGTATGCATCGGGATATCTGCTTTACCATCTGCAGACCGCCCTTATTGCGCAAAAATTTGATCCTTGGAAGGCTACGCTTTCCGGGGATCCGGTCGCTCTTGCCGACCACATTCAATACGACCCCACCGTGTGGTGCACGACGTTTAGCGCAAGCGAAAACGGCACGCTGATTACGGCATCCGGCGACTCGACCCTGAACACAGGATTAGTGTGGGTGGACCGCACCGGCAAAGACGTCGGCTATGCGCTCAAAGAGCACTTCCTCTACCTGGGAGGCCCCCTGGCCGGTATGCGCCTGTCTCCGGACGGCAAGCGTCTCGCGATTACCGTCGGGCAACCTAAAGCGGACATCTTTGTTTACGACCTGGTGCAGGGAACCAAGACTCGCATCACTTTTAATCCCGCGCAAAATTTTCAGCCGTCGTGGTCTCCGGATGGGCAACGGATTGTGTTTGCTGAGCTCTCCGGATCGAGAGTCTCTGCGGGTTCCACCATTCACGCTCGTGTGGCAAACGGGGGTGGTCAGGATGAATTGCTGATAGGCGAACAAAACAACTCCACTCTTCCAGTCACTTTCAGTTGGCCGCAGTGGTCGTCGGACGGGAAATATCTGGTTTACAGCAAGGCCAGCGGGCCTTCCGGCGGCGCCATCTGGGCTGCCCCAACCAGCGGTGATAAGACGGCATTCGCAGTTGTTCAGCCGCAGTCGCAGCAAGGCACGATCCAGTTTTCGCGCCTCTCTCCCGATGGCAAGTGGCTGGCTTACACTTCCACCGAGTCCGGCCGCGAAGAACTGTACATTACCTCTTTTCCTCGGGCAGGCGGACGCTGGCAAATCTCCCAGAACGGCGGGACATCACCTGCATGCGTGGCGACAGCAAAGAGCTATATTTTTACGAATTTTCGGGAGGTCAGCTGCAAATCATGGCGGTTGATACAGCCGCCCAGGGAGATCAATTTCAAAGCAAGAATTACCGCAGCCTGTTTGCGGTAAACCATGTCATCGCGGGAGGCAACGCCAACTTCGAGGTCACACCCGACGGCCGACGGTTCCTGCTTGCCGTCCAACCCGAAGTCGCCGCCGCGCCAATCTCGCTGACGCTGAACTGGACGGGGAAGCTGGAGAAGTGATGGTTCCGGGTTCAGGATCAATGTGGAATTGCTAGCTGGGCCTTCAGCACCGGAGGCAACTCATCTCCCCTAAAATACTGCCCCTTGGCCGCCTTCATCTCCGGCATGGCCGCGTAAGGCTTCGAGTAGTCGTTATTGGCATTCCAGAAGAGGAAGCCGATCCCGCCTTTGTTCTTGGCAGTCAGAACCTGCACTTCGATGTATTTCGGGGAATACGTCTTCGTCCGCCAGGCGAATGCCTGCAGCCACGGGCGAATCACCGCGCCGCTGCCTTGCGTGATTTTTTCAAAGCGATCCATGGATTCGCCGATGAAGTGCTCCGGAGCGTCGCCGGGCTTTGCGATGTCATCCATGCCGAAAAAGTGTGACGGATAAATCATGGGCGAAAGCACGTCGCAATACCTGGCCATGCGCACAATATCCTGGCCGGTATGCGAGAGATCAACCGGCCGCTGCCACGCCATGATTCCGAAAACATCAAGAGAGAGTAGCACGCCTGTAGGGTGCAAGGACGTGTAAGCACGCCGCAAGAAGTCAGCAATCACATCTGCACGCTGCCATTCCGGATGCGACTTCTGGAACGCAAAGCCCGCGTCTTTTTGGTCGCCTTCGGCAGGGAAGCGGACGTAATCGAACTGGATTTCGTCAGCCCCGGCTTCCGCGGCTGCGTGGGCCAGCGCGATGTCATACTCCTGAACTTCCGCCCGCGACGGGTCAGTCCAGACCAGCTTGCCGTTTTCGCGCCACGGCTGGCCGCTCTTCTTCGACTTCACTGCCAGCTCGGGATGTGAAACAACCAGGCGCTCATCCCGGAACATGGCAATGCGGGCGATCGCATGCATGCCTTGCGAGTGCAGGAAGTGGGTGTACTTGGGCAGATCGCGAATGTAGGTCTTGTGCGCTCCGATCAGGGGGTGCTCAAACGGTATGTTCACTGTTCCATCGCTATCTTTAATATCAAAGACCACTGCATTCCCACCGGCCGCTCGCCAGCGCTGCACGATCTGAATCCCGTGATCGCTGCCGGCCATCAATCCGGTCAGATAGATAGCGCGGACTTCAAAGTCCTTAGGAACCGCAACTGATTTTTCTGTGATGGGTTTGTCGAGAATTCCGGGAATTGTGAGTTCCTGGCCCGCTTTCAAGAATGTCCCGTGCACTTCCGAGTTGCTGCCGCGAATGGCCTGTGCCAACTCTGAGGAAGTTAAATAGGAGGTCTGCGGAAGATAATGCCGGGCTACAGAAATGACTGTATCGCCGCGATGGGTTTCATAAAGCGCTGTGCCAGGCAGCGGAATTCTTGGCGACCCAGTCTGGGAATTCGGGACCGTCACTTTCGCGGGGATAAGTTGCGCAGACTGAGGCGCGGCCGCTGCTTTGACCGTACGCAGGTGAATGAGGCCCAGCCCGAACGCTACTACTCCCAACACCAGAAACAGATTTATTCCATTCCTGCGCAAGACTTTTCTCCCGTCGATCGTTTTTTCCGATGGTAGCCATGTGGATTTTGGGGAGCTAGTTACCTTGGGAGTGAGGCTTCAGGCGTCAGGCTTCAGGCGTCAGGCCTCAGGCGTCAGGTTTGAGACCTTTGTCTAGATTTGCGCGCGGCTGCTGATTGGTTTTGCAACCTTTCAACCTTGATCGTTCCGAATCGCAGTGTTCCTGAAGCCTGAAGCCTGAGGCCGCTCCCATTGCTGCGCAAAACATTTCTCTTTACACGATCTTCCCTGTGGATGTACCTGACTCTCTTGACATACCACCTGCATCTAATCGCTTGTAGAACGTTGAGCTTGCAAGGTCGGTTGAGTTGGTCAGGCGCTTGCTCTAGAAGAACGGACGACAATTTTTAGAGATGACAAAAATTGTCAATCCGTTGAAAATAGCGGCCACGCCGTGCAAGCCCGAAAAGGAGAGCTAGGCGCCCCATCATGAAGACGATTGCCAGCACAGTTCTCGATCCCAACCGTAGAAGTAATGACGCCCGGGACTTTGAAACCGCACTTCGCCGCAAGATCGTTGGCCAGGACCAGGCCGTCGAAAAAGTCGTAGAGATCTACCAGATGTTCTTAGCGGGATTGAACCCGCCCGGGCGCCCGGTGGGGAACCTCCTGTTCTTAGGCCCGACTGGATCGGGCAAGACGCGCGTAGTGGAAGGGCTGGCCGAGTCCCTCTTCGGCGATGCTCGCGCCTGCATCAAGATTGATTGCGCTGAGTTCCAGCACTCGCACGAAATTGCCAAACTGATCGGTTCGCCTCCGGGCTATCTCGGCCACCGCGAGACGCACCCGCTTCTGACGCAGGAAGCGCTCAATCAGTGGCACACCGACAAACTCAAACTTTCCATCCTGCTTTTTGACGAAATCGAGAAGGCCTCCGATGCTCTGTGGCAGCTTCTGTTAGGCATCCTCGACAAGGCTACGCTCACACTCGGCGACAACCGCCGCGTGGACCTCTCGCAATGCATCATTATCATGACCTCAAACCTGGGGGCAGGCGAGATGAGCAACCTGGTCGAGGGTGGATTCGGATTCGCCCCGAAACCCAATGTGGTAGATGACGGCTTCGACGACAAAATTAATCGCACCGCCGTCGAAGCCGCCCGTCGTAAATTCACGCCTGAGTTCATGAACAGAATCGATAAGGTCGTGGTGTTTAAGACTCTGCGTCCCGATCACCTCGAACAGATTCTTGAAATCGAACTCGGCATGGTCCAGCAGCGAGTGCTCATGGCATCGGCTGCGAACCAGTTCGTTTTTTCATGCACGCCCAAGGTGAAGAGCTTCCTTCTTCAAGAAGGGACCGACGCGCGCTACGGTGCTCGTCACCTTAAGCGTGCCATTGAGCGCCACTTGGTCTTTCCGATGGCGAATCTTGTAGCGACGGGCCAGATTCGCCTCGGTGACTTTGTGCGTATTGACCTGAGCCCCGAAGGCCGCCTGACGTTCGTCAAGGAAGCCGAAGGAGCCATGGTTCCCATGTTGATGGAACGCTACGGTGCAGCCGCGGCTGCACCCACGCTGACCAGCCGCACCGCGCGTCCCATCGCCAAACCCAAGGAATTCACCGCCACACCTGGTAACGAAACCAAGTAGTCTCCAGATGAAGGGAAAGCCCGGCTAAATGGCCGGGCTTTTTGTTTCCAGAAAGATTTGAGTGACCTTGCGACCCGTGCTTCCGATGCTGTTATAAGGCGTGTCATGCGGGAAAAGATTAAACCTATACTGCCCCAACTCTCATCGAACCTCGGTGACCACCAGACACAAACGATCTTTCCTGCGGCGGCATTCGCTGAGCCTGGTTTCCGCTTCCATCCTTCTCTGTTGGATCATCTTCTACTGCCAGTCCAATCCGGATACGCACATAGGCGCTTTCTTCGGCAACGCCATCGCCGACTGGACCGGCCTGGTCGTGATGGTTCTGGCCACAAAATTCATGTACGAAAAGGGATCAAGTGAAAGCCGCCAGCCGCCGAAACACTGGATCCACTCCGTCTGGCGGGACCACTCGCTGACGATATTTCTGTTCCTGACCGGCGCTGCATGGGTGGCGCTCTTCGCGCGTTCCGATCCGACTTCGAAGTGGGGGCAGGTGGTTGGCAATATCGTTTCCGAATGGACGCAGATCCTCGGTATCGTAATCCTGACCAAGGGCCTGCTGGAAACGCACTCTAAAGAGAGTCGCCGGTGAGCGAGCGCGACCCGAGGTCTTATTTCTCTTCGTACTTCACGACGATATAGACAATCTCTTTCCCCTGGATCTTTTCACCCAGTGCGGCACACCTGCCGGCACGCGGATGAAGTCGCCTTTGGCGAGATGATGGGCGTCGCCGCCAGAGATGCTGGTTCCGCGAATCTCGCCGGGGCTCTCGGGCGCGCCGGATTCCACAGTTCCGCCGGTCACGAACTCGCAGCCGCCGTCAATCACGTACCAGACATCAGCCTGATGTTCGTGCACCTCGGCCTTTCCTGAGGCCGTGCGGCGCAAGAGGATCGCGGCATGCTCGGGCGTACGTTCGATCAGATTGATCTCCGATTCGCCAATGTTGTTCAAAGCTAATTTATGCAGGTCAACGTCCATTTGCTTGGCAGAGAAGTAAACGACCTTGTTTGCTTCCTGGGCAAACAGGGAAGTCGTCAGGCTCAGCAGGACGAAGGCTATTGAGTTTTTCATGGGTTCTCCAGGCAGAGGAGACTACCAGATTACTTTCACTCCAGCATAGAGCCGGAAGGAATTGTCAGGTGTTATCACCGCAATTCCTTCTGCCAGTGCTTGCGAAATGATTTGCCGATCAAAGGGATCACGGTGATGCCGCGGTAAATTGAAAATTTCGAACCCATGCTCAGCTTTATAAGGCAATATTCGTACGTTAAGCCGCCCGAGCGCTTCCCGAGTCAAATCAGCTGTGAAAGCGATTTTGCCTAGCGTGGATTTGATCGCGATTTCTACTACTGAAATGGAACTCAGTTCAAGAAGGCTGTCAGGGTCCTCAATGATGGCGAGTGCGCGACCGCCAAGATGTTCTGGCGTCTTGGCGGCGTGAATAAAAGCGGCGGTGTCCAGCAACACGCGCATTAATAACGTCCGGCAAGAAAATCATCCACTTCCTCATCCGTCATTGGTTTCCACCAGTCAGGATCGTGGATTTGGATTTTATCCCGGAGGGCGCCAAGAACCCTTTTTTTCGGTGCAGCCGTATTCGTCCTCACGATGTCAACAACCGGCACACCTCGACGGCAAATGGTGACCGATTCACCGTCTTCAACCGCCTTGATGAGTTCGGGGAGCTTGTTTTTGGCCTCGGAAACGCTAAACTGCATTCGACAATGATAGCCATCTAAGATGGCTATGTCAAATAAACCCTTTCAGCTCAGTAACTGGTCGACTGCCACATAGGCTTGTTGAAGCGCAGCGTCGAGCGCCGCGGCGTCCTTTCCGCCGGCTTCCGCTAAATCCGGACGGCCTCCACCTTTGCCGCCGACTTTCTGTGCCACCGGCGCGATGACTTTTCCGGCTTGAATGCGCGAAGTGAGGTCCTTGGTGACGCCGACGATGAGAGCGACGCTGCCGTTGCTGGCCGATCCGAGCACGACGACCCCGGAACCGAGCTTGTCCCGAAGCTGATCGACGAGAGTACGCAGTTGAGTGCGCTCGAGGTTGTCCACGCGATGCGCGAGGACTTTGATGCCGCGTACGTCTTTGATTTTTTCGTTGATGTTCGCAGCGGAAGACGAAGCCTGCTTCATGCGGACTTGATCGAGTTCGCGCTGCAGCCGCTTGATCTCAGTGTCTTTCCTTTCGATCTCAGCCTTGAGGGCTTCGGCCGGGGAGGCTTGAGTCTCTTCAACCGACCCATCGTTCGCCTGGTTTTGGCGAAGGGTGGGGACCACGAACCTCGACACTACGTTCTCGAGCTCATGATCTTTTCTAAAATGCTGCAGCGAACCTTCGCCGGTGATCGCTTCGATGCGACGCACTCCCGACGAAACGCTTCCTTCTTTCAACACCTTAATCAACCCAATCTCGCCTGTAGCACCGGTGTGCGTGCCGCCGCAAAGCTCGGTTGAGAAATCGTCGATCTTGATCACGCGCACACGATCGCCGTACTTCTCGCCGAAGAGCGCCATCGCGTGATACTCATTCACGGCAACGTCAATGGGCACGTTCTCGATGACCTCGACCTTCTGATTGCGCAGCACTTCTTTATTAATGAGATCTTCGATGTCCTGCAGTTCCTCATCTTCAACGGCGGTGAAGTGGGAAAAATCAAAGCGCAGATGATTCGGCGCAACCAGCGACCCCGCCTGTTTGACGTGCTTGCCGAGCACCTCACGCAGGCCGGCGTGAAGGAGATGAGTGGCTGTGTGGTTGCGCATGGTGGCCTGGCGGATCGATGTGTCCACGACCGCATCGACCTTGTCGCCAACGCGAAGTAACTGTTTAGCGATGACCTGGTGCGCGCGAACGCCTTGGACGGGGTAGTAGCAGCCTTTTACTTCTGCGACAACGGCGTTCAGGTCGTCGCTGTAAAGTGTGCCGCGGTCTCCAACTTGCCCACCCGACTCCGCGTAGAACGGCGTGTGGTCCAGAATGACCTCGCCTTCTTCACCGGGGTTGAGCTCCTGCACACCCTGTCCGTTCTTGATAATTGCCAGCACCTCGCAATCTTCGGAGCGGGACTGCAGGTAGCCCTCAAACACCGAGTTCGGCAGTTGCTGATATGCGGGATTGGCGGTCTGCTTGGCTGCGCCCTTCCACGATGCCCGAGCGCGTTCGCGCTGCTCGGACATGGCGCGATCGAAATCGGCTTGATTAAACTCAACGCCGCGATCACGGGCGGCGTCCTGCATGAAATCGAGAGGCATGCCAAACGTGTCGTAAAGCTTGAACGCCTCTTGCCCGCTGAGCTGGCCCTGAGTCAGCAGCGCTTCAAGTTTTCCCAGGCCGACATCGAGAGTGTGGGCGAACCGTTCCTCCTCCGCCAGCAACGTCTTCGACACGCGCTCGACCGTTTCATTCAGCTCGGGATATGCATCCACCATCAGATCGCGCACGGCGAAGACCATTTCGTGTAAAAACAATTTCGTTTGCCCGAGCAATCGTCCGTGCGTGATCGCGCGGCGGACAATTTTGCGCAGCACATATCCACGACCCTCATTGGAGGGAAGTACGCCGTCGGAGATCAGAAATGTCGCGGCGCGTGAGTGGTCGGCAATGACCCGCAGCGACGCGGCAGATTTGTGGCCAGCAGAGTTCTCATCATCACCACTGCCCACGTGGGCACGGGTGCCCTCACCCGTGCGGCGGAGCGAAGCTCCGCGGGTCTTCGCCGACTCCTGCTCGGCCGGGCGGGTGGGGGCGCCCGCTCCTACGTGGGCATTGCTGGTCCCTGTCAGTTGTGCTGCCCTTTCAATCAGCGGCACAAACAAATCCGTGTCGTAATTTGAGATCACGCCCTGCAGTACCGCCGTGATTCGCTCCAAGCCCATGCCCGTATCAATCGAGGGCTTCGGCAGCGGATTCAGCTTGCCTGTCGAATCCCGATCAAACTGCATGAACACCAGGTTCCAAATCTCGACATAACGCCCGCAGTCGCAGCCGAATGCGCAATCGCTGTGGCCCTGGTCTGAGGCCACTGGGCCCATGTCGTAGTGAATCTCGCTGCAGGGGCCGCAGGGGCCGGTGTCGCCCATCTGCCAGAAGTTGTCTTTTAAGCCAAACTCGAAAATCCTTTCGCGAGCGACGCCTTGCGCCAGCCACAAGTCATACGCTTCGGCATCGCGTGGCACGCCGCCCTCACCGTTGAAAATCGTGACGAACAGCTTGTCTTTCGGAATCCCAAACCACTGTGGCGAGGTGATCAGCTCCCAGGCGTACGCGACGGCATCTTTTTTGAAGTAATCTCCAAATGAAAAATTCCCCAGCATCTCGAAGAACGTGTGGTGGCGATTCGTAAAACCGACATTTTCAAGATCGTTATGCTTTCCGCCGGCACGCACGCATTTCTGTGACGAAGTCGCGCGCGAGTAATCGCGCTTCTCCAAGCCGAGAAACACATCTTTGAACTGGTTCATCCCCGCATTGGTGAACAGCAGCGTGGGATCATTGTGCGGCACCAGCGACGAAGAATGCACCTCGCGGTGACCCTTCTGGATAAAGAAGTCGAGGAACTTCCGCCGAATTTCAGAACCAGTCAGCATGGGTCTTTTTAGTATGGCATACGGCCGAAACCGATGTTTGCTCCTCCTCCGCGCTACCCAAACCGCGTTCGCGGAAGCAGGACGCCAGATGCCTGAAGCCTGACGCCTGATTTTTTACATCTTTTAACATTCGCCTCGTCTAGAATGTCCGACCGGAGGATCTTGTATGCCTGAAGTTCAACCAGTTCCAGCCGGATTCCACACTCTCACTCCTCACCTGACGGTTCGCGACGCGGATAGGGCCCTCGAGTTTTACAAGAACGCCCTCGGCGCAGAAGTGCTCAACGTTGCCCGCACTCCAGATGGCAAGGTTTTGCACGCAATGCTGCGCATCGGCGACTCACCGCTGATGCTGAACGACGAGTTCCCGGAAATGGGCGGACTCTCGCCGCTTTCAACCGGGGGCGCCGGAGTCACGATTCACATCTACACCGAAAACGTCGATCAGGCATTTGATCGAGCGGTGAACGCAGGCGCGAAGGTCAAAATGCCGTTGATGGACCAGTTCTGGGGCGACCGCTACGGCATAGTGACCGACCCGTTCGGCCACAGCTGGTCGCTCGCCACGCATATCAAAGACATGTCGCCGGAGGAGATGCAGCGCGGCCAGGATGAGGCCATGGCCAAGATGCCGCCGCAGGCGGCTGAAAGAAAAACCGCTTAACTTCGTGAACGGTATAATTCGCGGCTGATGGAATCACTTCCCATCAGCCGCCTTGGAATGCTGTATCTCTCGCTGGGCCTGGCGCAAGCGGCCCACAGCTTTGAGGAGATCGTCACTCATCTGTACGACTTCTTCTGGGTCGTAACCGGAGTGCTCCATCGCGAATTTTCCTGGTTTCCGCAATTTCGCTGGCCTGCCGACCTTTTCGCCGCGGTTAATCTCGTACTAGTGGCTCTGTTGCTCGGGAGTTGGCCATTTGTTGAGCGGCGAACTACTCCTGCTCTGTATCTGGCGTGGATCGCTGGAATTGTTGAGACGGTAAACGGCTTCAATCACATCGCCGCCTCGATCTTTTTCCAGGGATATGTGCCGGGAGTCATTACGGCGCCGGTGCTCCTGATTTTGGGACCAATGCTGTTGCGAGAACTGAAACGTTCAGGCGAGGCAGTCAATATCCAAGCATGATTCTGAGATCTCGTAGATTGTTTCCGGTCGCTCCGGTGACGATCGCGTCCTCCAATGCTTCAAACAGCGGGTACGCGTTGAAGCCGTTAAGTTGAGTGGCCGCGTCCAGCCCAACTTTTTTCGCCTCTTCTACCGTTGCGCCGTCGGCAACGGCGCCGGTCGCCAGGCTGTTCCCGTCGATTCCATCCGATCCGGCGCTCAACACGCAGATGTTCTCTCCGCGGATCTTTTCTGCGCAATACAAAGCGAACTGCTGGTTTCGTCCGCCGACTCCTCCGTTGCTGACCTGAACGGTCACTTCACCACCCGAGAGCAGGCAAACGCGACCATGCTTTTGCCGCAGCTCGCGCAAGCGCTCCAGCAAATAATCCGCGGCTTTCGCATAATCCCAGTCGTCGCAGCTGTTATCGATTTCGACCAGAAAGCCCTGACGTTGCGCCTCTTTGCCGGCAGCCGCGATCAGGGCCGCATTTGCCAGAATCGTCCACCAGCGCGCGCGAATGAAGGCGGGATCGTCGGACTTCGGGGTTTCTTCGAGCGCGTGTCGTTCAAACAATTCGCACACCGAAGCAGGGAACTGCATCTTGTATTTCGAAGCGAGGGCGTAGCAATCTTCCGTCGTGGTCGAGTCGGGCATGGTGGGGCCGGAGGCGAGAGCGTCGGGTGTGTTATCGGGAACATCGGAGATCAGAACCGAGACCTGTTGCGCCGGGTACGCCGCTTGCGCCAGGCGTCCTCCCTTGATCGCGGAAAGATGTTTTCGAATCGCGTTGATCTCGCTGATGGTCGCGCCGGAATGCACCAGCACGCGATACGTTTCGATCAGGTCGTCGAGCGAGATTTCGTCGTCGATCGGCTTTTCGACAGTTGCCGACCCACCGCCGGAGATTAGATAGATCACCAGCGATGCCTCATTCAGGGTATTCAGAGACTTCAGCATCGCGTCGGCGCCGCGAACCGAGTCTGCGTTCGGCAGCGGATGCCCGCCGAGAAAATAGCGGAAACCGCGAACGTGAAACTCGGGCTCGACCGGACTGGCTACGATGCCTTCAAAGTGCCCGCCTGTCTGCTCGTGAAGCGCGGTCAGCATCGAATGCGCAGCTTTGCCGATCGCTATGACCAGAATGCGGCTGTAGGCGTTCAGGTCGTAGAGGTCCTCGCAAATCCGCAGCACGCCGCGATCACAAGATACATGGCGGGCGAATGCTTTGTGAATGTTGGACTCGCGCAGAGCATGATCGAAGATGTGACGTGCGATTTCCTTCATGGTTACGTCTTGTGGTTCTAAAAAAACGCGAACCCGGCACGACCGGGAAGGGCACGGCTTCCAGCCGTGCCGCAAGATGCGTCGGGACTCGCGGCTTTAGCCGCTGAGGTGAGCCACTCGACGACCTCAGCGCCTGAAGGCGCCTTCGATAGACTACTTATCGGCACGACTGTAAGTCGTGCCCTTCCCGGTGGTGCCATCCCGAAATGTCATGCATGCACTGTTTCTCTACCCCAGTCTTCGATCGCGTCCCGCATCTCTCGCAGCCGGCCCTCAAAGAAATGATCGGCACTGTCCACAATCACCAGCTTCTTTGGTTCAGGCAACGAACTCACCAGCGCCTCGATCCTGGCACGCGGACCATATTGGTCGCGGCTGCCGCTGACGAACAACTTGGGCTTTGCGCACGACTGCAGGAAATCGAAATTGTAGGTTCGATCATCGACGGGCTGAACTGGAAGTCCCAAGCCGATTACCGCTTTCACGCGATCGTCAGGACACGCGACTCGCAATCCAACCGCCGCACCAAAAGAAAATCCGGCAAAGATTAAAGGAAGCGGGAATTCGCGCTCCAGCCAGTCGAGCGCAGCACGAACATCTTCAACCTCGTCCTCTCCGTGCCCATGCTCTCCCTCACTCAATCCAAATCCACGAAAGTTGAAACGCAGCACGGGAAAACCGAAGCTGTTGAGCGCCTTCATCGCATGGAAAACCACTTTGTTATGCATCGTTCCGCCATAAACCGGATGGGGATGGCAGACCAGCGCGGCATGCGTGGCGTTCTCGGCGCCGGTATTGAGCAGAGCTTCGAGCCGGCCAGCAGGGCCGTCGATGAACAGGGAACGAATTGAGCCAGAAGCAGACACATTTCAGACTACACGGAGAAGGAAGCAAAAGACTAATTCACCACAGGGGCACAGAGGCACAGGGAATACTTTTCTTTCTCTGTGCCTCTGTGTCTCTGTGGTGAATCGGTTTTCGTCACGACCCTGCTATGCTCAGAGCGCATGAATGTGGACCTCGTCGCTCTCAATCGCCAGCTCGTGGACATCGAATCGATTACCGGAAACGAGGCCACGGTCGGCCATTTCCTCGAGCAGGAATTGCGCAAGCTCGGCTATGAGTCGCAACGGATGCAAGTCGAGGGCGATCGGGCCAACGTCTGGGCTGTTTCACCTGAGGAGCCGAAACCGGCGATCGTCTTCTCGACGCACATGGATACCGTGCCGCCATTCATTCCTTCATCGGAAGATGAGAACAGGATCTATGGCAGGGGCTGCTGCGACGCCAAGGGGATCATTGCCGTTCAGATTGCGGCCGCGGAGCGCCTGAAACAAGAAGGAGTTCACGTCGGGCTGTTGTTCCTGGTCGGTGAGGAGCGCGACAGCGCCGGCGCCAAAGTCGCAAATAAGCAAGCGAATGCGTGCAAGTTCCTGATCAATGGCGAGCCGACTGAAAACCGGGTCGCGATAGCCTCAAAGGGATCGCTACGCGCGACGATCACGGCCAGCGGCGTCATGGCGCACTCGGCGTATCCCGAGCTCGGCGATTCCGCGATTCACAAGTTGGTCGAAGCATTGCATCGGCTGCAAGCGATGAAGCTGCCTTCCGATCCGGACATCGGCCCGTGCACCATGAATGTCGGCGTAATCGAAGGCGGGCGCGCGCCCAACGTCATCGCCGATCAAGCGCGCGCGCAGTTGCTGTATCGCCTGGTCGGCCCGGCCGAGCCTCTGCGAAATGAAATCGTTCAAGCCGTAGGCGATCTCGCGACGGTTGAATTTACTTTGGAAATCCCCGCGATCCGCCTGCGCACGTTCGAAGGATTGCCCACGATGGTTGCCGCCTTCACCACCGACATTCCGGCGCTCAGCAACTGGGGACAGCCCATCCTGATCGGCCCCGGCTCGATTCTGGTCGCGCACACCGAAGGCGAGTACGTGGAGAAGAAGGCCTTGAGCCAGGCGGTGGAGTTGTATTGCGAGATCGCAAGGAAATTGGCTAGTAACTAAACGCCCGAAGCTTCTTACTTCAGGTGCTCCACCAGAAACAAATCTGACAGATCGCGGACGTAGCCAAACGCATAGTGCTGTTCATCGGCAGCAAGCCGTGGGCATGAGACGCCGGTTACACCTGCGATATCTGCCGGCGAGACAGTTTTCCATGGCGTTCTGGCGCCAGTCTGTAAGTCAAGGCGCCAAACAGAACAAGACGTTTCGCCGCGCTGTCCGACGAACAAGCCATTTCCATTTTTCATCCACCACAAGGGTGCATCGCTGGGTTCCGAGCCCCGTACCGGCTGCGGAGTGCCGCCTTCGGCTGAAATCAGGGCGATTCCCTCGTTGCCAACAACTGCTACCCGCGTTCCGTCCGGTGACACCGCGTGGGGATATGCGGCTAAGGCAAACCCTTCGGGAGTGATGGCGTGGGGGTCGCCGCCGTCCAAGCTGACAACATAGATCCGCGATGCGTGACCGGCTTCGCTACCTTGAAAAAGGATCCGCTTTGAATCGGGAAAGAATTGGCCACCCGCAGGAACCACTTTGCCAGTTGATACGGATCGTTTTTCGCCCACGCCGGTAGGGAGCAAGATGAAATCTGGCGGCGAGACGTTCTGCCGCAAAACCAGCGCCCACCTTCCATCCGGAGAAAAGGCATTCGCAGAGCCTTGCCCCAACCGGACCGCAGAAGTGCCATTGGTGTCCCGGCTGAACACGGCATATTCGCCTCCGCCGGCCTCGCCTGCTTCAATAAAGAGAAGCAGTTTTCCGTCTTTGGAGACGTCAATGGGCACCGTCCAGTCCTGCCAGCTGAGATCTCGTTCCTTGCTTTCGCCAGGCGCAAGACCGATTGCACCCGCGCGCATGGCATCGCGCGAAATCAAGGCGCGCCCGCCTGCGCCCACGTCGTGCAGAGTGAGCGTTCCCGGTGCGCTGAGCAACTCGCGCAGCCTTCCCGAAAGAGTGACGCCACGTAGCGACCGGCTGAATCCAGTAGCCGTTGCGGTAAACCAAATCTCATCTCCCGAAGGCGACCACGCCGCGCCTATGACGCTCGCCCAACGTTCGGTCAAATCCACCTTCTTCCCATTCAGATCCACTACGCTGATCGTGCCGCCGTCATCGCCAAGCAGGTTGTGGTCGATGAATGCAATGCGGTCGCCTTGAGGGGAAAATCGCGGATTGCTAATCCATCCAGGTGTCTGGTACAGAACTTTGCCAATTGGATATTCCATTTGGCTCTGGCCATTCACCACGTGGACCACTGCCAGCGATTCCTGATTGGGTGCCCAATCGGCGGCTTCCACATTGTCGAGCAAATCCCGCGGAGCGTCTGCACCGATGGAAACCTGCGCGAGAGTACCTCGATGCGTGAAGTGATTCGGACTGACGCCGAATCGGCGCAGCACTGCGATCTGCCCTTGTGACGAAACAGACAATACTTCCGTAGCCGGAAGGCTCAGGTCGCGCGATTCCGTCGAATTCGGCGAGCTGATAAACACCGCCTCAGGAACTCCTTCCCACCCGGCGCTGTACACGGCGGAGCGCGGGTCGGGAGCAAACCTCGCGGCGTATAAGGCGCCTCGGCGAAAGCTCAGTTCGCGAAACGTTGGTACTGCTGGTGTGGCGGTCCGCTGACCGAACCAGACGCCTGCGAAGGCGGCGGCAGCCAGCGCCAGCACTCCGATTCCAACCAAGACTGGAATGCGGCTGCGTTTCGCGCGAGCCGGAGCATCAGACTTCGTGGCTCGAGTCCCCGTGGCGTGACTTGCGGACGAATCCAGGCCAGTCGGAACAACCGTGTGTCGCGAGGAAGCCAGCCAGTCCCGCTGTAGGCGCTTGAGGTCCGCCCGCACTTCAGCCGCGCTTTGGTAGCGCAAGTCGCGGTCTTTTTCGAGTGCCTTGTTGACGATCCGTTCAAGCTCAGACGGAAGCTCCGGATTCAGTTGCACAGGAGCGACCGGCACTTTATTGAGGATGGCATTGAATATCGCGGCGGAGGTGTTTCCCTCGAACGGCAGTCGCCCGGTGCTCATTTCATACAAAACCACACCGAATGAGAAAACGTCGGTGCGCGCGTCCAGTTCCTCGCCCAGGGCCTGCTCCGGGCTCATGTAAGCGACGGTCCCAAGAGTAGAACCGGGCGAAGTCAGTTGCTCGAATCCAACTCCCGCGGTTGCGCCAACCGTAGCTGCTTCCGGTTCAAGAATCTTGGCGCGCTCCGCCATGACTTTGGCCAATCCGAAATCGAGGATCTTGGCGTGGTTGCGCTCGGTGACGAAAATGTTTGCCGGCTTGATGTCGCGATGAACAATGCCTTTGGAGTGCGCTGCGTCAAGCGCGTCGGCAATTTCGATGGCAAGGGTAAGCAGAAGCCCAATCTCGAGCGGCTTTGCCGTGATCCGGTGCTTCAGCGTTACGCCATCCAGGAACTCCATGGCGATGAAGGATTGGGAGTTGTCCTTGCCGATCTCGTAAATCGTGCAGATGTTGGGATGATTGAGAGCAGAAGCCGCGCGCGCTTCGCGCCGGAAACGCTCCAAGGTTTGAGCGTCGCCGGCGACGTCTTCGGGCAAAAACTTCAGAGCCACAGACCGGCCGAGTTCGGTGTCCTCGGCCTTGTAGACCACTCCCATGCCGCCGCCACCGAGTTTGCTGGTTATCTTGTAATGGGAAAGGGTCTGCCCGATCATGCGAAAGGCAATCTTAGGCTGCGGCTAAGAGTGAGTCAATTCCAGATAGGGGCTTCGGGTTTTGCCAAGCCTCCTCTCATGATTGACTTAGCACACAGCCAATCCTAAGATTCACCCCAACATGATCGGCCAAACCGTCTCACGCTACCGCATTGTTGAGAAACTTGGCGGTGGCGGGATGGGTGTCGTCTACAAGGCGGAAGACAGCGAGCTTGGTCGATTTGTCGCTCTGAAGTTCCTACCTGACGACCTGGCGAATGACGGGCAGGCATTGGAACGCTTGCGGCGCGAAGCGCGAGCTGCCAGCGCTCTCAATCATCCAAATATCTGCACCATCTATGAAATCGGAAAGCATGACGGAACGTCGTTCATCGCGATGGAACTTCTCGAAGGGATGACGTTGGCGAGCGCTATCGCCGGACGCCCGCTGGCAACTGAGAAAATTATTGATCTTGGCATTGAAATCACGGACGCCATCAACGCAGCTCATGCCAAGGGAATCGTCCACCGCGACATCAAGCCCGCGAATATCTTTGTCACTAGGCAGGGCATTGCCAAGATTCTGGATTTTGGGTTGGCGAAAACGACGACGGACGTACGCGAGTCGGCGGATGAGGAATCAGCAGCGCTGCCTACAGCGACTGCGGGGCAATTGACGAGCCCCGGCTCGGCAATGGGGACCGTCGCCTATATGTCGCCTGAGCAGGTTCGCGCCAGGGAACTCGACCCCCGTACTGACCTGTTTTCCTTCGGGGTGGTCCTCTATGAAATGGCGACGGGAACGTTGCCTTTCCGAGGTGAGACTCCGGGTGTGATCTTCCACGCTATTCTTGAAACCAAGCCCACATCCGCCGTGCGCTTGAATCCGGATGTACCCGTCAAGCTGGAAGAGATCATAAACAAATGTCTTGAGAAAGACCGGAGCCTACGTTATCAGCACGCTTCTGAAATCCGCACTGACTTGCAGCGGCTGAAGCGGGATACGCAGTCGTCGGGAATGCCGGCCGGAACTGAATCGATCTCTCGAAGTGGATTCTTTTGGAAGGCAGCCATTCCGGTCGCGCTAGGTGCCATACTCCTTATCGTGGGCAGCTACTTGTACCTGCATCGCCGCCCGACGCTCACCGACAAAGACACGATCGTTCTTTCCGAATTCGATAATACGACCGGCGATCCGGTTTTTGATGGCACCCTGCGGCAGGGACTCTCTGTGGAATTGGAGCAGTCGCCTTTCCTCAGTCTTATTACGGATGAGCAAATCCAGCAGACATTAGGGCTAATGGGAAAAAGCGACACAAAGCTCACGCCGGCGGTTGCGCGAGAAATTTGTCAACGAAGGGGCAGCACAGCGGTTCTCAACGGTGCAATCGCGCAGATTGGTAGTCAGTACCTTCTGACGGTGAGGGCAGTTAAGTGTGCCGATGGCGAAGTACTGGCCAGCACCAACGCTCAAGCTAGAGACAAGGACCACGTGCTCGGAGCTCTAGGAAACGCAAGCTCTGAAATTCGGCGCAGACTCGGCGAGTCCCTCGTATCACTGCAGAGGTACAACGCTCCATTGGATCAAGTAACCACATCCTCGCTTCCGGCATTGCAGGCTTACAGTCAGGCTACCAAGGCGCTGCTCGAGAAAGGAGGAACTGCGCCCGTTCCGTTCCTAAAGCGCGCCATCGAGCTTGATCCAAATTTCGCCATCGGTTACACGATTCTGGGAGTCACCTACAACAATGTCGGTGAGCTTTCGTTGGCGGCGGAGAACCTTCGCAAAGGGTTTGAATTGCGCGAGCGAACCAGCGAAAACGAGAGGTACTCGATTTCTGGTCTCTACTACAGCCTTGTGACGGAAGAAACCAACAAGGCAAATGAGGTGTATGAAGAATGGGCGCGAGCTTATCCAAGGAACTTTGCTCCGCAGGCGAATCTGGGTGCGAACTACTATTACGCCGGGCAATTCGACAAGGCGATTGAATTTCTGAGCAATTCGTTGCTTTTGGATCCCGACCAAGGGTTCTCATATGGATTTCTAAGTGACGCGTACCGCAGCGTGGGTAAGCTTGCCGAATCCAAACAAGTCTATGAACGTGCAACCGCCCGGAAGTTGGAAGTCCCCGAAATTCACATCTCCCGCTACATGGTGGCTTTTCTCGAAGGAGATGCCGCCGAAATGCAACGCCAGGTGGCATGGGGAACCGGGAAGGCGGGTGGCGAAGACCAGTTGCTAGCGAGTCAGTCTGATTCCGAGGCTTACTTCGGACACTTTGCTCGGGCGAAGACTCTGTCGCGATCGGCTTTCGATTCAGCGCAGAAAAGCGGGCTTCATGAGACTGCGGCGTATTGGCTGTTAACAGCGGCTCTGCGCAAAGTTGAAATGGGAGAGTACACCTCTGCCAAAGGAGATGTCGCATCAGCTCTGGCACTGGGGTCGAACAGTACCCTGCAGAGCCTGGCGGCAATGACGCTGGCACGCGCTGGGGACAGCAATCGATCAGAGGCAATTACACGCGACATTCGAAAGAAAGAGCCCTTAAACGAACTGGTCAACGACTATTTAATGCCTCCCGTGCAAGCCTTAATCGAACTGAATCGTGGGCGAGTTCAACAGGCTTTGGAACTACTAAAGCCGTCTTCAGCTTACCAACTTGGACCATACAGTCTGCCTTTGGTTTATGTGCGAGGAGAAGCCTATCTGAAGGCAGGAAATGGAAAAGAGGCTGCAGCTGAATTTCAAAACATCGTTGATCACCGCAGTGTAGTAGCTAACGATCTGCTGGGGGCACTCGCGCATCTTCAACTTGGGCGCGCATATGCCATCGATGGCGATATCGCCAAAGCGAAAGATGCCTATCAGGATTTTCTCACTCTCTGGAAAGACGCCGATTCCGAAATCCCCATCCTGAAGCAGGCGAAGGCTGAGTATACGAAGCTGCAGTAGCGAACTTGACCGTTTCGTGCAGGGTCCCTGCTCTTCACTGTGCTCATTGGCAAGAGCAGAATGGGCGTTGCCGGCGGGGCCGTGATGCTCGGTTAATTCGCGCCGGAACTCGAAAGTTGAGGAGCATCTGTTGCCCGCCGCCTGCTTAGTCATTTCTTCGCACGCGCCACAGCGATGGCGCTCACTTCAAGTCGAGCTCCGAAGAGCAGTTTGTTCACGCCGATAAACATCCGTGCGGGGAAATTCTCATGGAAATACTTGCTGTACACGCCGTTAAAGGCCTGGTAGTTCGCGAGATCAGTGCAGAACACCTGGACCGAGACAACATCATCCATGGTCAGCCCGGCTTTCTCGACGTTCTGCTTGATCTGGTCCATCACGTCCTTTGCTTCGTCTTCAATTGACTGGCCCTTGGCAATCCTGTCCGGATCGGCGGTGGTTCCGGCAATGTACACCGTGTCTCCAACGCGCACGGCGCTGCTGAACGGCAGGTGGCGATCGATCGCGACTTGTGACTTGATGAAGGTGCGGTCGGTTTGGCCAGCGGCAGTGATCGCAAGGAACAAACAAATTATGAGCATCAGGTATTTCATAGATTCTCCTGTCGTAGATGGTGTGCGTGTGCTGAGTTGAAGCCGCATTTTATCTGAAGACTGACTGCAAGCCTAAGCGCAAGAGGGGCGTTAAACTGTAATCGTGACTACCCAACCGCTCAACTCCCTCGCCCACGCCTCTTCCTCCTACCTGCGCTCGGCCATGCATCAACCTGTCCGCTGGCATGAGTGGGGCGAAGAAGCGTTCGAGGAAGCCAAGCGCGAGAATAAGCCCATCCTGCTCGACATTGGCGCAGTGTGGTGCCACTGGTGCCATGTCATGGATCGTGAGTCGTACGAGGACCCCGAGATCGCGCAGATCGTGAATGAGCGGTTCGTTGCGATCAAGGTGGACCGCGACGAGCGTCCCGACATCGATAGCCGATATCAAGTTGCGGTGCAGGCGGTCAGTGGACAGGGAGGCTGGCCGCTTACCGCGTTTCTCACTCCCGACGGCAAACCTTTTTTCGGAGGAACATATTTTCCGCCTCAGGACCACTATGGCCGGCCGAGTTTTCGCCGCGTTCTGATTTCGATCTCGGATGCGTATCGCGAAAAGAATGCCGATGTCGTCGAGCAGGCCGGATTGGTCGAAGGAGCGATCAAGCATTCGGAGTCGTTCAGTGACAAGGCGGGAGATCTCTCGCCGGCTGTGATACAGGAAATTGTCGAAGCGGCGTTGAAGATGTTCGATGACCGCAACGGCGGATTCGGCAGTGCGCCGAAGTTTCCGCATGCGTCAGTGATTGATCTCTTGATCGATCAGTATGCTAGAACCGGAGTTTCGGTTGGTGGGACTGGCGACGGCGCCCGTTTCTCCAAAAACCAACTGAAAGAGGTCTTCTCCGCTACTCTCGAGAAAATGGCGCGCGGCGGCGTTTACGATCAGCTCGCCGGCGGCTTCCATCGCTACTCGGTCGATGAGCGCTGGATCGTTCCTCACTTCGAGAAGATGTCCTACGACAATTCTGAGCTGCTGAAGAACTACGTTCACGCCTATCAGTTCACGACGAATGAATTCTTCGCCGATGTCGGCCGCGACATCATTCGCTGGACGGACGAATGGCTTAGCGACCGCGAGCACGGCGGCTTCTATGCTTCCCAAGATGCCGACATTTCTCTCGACGACGACGGCGACTACTTCACATGGACGGTTGATGAAGCTAAAGCTGTTCTCACCGAGCAAGAAGCCGAGGTCGCGTGCCTGCACTACGACATCAACGAGATCGGCGAGATGCATCACAACCCGGCGAAGAATGTCTTGTATCAGCGCGCATCCATTGAAGAAATTGCAGCGCGGTTACGTCTCACCCCAGACCGCGTTCTCGCGCTCCTGCACAGCGCTAAGCGGAAGATGTACGCCGCACGCTTGCAGCGCTCGACTCCCTACATCGACAAAACGGTTTATGTGAGCTGGAATGCGCTTTTCATTTCGGCTTACCTGAAAGCTGCGTCAGTCCTGCGCCTCGATGATGTGCGTCATTTTGCTCTGAAGTCACTTGACCGAATTCTGACTCAAGCCTGGAAACGCGAACAGGGCCTTAATCACGTAGTCGTGTATTCCGATCTGGGTTCAGCCAAGCGTGACAGCACAGGCTACCTTGACGATTACGCCGCGACGGCCACGGCCTGCCTCGATGCCTACGAGTCAACCGCCGATCTCAGCTACTTCCGCTTTGCGCGTCAGATTGCGGACCAGATGATCGAGCGATTTTATGATCAAGTATCTGGCGGATTTTTCGATGCACCGCAGAACACAGAGTCTCTGGGTGTTCTAAACAACACCCGCAAGCCCTTTCAGGATTCGCCCACGCCGGCAGGGAATCCCATGGCGGCGATCGCACTGCTGCGAATGCATGCCTACACGGAGGAGTCCGCGTATCACGAAAAAGCCGAGCGTACGCTGGAACTCCTAGCCGGCTCCGCGGGCCAATACGGAATCTTTGCTGGAACTTACGGCATTGCGGCGCGATATCTCGCGGAACCGCACAGCCAGATCATAGTTCTCGGGGAAGACGAAACCGCGGACGAACTCTATCGGCAAGCACTACTCGCGGCACGTTTCGGCCAGTCAGTACTGAAGTTCACGTTCAGCCAGGCGGTGCAGCAGAATCTTCCGCCCGCACTGGCCGCAACTATTCCACAATTACCGGCAGTAGCAGAGAAAAAGACCGTCGCTGTACTTTGTTCCCAAGGAAGCTGCAAACCCCCTGCCCACGGATTAGAGGAATTGAGCCGGCTTCTCGAGCCGAAGCAATCCGCAGCCTGAAATCTGCCATAAAAGAAAAGAGGGTCCGCGCTGCTTTCGCAGTTTGGACCCATGACTCAGGGGCCTTTTCCAGCGCCCCATTCTACTTGCCCTACTTATCGCAATTGACCCTGCAAAAGGGCATGATCCCCTCGTTCACCTTAGTGGTGATTGGAGCGGCCATTGCCAAGCAGGTGCAAGCCACGGCTACCACCAGGACCAAGGTCCTGACCGCACGATTCATGGCTTTCTCCTTACATGCGGGTCCCCTGGGAGCGGAAACCCTTAGTGGCTCGAATTATATATCTACTGTCAAGCCTGTAGATTTAGGGATTGGATGCGGTAGGCGGAAACCCAGGCGGAGCGCGGAAAGTTACGAAAACCGATTATGCGCCCTGGGTTTTGGAGAAGGCGCGGTCGACCATGTGCTCGAACATCGGAATCAACGACTCAGACTGCCCATGCGGTTGGACATCCAATAGAGCTTCGTCCCAGCGTTGTGGCACCAGAATCGGGACGCGGGCCTCCCGCCGGTTCAGCAGAGCATAGGCAAGCCACAGGACCACGCAAACGTTGAAAACGGCTAAGTTCACCGTATTCAACGCGTCCTTCGAGATATGCTCCCCGGAGATCAATGCATTGGTCACCAATTCCACGCCGGCGAACACGCCGAACCCAAGCGCTATGCCGAACCCAAGCCTCCGCCACGAAAAACCCACGTGTTGAGAAAAGGCCAAGAGGAACAGCACGATCCCGCACTGGATCACGCGAACGCAGCGGTGAGCTACGATGATGGTCTTGACCAGAGGATCATTCCAGCTGGGGCTGATCGAGATCAGCACCACCGAGACCAGAATCATGATCAAGGCAGCCCACTTGAAAAGCGCTGTCCCCAGGTCCTGAAGAGCATGATAGGGCCGGAACGCGTCCAGAAAGACTTCGTGGATAATCCGGAACTCGAAGATAAGGTTGATTGCCGTCGAAAGCCAATACACGTCGAAATACACCGTATGGCTCCCCCAGCGGTACACCCCAAAATCGACCGCGAAGATTACGATCTGGGCGATCGTGAACGAAAAGAAGACCGGAAACGACTTATGCAGCTTCCGCCAATACATAGCGCCGACAATGACAATTTGCAGGATTGGCTGTGAAATCCAGAGAGCGAGCTGGACTTGGGGGCTGGACATAGATCCCATCCGGGCTTACGGGGACTTCAAGCCCAACGTTCAAGTGGAACGTTAACAGCTTTCAGGATGGTTACCTACGAACCGAGGTAACCAAAGTCATGGTTACCCTTTTGGGTCTAGTCGGTGAATACGAAGTACGCGGCGGCCCACATGGATGCCGGGATCGTGCCCCGTTTCTCAGCGGTAAAGACGACGCTGTAATCGGTCGACCCTGGAAGGGTCTCGAGGAGCGATTGACCAGCCTTGGGAGCCAAGTTGGCAAGATGTGCCAGAAACCCGTAAACGTCGCCAATACTTTCATATTCCTGCGATACGAACGACAGGAACACATTCTCCTGACTGAGACGGAAGGCCAGCGACGCGGCCAGAGAAAGCATTCGCTCATAACCGGGAACAGAAACCGCGCCCGGAAGGGGATTATCAAACACCAGCCGCAGCCGCCGCTCATCTTCGCGTGAGAACTCCCGCACTTTCAGGGAACCCGACTTGGCCGTAGCCTTCCAGTCCACAAATCGCACCGAGTCTTCCGGCAGATATTCGCGAATGCGGTACAGATCCGCCCCTCGGCCTCGCTGATAAGCCTCAAGTTTCCCGGTAAGGACCGGCAGCAGTTGAACCACCTCGTCGGGATCAGTCAATTGCGGATATACCAGAACCTCTCGCGACAACGCCATCCTGCGCGTCTTGGTAAGAAACGCAAAAGGGAAGCGGGTTGAAAGGCTGAATCGTTCCTGATATCGGCCCCGCTTACGGAACTTCAGTTTCACTTCCGCTTGCAGGTGCGAGCCGGGCAAGACCAAAGGAAAGTATGCTGCTTCGTGAAAAACTCCGGACGGTTCGCCCACGGTTACGCGCCGCAGTTTGCGATCAGGAAGCTGAAGCCACTGTTTTTCCGGAGGCCGCCACGGTGGAACCGGAAAGGTCGTCGCCACCCAGCGCCACCGAAGCTTCTGCTTCTGTTTCTCAATGGGTACTGCCGAAATCGAAAGCGATGGTATCCATCGGCGTGGATTGTGCACGCAAACCGTGGCCAGCACGTCGGTTCCTGCAAAAATGTGTTCAGGAACTTTGAGTTCCAGCTCCAGCCCCTTCAAACAAATGGACGAGGCGATGCCAGAAACCGCGATCGCCCCAAGCATTGCCGCGACAATGATGTAGAGCAGGTTATTTCCCGTGTTGAGCGCAGCTATGCCGATTAGCAAAACAATCAGCGCATAGAACATCCCGGCACGGGTAACTTCGAAATCCAGTGCGTCCCGGAAGCGTCCGGCGCTGACCCGCCGCACCAGATAGGGCACGATTCCCAGCGCCACCGCAGCCGTGAGCAGCAGGGCCAGCGACGCCAGTACAACCGTGGCAACTACGTTGCCCGCATCGCGTGCCGCGCTGGAAAAAATGGCGGCGCCAAAAGCCACCGTAAGGCCGATCGTTGCCACTAGGAAGCGGAGCCATGCGCCTGAGTTCTCCGAGCGGAAGGCCCGCGTGAACGCGCGCAGCGCGGCAAGGCCAACGGGCTGAACCCCGGATGACATGAAATCTGAGCGTAACACCGAAGAAACCCAGTGTCAGGTTACTTCCTGTACGGGCTGGGTGGGATTCAGGAAGTTCATCAAGATCTGAGTAAACTCTGCCGGGCACTCCTCATAGGGAAGGTGACCCGCTCCCTCCATGACCTCGATTCGGGCCGAGTCGAAACATCTGCTGAGCGGGACTGCCGACTTTGGATCAACAGTCCGGTCGCGGCTGCCCCAAATCAGGAGAGTTGGCAATTTCGCGATGCTGGGCAAAGCGGCCTTCAGCAATTCCATGTCTTCCCGCCAGGTTTTCACAATCCCGACTCCGTGCTCGAGAACTCCCGGTCGCGCCAAAGGCTTGAAGTGGCTGGTGAGTGTTTCCTCAGTCAAGCGGGCGGGATCGCCGTACATTCTACGAACGAAGTAGGCTTGCGCCGGTCGTGCCCAGCGAGCAAAACTCGGAAAAGACGCAGCTATTGGGGGAATTCGCAATAGCTTCAGTCTTTTCCGTCCGATTCGCGACCAGGGATTTGCAGGCGAAACCAGGACCAGGCGGCGAAACCTAGCAATGTCCATTGAGGCGGCGAGCATCGCAGTTGCTCCTCCGTATGAACTGCCAACCACGTCCGCCGATTCGATTCTGACGGAATCCAGAAATTGGAGCAGCCGCTGGGCCGAAGCCGAAAGCTGATGATCAAGTTGGGAGCTGCATTCAGAGAAACCGGATCCAGGCAGATCAGGGACGAAAACCTCGTAGGTCTGCGCCAGTCGGGGAAGAATACGCCGCCAGTTGAAGGAATACCCGAGAAGGCCATGCACCAGAACGATTGGTGGTCCTGCGCCAGCGTGCAGAAACCGAACCCGCAGGCACCCGACTTCCGTCCAGCGTTCGTCAATCCCCGCAGGCAGCGCTGCTGGTTTAACAAATTGCTCAAGCATTCCCATCTCGCACGGACAACTTTCTGATGAAGGACAGATTCTATCTGAGCAGATATCGCCTCTGTCGCTTCTGTAAAGGGGAGCTTCGGCTCCCCAATTTTTTTCGGGCCTGATATCGCCTAAGCAGCGCTGTGGCTGTCACTTACCAAATACGGGAGACTCCTTCCAAAAAACGTAAATTTTGAGAACTAATACCTCTATAATTCTGAAAGAGCTTCTTAGGATGGGACTTAGCCGTGCCAGCCAGTTGGGTTCGTTGGCAGCGAACGTGCATTCCTACGAGCGGGGGCGTGTAGGACTCAGCGCGCCGGCGTCGCAGCCGATGAACCGCGAATATCAATTACGATTCACAGCCGGATTTCTGGCACTGCTCACTGCTGCCTGCGTTACCCTCGCCTGGGTCAATTTCCGAAAATCGGCCCAGTTCGTCGTCCCATATGACGGTGTCAATTGGGTTGAACGTAATGGCGGGGTAGTCGCCGACCGAGTGGTGCCCGGCGGTCCGGCGGCACGGGCCGGCATCGAACCTGGCGACCGGCTGGTGGCGATTGAAAGTAAACCCATCACCCGCGTGGATCAGGTCACACGTCTGATGTATCAGCGCGGCGCCCTTTTCAGCATTTCCTATTCTTTGACCCGGGGTTCGATTCCGTTCGATGCCAAGCCCATTCTCGGTGTCTTCCATCGCGCGTCGAATGATTGGCTGAGGGCGATCGCCATTCTGTACCTTGGAATCGGGCTGTACGTCCTGTTTCGCCGCTGGACAGCTCCCGGCTCCACGCATTTCTACGTATTCTGCCTGGCGTCATTCGTTTTTAATTCCTTCCATTTCACCGGGAAGTTGAATTCGTTTGACTGGATCATCTATTGGGGCAATGTCGCGGCAAACATGCTGCAACCCGTGCTGCTCCTGCACTTCGTGCTCGAGTTTCCGGAGAAGCATGAAGCCGTCCGGCGGCACCGAGGACTGGTTCCTCTGTTGTATGTTCCGGGGCTTCTGCTTCTTGCGTATGAGGTCCTCGGCTTTGCCTTCGCCCGTGCCAGCCAGTCACTGTTGTGGCGGTTCGACAAGCTGTGGATGGCGTATGTTGTTGGGTACTTCGTTGCCGCCGCCGCCGTGCTGCTGCACAGCTACAACACTGCCACTCGCCCCATCCTCCGTCATCAGTTGAAGTGGCTCACTCGTGGCACGGTTGTCGCCGTCGCTCCGTTCACTGTGTTTTACGCCGTTCCCTTCATTGTCGGCACATCGACCCTGGACGTTGCGGTTCTCTCACTCGGAATTCTGCCGCTGACCTTCGGCTATGCCATCTTCCGTTACAAGCTGATGGATGTTGACCTGATCTTCAAACGCGGAATGGCTTACACTCTGGCTGCGGTCGCCATCGCAGGCGCATATTTCACCATAGTGGCCCTGATTGGTCTGCTGGTGCACAACCGTCTGCCCAGCACGGGAACGACAGGACTGGTCTTAGCTATTGTGATCACGGCCGTGCTGGCGGATCCGCTGCGCAAGTGGATCCAGGACCGAATCGATCGCCTGTTCTATCGCACTCGCTACGACTACCGCCAGACGCTCGTCGATTTCGGCCGTGAACTGAGTGCCGAAACCGATCTGGACAAAATGCTTTCCGCCGTCGTTGATCGGCTTTCGCGCACGCTGCTGGTCGACCGCATGGCAATATTTCTTGCCGACAACGAAAACAGCGGCACCTTCAATCTGGCGAAATCCTTCGGCATGCAGCAGACGAGTGGGCTTGATCTGAGTTTCCTGAGCGTTCAGCGCCCGGAAACCGGCGAGGGCCACCTCTTTTTCGAGAACACGCACTCAGTTCCGCGGGAGGCGGCCGACGCACAGGACACCATCGCGCGCCTCGATCTGAACTACTACATCCCTTGCCGGGCACAGAAGAGCACGGTTGCGTTTTTAGGATTGGGCAAAACGGTCGAAGGCGATTTCCTTTCAAGCGAAGACGTGGAGTTGCTCGAAACCGTCGCAGGATATCTTGCCATTGCCATTCAAAATGGCAGGCTCTATGC
>JBKPSP010000202.1:0-9289 GCA_046735175.1 Acidobacteriota bacterium
GGACTGCGGCATAAGAAATGCCCTGTGGAAGGAGTTCAGTTTCATCCGGAGAGCGTGCTCACCAGTGAAGGCAAGAAGCTGATCCGGAACTTCCTCGAACTTCACTAAGGGAACTCCGCCGCGGATTGCGCGGAGAACGCCGATAAAGCAGAATATTTGTAATCTGCGGTTGGTTTGTTTTTTCAAGAAATTTTTCGCTAGGGTTTGTGTCCGTTCCTCGCGGCAGCCCTTTCCGCCAGCGCCTGCATAACTATTCTCAACATATCTTCCCGAGGAGCAGGCTTGCCGGTCCAGATTTCGAACTGGCGCGCCGCCTGGTGAACGAACATCTCGCTGCCGGCGATGACGGGCAGCCCTCGTTCTTTGGCAAGTTTCAGCAGGCGAGTTTCCGCCGGATCGTAAACCATGTCGAAGACTAGCTTGGCTTTGATCTCATCAGCGTTCAGCGGGGTCTCGCGGGTGTTGCCCATTCCGATTGGCGTCGCGTTGATGATGACGTCGAACTCAAGCTTCTTCAGGTCGGCGCGTTTGATGGTGCGCGCCTTGGCTTGCCTCGCCAGTTTTTGAGCCGGCGCGAGACTGCGATTCAAAATCCAGATCTGTGCTCCGCGTTCTTTGAGTCCGAATACCGCCGCGCGCGCCGCGCCGCCGGCGCCGAGCACCAGAATTTTGGCATCATGTAAAGCCATGCGTTGCTCGAGCGGCCGCACCACGCCGGACGTGTCTGTGTTAAAGCCGTAAAGTTTTCCATCCGCCGATCGCACAACCGTGTTGCAGGCGCCAATCTTTGTAGTGAAGGGATCGGTGTTGTCGAGATAAGGAAGGATCGCTTCCTTATGAGGCATAGTGACGGCCAGGCCTTGAATGGGTATCTCCCGCACGCAGGTGAGCAGATCTTTGAGTGATTTAGCATGCAGCGCCAGAAAGATGCCGTTCACATTTTCGCGGCGTAACGCGGCGTTCATGATTGCGGGCGAGAGCGAATGCGAAATCGGATCGCCAGCCACGCCATACACCTTGGTCGCCGGGTCGAGCTGTTCAATGCGATAGGTGTTGATGAGTTCCTGCGCGGTGAGCTGCCCGGGCGCAGTTTTTTCGTCGGCAGTGATCGAAGCGAAGGTGAATGCGCTGCCCGATCTTGCACCCAGCACCCGGCTGACAAGCCCTTGCTCCCCCATGCACAGCCCGACCAGGGGATAAGAATCGCGGTGGCGATCCAGAAACTTCATCATGGTAACGTTATCGGAAAGGCTGGTTGCAGTGCTGACCACCTTATAAAAGTCGGCCGGATACGCCGCCATCTTCTTTAGGGTCTCATCCAGCTTCTGGGTACCGCGGAAATCGTGGAATGACAGGACGAGAGCCGCCTTCCCACGAAGCTTCTCGAGTTGAGCCGGACGCATCCGGCTCGCCGATTGAATTTCGATATCCACGAGCTGGCAACCTGAGTCGGCGGCCTTACCCAAAAGTTCCACCTGGGAAGAGATTGAGCCCCGGAACTTCCCTCCGCTAGCAACACGACGGCAGGTTCCGATAACCGAAACATAGGGGTGAGATTCCGTGAACTGGCGGATCTTGGGAAGCGCCAGACCTGGCTTCGGCAGATAGTCTAACCGTAACTCAAGAAAGGGGTTATCACGCGCCAGGGCCTCAGCCTTGTCAAGCATTTCATTGGCATCGGCTCCGGCAATTGCCACACAAACCCGTGGTAGCCGCAAGTGCAACAATCTGGACGCGTAATGATTGTTTTCTGCAGTCATCGGACGGCGCGATATTACAGGGACGTACGTCCAGATGCAACATTCTTTGTGCTATCCATTCGCGGCAAACTTTTTAGCAGTGTGGCCGTTAGACCTGCGTAACCTTGACCCTCGTTACGCCCCTTGCTAAGTTCATCAACGGAAGATTGTTTGTTTTAAACAACTTAGAAGAAGCATCCCTGAGGGAGGAACGTAATGAAGAAGTCAGCAATTCTGATCCTGCTGCTGGTGCCGGCGATGTTGTGGGCACAGGGCGGCCAAACTGATCCTACCCCCTCGGGAACGGTCCAGACCAACGTCAATTTTCCGATCGAGCGCGTGGTAACGCCGACTACGGCCGACGTTTACTGCTCTGGTTTCATTGGTAAAGGGGTCTCGAAAGATAAGTACGTAACAGGTGGCCTGGAATCGCCGCACGCTACGCGATTCGTGAACGGCGAGGCGCTGTATCTGAAGGGCCAAGGTTATGAGGCCGGCCAGGAATACACCATCGTGCGCGAATTGCACGACATCAATCGTTACGAGCTTTATCCCGGCCAGTTTGCCGCGGTGAAAGCCGCAGGCCAGCCCTACGCCGAACTGGCGCGCGTCAAGATTATTGACACCCGGCACAAAGGCAACGCCGTTGCTGAGGTGGAATTCAGTTGTGACCCGATCGTCCCCGGCGACTTCGCAATTCCATATGTCGAAAAGCAAATGACCGCGTTTCATGCGCCGATGCGTTTCGATCGCTTTGCGCCAGCCAATGGACAGGTCAGCGGTCGTGTGGTGTTGGCAAAGGATTTCGATTCCCAATTGGGCACCGGCGGCAAGCTCTACATGAACATCGGATCCAGCCAGGGACTGAAGGTTGGAGACTACCTCCGCGCTGTCCGCACCTATGTGCGCGATCAGCATGATCCGGTTGACTCCCTTTCTTTCAAGGCAACAACCAACGAAGACACACAGACGAAACAGGTCGAGATCGATCCCAACTGGTTGAGCAGAACCGGCGGGCCGACCATCCACGTAGCCGACATGCCGCGCCGCGCAGTGGCTGAGATCGTAGTGATTGGGACGACTCCTTCGACTTCGACTGGAATGGTTGTGTTCGCGATGGAACCGTTGCTCGTGGGCGATAGCGTGGAACTCGATCCGCAGTAACTGAAGGGTTTAGAGCTGTGAGGCCGGGAAGGTTCGCCTTCCCGGCCCTTTCGTTTTTGTGCGACTGTTTGATTCATTTCGCAAAGTGGTCGCTTCGCGGCGTTCTCACGAGTTGAAGATCAAGACTTGATTCCAACAGACAATTTAGACTGGGCAGTCGTATGCTCAAACTAAGCGGTACAATTCGCACGGCATTGCCCATCGTTCTAATGCTCGGGGCGCTGGGGCTGTTCGGGCAGACGCCGCTCTCGATTTCTGAAAAAGAAAATCTTCCGCCAGCGTCTCTCTGGGAAGCGTATTCGCATTCGGTAGAAGTTTCGGGCGGGATTCGTCCTTACCATTGGAGTCTCGTCTCCGGCCCTTTGCCGCACGGCTTAGAGCTTCGCGATGACGGAGAGATTCGCGGCACCGTCGAGGACTCCACGGCGGCCGAAATTACTCTGTCGGTGCGGGACAGCAATTCTCCGCCTGAGCAAGTGCGCAAGAAATTTACCCTCCGCGTTGAGACGCCTCTGGTCACCGAATGGGACAAGCCCGCACATGTAAATGGGCAACGAATCGATGGCTCAATCAAAGTGTCGAATCACACCGGACGGGATTTCGACCTGACTGTGGTCGTGCTGGCAGTAAACGAAACCGGCAGGGCCACGGCGATCGGATACCAGCACTTTCCCCTCAAAAAACAAACGCAGGACTTGCAAATCCCCTTCGGGGATACCGTCTCGCGTGGCGATTACACGGTGAACGTGGATGTGGTGGGAGAAGAGCCGGTCTCAAACCGCATCTTTCGCGCGCGACTAGTTAAGGACAAACAGCAGGTGACACAGGGCCCTTGAGGCCCTCACTCCCACATCTCGCAAACCCGGCGAGACGTGGGGCACCCACCTTCCAATTTCTTTCGAGTCTCAGTTCGCCGTGGTGGTTTGTGCTAGCGCCGCCAGTTTCTTCCTGGCGGTCACCAACTCCGGCCGCTCATCGCCCACCGCCACTTCGGTTAACTTGTGAAAGAACTGGTTCGCCACAGCCGAGTTCCCTGCTGACTCTGCCGCGCTGGCTGCCCCGTAAAGAGCATTGAAGCGGTTCGGGGCGACCTTCAACACCGCCTGATATTCAGCAAGTGCAGCTTGAGCCTGCCCCTGTGTTGAGAGAAGCTCAGCCAGCATCTCGCGCGCGGGCAGCACCGCGCCGGGCGTTACGGCGTGCTTGTCCATGCTCTCTTCAAGTTCGGCTGCGTCACGCATTTTCGAGACAGCGTCTTCAGTTTTGCCGCTCGTCTCGGAGATCCATGCCGCAACTTCGCGGCGCTGCACTTCGATTTGCTTTGACCAATATTGGTCCACACTGGCGGCGGAGTCCCGAAGCGACGTAAGTATCTGTTCCGCATTCGATGCGGCCGCGACATCTCCGCTTCGCGCGCTTCCGATCCCGATCGCCATCCACATCAGGGCTCGCGCCCACGGCACGCCGTCCTCTCTCGGTTTTAAGGCGCTCGCGCCCTTCCAATCTCGCCGCTCCAGAGCATAGCGCGCAGGAATCGCAGATTGTCCGTAGTTTCCGGTCGCAGACAATCCGGCAACAGGTTGCAAGGAATTCATCTGATCAAAAACAGCCTTCGCGTGACTTATCCGTCCGCTCTGCAGATACGCGTACTCCAGATAATCCATCGCGTGCAAACGCTGGTCGCGGGCTTCGCCGTTCTGAGATGACTTTTCATCGGCGGTCGCAATTTCGGCCGCGCGCATATTTGAGCTAATCGACTCGTCCCACGATCCCACACGCGTGAAAATGTGCGACGGCATGTGGTTCGCATGCGCCGATGCAGGCGCAATCTTCGCGTAAAGGCGCGCCGCCTGCAGGCCTTGCTCAGCCAGCACGGGATTGTCGTAGCAATGAATGATGTAGTGCGCCACGCCAGGATGGTGCGGGTTCTTGGCAAAGATCGGCTCCAATATCTCGCCGCACTTGCGCTGTTTTGCAAAAGTCTTGTCGGTCTTTGGCGCAGTGATGGCCAACGTGAGGGCATGAAAAATGGCTGCCTCAGTGTCATCCGGATACGCTGCCTGCAACTCCGCCATCTTCCGTTCGAAAGCTTTCCCGCGGGCCGCCATGTCTCGATCATCAACTTTGTAGATCTCGCCGAGCGCGGCGATATAGGCCTTTTCACGCGCCGTGGTCGCCGAGTTCGCGGCGGCAATCTCTTCTGCTTTGTGTTGTGCTGTGCGGCCGGCGTTCGTGTCGCCATTGCCCCACAGTCCGTGATAGTGAGACATTGCAACGCCCCACGAAGCCATGGCACATCCGGGGTCCTGCTTCGCCACGTCCTCAAACGTCTCTCTCGTCTTTTCGTATTGGAACGAGTGCAGAAGTGCCACGGCGCGATTGAACTCGACCGTAACCCGCGGCGAGCATGAGGTCGAGAACTGGAGGGAGCCGACTTCCTGCTCGCTCAGGGCGTGGTGGTGGCCTTCGTCAGCCCAGGTCGTGCCAAGAAGCAGAGACAAGGCGGCAATCAGAGCGGAAAGAGAGCGCATAAGTCCTCCGAAGGGAACGTAAGAGGCTTGGTGGTGAGTATAAACCAGGCCGTTGGGACAAATTAGAGTGTGCCCAGAGAACGGGATGGCTGCGTTACACGAGCAATCTCAGATTTTTGTATCCAGCCCTCAATTGACCACCCCAATCGGTGTCGCTAAACTCTCATTCGTGATTCGCTTTACAGTCCGATGTACTGCGTTGCTGCCTGCTCTTCTTGTCATGTTGGCCTCCGCCGTGGCCGATGAAGACCACAAACACGGCGATCTCGACGAACAACAGCTTGGAACTGTTCGCTTCCCAACATCCTGTGCGCCGACAGTCCAGAAGGATTTTGAGCGCGGAGTTGCATTGTTGCATTCATTTGCTTTTGAGACTGCGGAAACGACATTTCGGCATGTCGGGCAAGATGACCCTACCTGTGCGATGGCGCACTGGGGCATTGCAAAGACATTTAGTCGTTGGGGGATACCGAACTCCAACCAGCTCAAGCAAGGTTGGGAAGAAATCAAGATTGCAAGATCGCTCCACGCAAAAACCCTACGGGAACGAGCATACGTCGCCGCACTTGGTGCGCTTTATAACCATCCGGCGAGGAAAGACGTTAAGCGCCAACAAAAGTACCTGAAAGGAATGGAGTTGCTGTATCGCCATTACCCCGATGATCATGAAGCTGCGGCCTTTTATGCATTCGCATTAGAAGAAAGTGATCGAGACGACGATCCCACCCATGCCAGCCGAAAAAAGGCGGCTGCAATCCTGGAGGAACTGTTCTCTCTGGAGCCGAATCATCCGGGAGTGGCCCACTACCTCATTCACACCTACGACTATCCAGGATTTGCCGAGTTGGGACTTCCGGCTGCGCGGCGCTATGCCAGGATCGCACCCACGGCCCCTCACGCATTGCACATGCCATCCCATATCTTTGCCCGACTCGGAGCCAGTCGAAATGCTTCAATCACGCACATGGGGGACGAAGGCCACCAGTACCATGCGATGGAGTTTCTGATGTATGCGTATCTTCAGAGCGGTCGCGAAACAGAGGCGCAGAATCTCATCCAAGAGGTGAGATCACTGCCCAAGATGAAGAGCATGTATGGTGTAGATACCGACCCTCAAGTGTTCGCTTTGTTGTCCTTTTCCGCGAGCTATGTGCTTGAGTTGCACGAGTGGCGGAACGCCGCAAATCTTGCACTTACACCAGGCACGGATTTTGGAGATGACACGATCACCTATCTTGTGCGTGCGATAGGCGCGGCCCGTACCGGGGATGCGGCGGCGGCGCGGCGCAACTTAGCGGAGATCGAGGCTATATACGGCCAGGTTGTGGCGAAGAAACTGCCATTCGCCGATTGGGTGGACCAAGAGCGTAAAGAGGCCGAAGCATGGACAAACCACCTGGAAGACAAAGACGATCAGGCTGTGCGCTTGCTACGTGAAATCGCTGATAAACAAAAGGTCGGGGTGTTTGGGGCAAGCGGCGATCTTCCTGCCCGCGAAATGTTGGCGGACATGCTTCTTGATATGAAATTGCCTGAACAGGCGTTGCGGGAATATGAAGCAGAGCTAAAGATCGATCCAGGTCGCTTCGATTCGCTGTATGGAGCGGGGCGAACTGCGGAACTCACTAAACAACCAATCAAGGCAACTGCGTACTACCAGCAACTCTTAAAAATCTGCGCTGGGGCGGCGTCTACCCGCCCTGAGCTTCGTTACGCCCAGGCGTTCGTGTCGACGGTCGCCAAGCAAAACTAGTCTTTACCAAGCAATCAGATTACGAAAAAAACAGAATTGGTTGTAATCAGGCGTTGTCACGACTTACCAGGCCCGGCTTGCCGCACGCAGAGCCGTTATTCGAACATCGACAGAATCCCCATCCTCTTCCCCACACTCTTCAGCGTTTCTAACGCTCGCTGCAGCTCATCTTGTGTGTGTGTCGCCGTCATGATCGTGCGCACACGGGCTTTTCCTTCCGGAACCGTCGGGAAAGTAATCCCGGTCCCCAGCACGCCTTCTTTGAACAGTTCGCGTGAGAATTCCATCGTCAGCTTGCCGTCGCCGATGATGATTGGCGTGATTGGCGTCTCGCTAGCTGGCGTGGTCTTGCCGCCGATGTCGAAACCGAGGAGGCCGAGTTCCTTTTTCCAGAAGCGCGTGTTCTCCCACAGCTTTTCGATTCGCTCAGGTTCTTGTTCGAGGACGTCGAATGCGGCGATGCAAGTCGCTGCCACTGACGGCGGATGCGATGTGGAGAAAAGAAACGGCCGCGCGCGATGAGAGAGAAAATCGATCAGATCGCGCGAGCCGCAAACGTACCCGCCAAGCGCGCCGATGGCTTTTGAGAGCGTACCAACCTGAATGTCCACGCGGCCATGCACCTTGAAATGATCGATCGTGCCGCGGCCGTTGCGACCGAGAACACCGGAGGCGTGCGCGTCGTCCACCATCATGATCGCGCCATATTTTTCGGCCAGATCGCAAAGGCTGGGCAGTGGGCCGATGTCGCCATCCATCGAGAAAACGCCATCGCTGATCAGCAGCTTCTTGCCAGGCTGGTTTTTTAGGCTAGCCAGCTTGGCTTCGGCATCGGCCAGGTTCTTGTGCTCGAACACCAGAATCTTGGCCCGCGAGAGCCGGGCGCCGTCGATAATCGAAGCGTGATTGAGTTGGTCGGAGATGATGAAGTCTTCTTTGCCCAGAACCGCCGAAACCGTCCCCGCATTCGCCGTGAATCCCGATTGAAAGACCACGCAAGCTTCCACGTTCTTGAAGCGCGCGATCTTCTCTTCCAGCTCCATGTGGATCTTCATCGTTCCCGCGATGGTCCGCACGGCGCCGGAGCCGACGCCGTATTTGCGGGTCGCCTCAAGCGCTGCCTCGCGTAGCTTGGGATGAGTCGTCAACCCGAGATAGTTATTCGAAGCAAGGTTGATTACGTGCTTGCCATCAAACGTGCACTCCGGCGCCTGCTCGTCTTCGAGCACGCGCAGCCTGAAATGCGTGCCCTTGGCTTTGAGGTCATTCAACTGGTCGGTGAGATAGGAAAGAGGATCAATGCGGGTCGCGGCAGGCATTCACATCTCCTGATGAAAGTCGTGCGGGCATGATCGCCGCACGGAACGTTCCATGATATTCCAGGTACGGCGGGCGCGCCTGACTATGTCGGGTGCCATGCGGCAAGCTGGGTCGAGTCGCTGAACGGTCGTTTCGAGTAAGGGGGATGATTGCGAAGCAAATTATCAGAGAAGCCGCAGACGCTTGGGCTAGCTTGTACTTGCCGGCTCTGGCGGGGGAGCGAAGTCAGCCAGTTCGAGGCGAAGGTTTCCGGCGTTGGTAGCGTAAGCCATGCTGCTTTCGAACTCAATGGTTCCGGCGCGAATGAGCTTTTCAATTTCGCCGTCGAAGTGCTGCATGCCTTCGGTGGTGCCGACGCGCATGGCATCGAGCAGGGTCTTGCCCTCGACTTCTCCTTTTTCTACGTACTCTCTGGTGCGAAGAGTAGACTTCAGGATTTCGAGCGCCGCTACCCGCCCGTGGCCATCTTTGCGGGGAATGAGGCGCTGAGAAACGATGTAACGAAAGCTTTTTGCCAGTCGATTGCGGACCGAATGCTGTTCCGCCAGGGGAAAGACGCCGACAATTCTCTCCACGGTTTTCGAGGCGTCAATGGTATGCAGAGTTGACATGACGAGGTGTCCAGTCTCTGCCGCTTCCATCGCGATCTCGATAGTTTCACGGTCGCGCATTTCGCCAACCAGTATGACTTTCGGCGCCTGCCGCAGCGCCGCTCGCAGCGCCAGCGCGAAACTTGGGGTGTCACTATGCAGCTCGCGCTGGTGAACAATGCAGCTCTGGTG
>JBKPSP010000203.1:0-12460 GCA_046735175.1 Acidobacteriota bacterium
CCTTAACTCACACCAAGACCGCTCAGGTTCGTTTTGCAAAACTACTATCTTCAGAGTTGATGGTATTCCGACCGCCGCCCCGCTGATCGCGCCAACTCACGAAGGTGGCGGTACATTCCTCGTGGCTTCAGGAAGACTAGCCCTGAGATTGCCGGCAAGGGGCGCGTCCGCCACCGGAACTGTGATCGTTTTCCCCCTTGGGGCTTCTCGGGTTCGTTTTGCAATTTTACCGCGGACGGAACTGGTGAATTCACCTGCTGCTAAACTGACGCTTCCAGCCGCCAAGGACAACGGCGACGACGTTGCCATAGCCCGCAGTTGGGAAAGTCCCACCAACGCCCGGTACATTTTGCGCTCCCGCGAAGTTTCCGCTCGAGAAAACCGTTCGGTCGGGCTGGGGTCTAGCATAATCAGAGCAATTTCTTTCTGAACCTCGCCCTCCTCAATCCTTTCCAGCTTTTCCTTGCGATCACGAAGCGACTCGGCAACAGAACTGATGAACGCGGCAAGTCCTGCCGTTACTGGGTCAGTTTTGGCGTCGCATGGCCTTTGGCAGCTCTTCGCTTCATCATCGGCGGAGATTTCTTCCTGCTCAGCGTAGCTGGGTTCGGATTCTGGTTCCCCCGTCGGCGCGGACGCGAAATCGTGTGTGGTCAAATGCTCGATCCAGTTGCGAATGTCCAGCGGATGGGCAGAGCCACGGATTGCGTCAAATAACGACCTATGCTTTTCCATCAGTGTTCCAGCTTCCCTGAAACATACCTCGACCTCTGCGAGTAGGAAAAGCAAAAAGCCGATGCCCTCAGACATAGACATCAGGTCTCGCCGGGCTTCGTCCAGTGCGTGGGGAAGGCGACGAAAGGTAAACTCCGAATCGCCAACGTAATGCTCGAACTCAATTAGAAAACGGTCTCTAAACTGATCCAGTTGATCAGCGCGTTTCAGCTCATTTTCCAGCTGAAATGTATCAAGCCGGTTACGTCTTTCGAGTTCTTCGGCGCGGCGTACGCGCTCACGCAGAAAGGCGTTTTCCGCCATGTCCATCACGTATTGTTCTTGGAGCCCATCACACGGACGAAGGGAATCGAAATGAGTCCGCTTCACACGCTCAAAGTCTTCGCGTGTTTCACCCAGCTCTTCGATCACAACTTGTCTGGAAAAAATGCCGTCACGAACGGAGTTTTGCGCTGCTTTCTGCTTGCCATCGGCCGATGTCGGCCCAGGCGATCTGCGGTCGTTCGCTCGGCTGGCTTGTTGTTGGTTGTCACTGCGGCGTTTGCCCGGGAAGATTGGTGCCGATGAGTCCGGATTATCCGCCGGCATCTGCTTACCAGGATAGCTATCGGGCTTGTCGCCTTTTTTAACATCGCGAACACTAACTTTCGTATCATGTGCCATATATAGAGGCCTCGTCATCGCCTCCGTATTAGTTGTACTCTCGCGAGAAAAATGGGCAAGGTTCTAAAAACCATAACTACTTACCAAAGTGAAGAGGTTGAATAGTACTTTCGGAACTTTACAAGGCATTGCTGTGCAAGCGAAGTCAGGACATACTACTTGGAAGTGCTCAAAGGAACATTTGATGGGATTCGACCTGCTGCAAGAACTCGGAGAAGAAAAGCGCGCCATCATCATTGATGGATTGGTGCGTGGAGACCCTACCAGCAAGATCGCGCGCACAATCCAAGAAGATTGGGGCCGCGCCCGTGACTTGAGTAGAACCGCATTGGAGAGCGAGCTGACCAGCATACGCAGGAGCGTTCATCGTGGTGGGCCCGCTTACAATTTGCGGGAGCCCTCTTCGAAATGGGCGGGGGATAGTATTCAGATGGAACCGCTCCATTACCTTGCAGACCTCGTGGCGTTTCAAGAAAAGCGCCTCGAAGATCTTGCGAAGAGAGAACGAAACCAAGGCAAACCTCTCCCCGGGTTAACCTCAGCGCTGAGAAGTTATGCGGATTTGCTAGTCAAATTTCAGAACCTTCGGTTCGATTTAGGGCTAGATCAATACAAGCGAGTGAAAATAACCAATCGGGAACAGCTGCTGGTCCAAGAAGCGCGGGAGCGTGAGCTCAACAAGCAAATCATAGAAGCAGCGGGTGTAGCAACAGAGATCTTGAAAAAGCGTCGGATAACTCCCGCGCGAGACATCGATCATCATTAGTCTGCAGTCTCCCCGACTGCCTCTGAGCCGGGATTAATTCAGGAAGTAGGTTCTGTAGAGCGTGTCCCTCTGAGCGGGCCTGAATCCGGCGTCGCGGATGATGCGCCGGAGCTCCTCTTCGGTGGTGCAGTTGGTCACGCCGGCGGCACGCACGACGTTTTCTTCGAGCATCACCGAGCCGACGTCATTGCCACCGAAGCGCAGCCCGAGTTGGCAGACTTTGAGCCCTTGTGTCACCCAGCTCGATTGCACGTTCTGAAAATTGGTGAGGAACAGGCGCGAGATGGCCAGGTTTTTCAGGTACTCCAACGCAGTGGCTTCGTCCCACTTGCGTCCGCCGAGCGCGGTGTTCTGCGGCTGAAATGTCCATGGGATGAACGCCGTGAAACCGCCAGTTTCTTCCTGCAGGTTGTAGATGGCCTGCAGGTGGTTGATGCGGTGCTCGAATTTTTCGCCAACGCCGAACATCATGGTCGCCGTCGTTCGCATGCCCAGCTGGTGCGCCGTACGATGCACGTTCAGCCAGTCTTCGGTCAGGCATTTCAGCCGGGCGATGCGGTGCCGAACTTCATCGTCGAGAATTTCTGCGCCGCCGCCTGGAATGGAATCGAGGCCAGCGTCGCGCAGGCGCGAAATTGTGTCGCGAATGGTTAGTCCGCTGTATTCGGCGATGGCAATGATCTCAGATGCCGAGTAGCAGTGAAGATGAACCTTGAAACGCTGCTTGATTCCGCGCAGCATGTTTTCATGCCAATCGATCTTCAGATCGGGATGCAGTCCACCCTGCATGAGCACGCCCGTACCGCCGAGCTGCACGGTTTCGCGAATCTTCTCGTAAATGGTATCGAGGTCGAGAATGTATCCCTCTTTCGCCTTGGGTCCCTTCAGCGGACGATAAAAGGCACAAAAGGTGCAGTACTCGGTGCAGAAGTTCGTGTAATTAATGTTGCGGTCGATGATGTAGGTGACCACGCCTTCGGGATGCAGTTTGCGGCGGACCGCGTCAGCTTCCATACCGATGCCGATGAGATCGTCAGATTGGTATAGATCTAGGGCCTGAGCTTGCGTCAGCATGCGTGTCTATTCTAAAGGAATGAAGCTCGAGTTTGTCTTCGGCTTTCGAAGTACGACCGCGATTACCGCCGCCGTGCCGCCATTTCGGCGGCAATGGCGAGCTTGTCAGCCTGGGGAAGGGCCTTCGCCGCGATTGGGAACAGCAATTTATCCTCAATCGTGATATGCCGCTGATACATCGCGGTGAGTGCATCCATCGCGTTGCGAAATTCGGCGGAGTCATGATCTGACAATCTTCCGTCCTCAAGGTATTTCCGCCCTAAACGATCAATTTCAGTGTGAAGTGACTCAGCCCAGTGATGGTCCTTCTCCAATTCCTCCATCGTCGCGAGGACGCTATCGGACTCCTCGGCTTGCAGGGAACTGAGGCGGGGGAAGAGAGACTGTTCTTCGTCGGCGGTGTGCTTCGGGGCAGCTTCGCGGAAGTACCGCAACGCGTTTTCCAGCGCGCGCCGACCCTCATCATTCAAAGGCGGGCCCGCCGCCTTCGCGATAGCCGAAAGCGACCCGAGAAACATCTCGATGCGGCGGTGACAATCGGAGAGCAAACCGAGTGGTTCGCTATAGTCGTGGCTTTTGACTCCGATCTGCACGGGCATGAATCTAGTCTACGCAGTTTGTGAGTAGATGTGGGGTGGGAGGCACACGAGTGCCGCCGGCGATCAAGAGATGGTGCGGTGATCTGAGAATCAATGCGCTGCGGTCCCGCGAGCCTTCAGTGCGCCTTTTCTGGCCAGCTCTTCGATGCAAGGGAACGATTGCGCCGCGGTCAGGGTCTTTTCCGGAGGATTCACTCCCGAACTTAAAGCGCGGGCCAACAACTCGATTCCAGTGCCGGTGTTGGTCGGAACAATGATGGTTGCGGCCAGCAAGCCGCGACGAACGTCAGCTTGCCCAGTTTTCGGCATGCCGTCGATCCCCAGAAAAGGAATTGCGAGCCAGCGATCACGCTGGGCTGAGTCGTGAATTTCCTGGAAGGCTTTGCGCGCACCAAGCGCCATCGAGTCATCCTGCGCGGCCACCGCGTCGAGGACTGAGTGCTGCGAGGTCGTGAGCTTCAGCCATGACGACACCGACTTATGCGCGCTCGCTTCCGTCCAGTTGGCTTTGATGGATTTGACTTGAACGTCTGCGGGCTTGGCTTCGATCAGACCTGCGGCGCGCTGTTTCGCGGCCAGGCTTTCAGCTGGACCTTGAAGCAACAGAATTGACCCGCCCTTAGGCAGGAGAGCTCCGATCTGCTTTCCCTGAATGCGTCCGATCTCTTCGTGATCGGAGGTGATCGAGAACATAGGGACTTTGAAGTTGCGTCGCAATTCGGCCAGGTATTCGACCTCGCGATTCAGAACAACCCAGCCGATTCCCGCCGCAGCCGCTGCCCTGGCCACCTGCGGCATCGCAGTGCCACCTACGGGCTCGAAAATAATGCCGCTGGGGCGAGCTTCTGGATTCGATTGAATCGCCTTGAGTAGCTGCTGGCTCTGTAGTACAGCATCGTTTTCCGCGTAAAGCAGTTCGATATCGATGCCCAAGCGCGCCGCAGTGGTTTGCGCCGAATTTGCCTGCTCTTGCTGATAATCGTTGTCGCGAGTAGTGAGCGAGATTATAAGCTTCTTCACAAGGAACTCCTGATGCCAGCTTCTATAAGCTTAGTCATCCGGGCGTTTAACGGTAGGTGACCGAAGTAATTGGCGCCATCCCTGATATTGGCACCCACTGCCCTCGCCCTGGTATCGCGAAAGGGCTTAAAGGGCCCTGAATCGGCCAAACAGGCGGTCCTGCATTCCGGAAATATCTAAGGGAATACAGCGGTAGAAATGAGGAATGTACCCCATAGATTGAGGGAGCGGGACAGAGAGATGATTTCATAAGGTGAAACTGGCATGCGCCGAGACGAATTGATGAAACCGGATCTGGTGAGCGACGCTGTATTAGTACTCGCTGCCACCGTAATTTTTCTGTTTTTAGGGTCGACGGCCTGGGTTGCGATGATCAATCACTTCTGATTTCGATTCGATCCTGTGGTTGATCTGGCTCCCCAGGTTTCGAATGAAGTTTTGAGACTCGTGAATTGAAAATCGCTCTCATAGCGCCGCCTTTTATTGCCGTCCCTCCTGCAGACTACGGCGGAACTGAATTGTTTGTAGCCCACCTCGCAGAAGGTCTCTCGCAGCTTGGCCTCGAAGTGGTCGTCTATGCCAATGGCGAATCCACGGTCAACACCGAGCGCCGCTGGATTTACGAGCGCTCGGATTGGCCGATTAAGAACCCTTCGCATGCACTAATCAAGAGTCTGAATCATGAGGCATGGGCAGTTCGCGAAGCCGCTGGAGACTGCGACGTGATCCATCTGCAGTCGCCTGAAGCCTTGACATTGTCGCGTTTCATCGAGCGTCCAACTGTGCTTACCCTGCATGGGCCTCACGATGCGAAACTGAGCGAATTTTACAATTTCTATCCCGACGTCACCTATGTCTGCATCAGTGAAGCGCAGTGCAAACAGGAATCAATGGCCAAGATGCGCACGGTTCACCACGGCATCGACCTGAGCCAGTACCAGTTGATTGAGCAAAAGCAGCAGTACCTCAGTTTCATCGGGCGGATCGCCCCATTAAAAGGTACCCACATTGCGATCGATGTGGCGCAGCGAACAGGAATTCCACTCAAAATCGCTGGCGACGTGCAGCCGATGTACCGCGAGTACTTTGAGAAGAAAGTCAAACCCCACCTTGACGGAAAGCTCGTGGAATATATTGGTTTGGCCGACCTTCAGGCAAAAAACGAACTGTTGGGTAATTCGATGGCGATGTTGTTCCCAATTCAATGGAACGAACCGTTTGGGTTGGTGATGGTCGAGGCCATGGCTTGCGGCACGCCGGTTCTGGCCATGCCCGGGGGCTCCGTGCCGGAAGTGGTGCGCGAGGGAGTGTCGGGCCACGTTTGCCGTTCCGTGGTGCAGATGGCCAAGCGTGCTCAGGATCTGAAGTTTGATCCCGCAGCGGTTCGCCAGTATGTTGCGGATAACTTTTCGATCGAGCGAATGGCTAAAGATTACGTCAGAGTTTACGAGGAAGCTCTACAGGAAGCTCAAGCCCAAAAAGTAGCGTAGGCACTCGGGATTGATCGCTCGCTTTAGACACTTTGAATTAAAAAGTGCATTCAAAACGCACAAAACGCCGGCATGCACGACAGCGGTGATCGAACTTCATTATCCTCGATCGCAAGCCGCCTTTATTGCTGTGAATGGCAGCATCGTGATCTGCGTTTACGAATTAAGATCACGCCGCTACACGTCAAAGCTTATTGTCATGCCGAATGTATCGATGGACGGAGAAATTCGATTGCGCTCCCATATGCTCCGATTAAAAACGCACCTAGTAGCACCGCTGTCGGCGCACCAAGTGCGGACATGAGCGCCCCCAAGGGAAAATCACCGAGCGGGCGGAGACCCATGACCAGAAGCGTGTTCAGGCTCATTGCACGTCCACGCATTGCCGCGGATACTCGCATTTGCAGCAGTGTGATGGCACTCGTAGCAGCCACGCTTTGTCCGATCCCAAGCACGAGTAAAGCAGCAACGGAGTACTGGAGATGCCGGCTGAGTGCAAAGCCCGCAAGTGCGACACTGCTGAGCAAAACACCCGCTATGTGAAGTTGCCCTTTCCGTGCGTCCCTGCCGTGCGCAGCTAATAGGATCGCCCCTACAATGCTTCCAATACCAATCGAAGAAAATAAGAAGCCCAGGTGTTCGGGAGTTGTATGTAGCACGGAGACGGAAAAAACCGGCAGCATCAGCGCGGGCGATGGGGAAAAACAAAGAAGCATGGCATAGGTTGAAAGCACCCAAGGAAGCACCGGGTCATGGCGAACGGTATTGAGCGACTCACGAATAGACCTGGGAATCGGCTGGCGAACGTCCTTTATCGGGTGTGGCGTGCGTATGAGGTACAAAGCTGCAAGGACTGCCATGAAACTCACTGCGTTAAAGAAAAAATTGGCGGAATAACCTAGCAACGATACCGATATCCCTGCTAAAGCCGGCCCGAAGGCCGAGGCAGCAGTAAAGAGATTAGCCTGCAAACTGAGGGCGTTCATCAGGTCCTGATGGGGAACCATCTCTGCAATCAATGCCCCACGGGCGGGCTGGTCGACACTTAACACTGCGCCGTTCAAAAATGAAATAGAAAGAATCATCCAAAGGCGGATCAAGCCAGTATATGTCAGTACGCCTAGCAAAACTGCCAATAGCGCAGATGTGCTTTGCGTCAACAGCAGGAGTCTCCGCTTGTCCACTCGGTCGGCAACACTTCCGCCCATCAAGGCAAAGAGGAAAAAGGAGAAGGCTTGTGTGAGGGAGACGCACCCCAATGCGAACGCGGAGCCATGCGTGATCTTGAGAACGAGTAGGCTGATCGCTATGATTTGCATCCAAGTGCCGATCGCAGAAATCAACAGTCCGCACCAAAGCACGCGAAAATCTCTGTATTTGAGAGAACGGAAAATCCAAAAGATGATTGAGTTTTGCGAAGTTGGTTCTGGGGAGAGGCCTGGTTTGATGTTCATGCCCTTCTCAGCTTTTCATCGGGTACCATCCCAAAATGCGTGTTAGCTTCTCTCTCGTGGCCGAGCCTCAACGCCTATAAATCCATCCTGAAGACGTCGAGCCATATAACGCATCATGATCATCACTGCCCTGCAATGCGATCTGCACGACTGGGTGACTCGGAGCGAGCGTACATACCGGATCGGTGGCATGAAAATCGCCGGTGAGCAGAAAAGCTTGGCATCGGCACCCGCCAAAGTCTTCACTTCGGCGCTCGCAATTTCGGCAAGGCTCTACCATCCATTCCTGGCCGCGAAATTTATTGAAAGCTTCAGAATGCTCCCATATCCAAGCGAGCGACTGCTCACGGACATTTTCGAAGTGAATTCCCGGAATAACTGTCGCGGCATGGCAAGGTAATGCCCGACCTGTAGGATCAATCAGGAGAAGCTTCCTCCCCCATCCGCCCATGCACGGTTTCGGATACTTCGCGTAGTAGTCGGGAAGGACGAAATCGATTTTTAGCCGATCTTTCAATCGGGCTTGCGCCTCCGCGATGGTTCGAAGAGATTTTTCCACTTGCTCCCGAGTGGGCAGCAGTGCGTTGCGGTTCAGAAAAGCCCAACCGTAGTACTGTACGTTCGCGATCTCCAGGCGATCCGGCTGAAGCTGCTCGGCGAACGCAATGATCCCGTCTAGCCTGTCCAAGTTTTGGCGATGCACGACAATGTTCAATGTGAAAGCAATTCGTTGCTTTCGAATTAGCTGAGCAATCTCGATTTTCAAACCGTGGGAACGCGCACCAGCGATATTGTTCGCTGGGTCTTCAATCGAGTCCTGAAAGCTTAGCTGGATATGCTCTAAGCCTGCTTCAACCAAATCCTGCAACTTCTTCTCGGATAGACCAACGCCGGACGTAATCAGATTTGTGTAAAGCCCCACGGCTCGTGCGCTCTTAACCAAATCGGGTAGATCTCCTCGCGCCAGTGGTTCACCACCGGTCAGGTGGACATGGAGACAGCCGAGCGCTGCGGCTTCACGAAACACACGATCCCATTCGGTTGTGTCCAATTCTGCTGATGACTTCTGGAGTTCGATAGGATTCGAGCAGTAGACGCAATGCAAAGGACAGCGATGGGTGAGTTCAGCGATCAGTGCTAAGGGAACGAACGACGTAGCAACTGGTCTCATAATGGTCTGGCTGTTCTAGTAATCGATGATTCGCTTGCCACGCAGCCTTTCGAGAAAATGGCCGGCTTCTTTCTTGATCTTTTGGCCATCGCTCGACGTGTACAAGTTCTGCAATTCTCCGACGATTTCTAGAAAAGTCCGCTGTCCATTGCATCTCGTGAGGATTTCCTGGCCGGTACCCTTGATTAACAGAGCTCCTTCCGGAAACAATACCGTCAACTCCTCGGACTTCGACTGTGCGATTCGGCATCCCGTCGCAAGTTGCGGCCGGCTATCATCTTCGGGGTACTGCAAGTTTCCTATTCCTTTTCTGGACTGAAAGCGCCCGCGGGGACCCAGGCTGGTTCAACGTAAGAAAAGTAAAGGGCATCGAGCTGGGCCCAAAGGATCTGACACTTGGTTCTTAACGCATTCATCGCGAGTTCCTGCTCGTCCCGAGTTTTTGCGTGTTTGGTCACGTAATTAAAAGCAAAGGCAGCGTCCTCTGGTGCCTGGTCCAGTCTTGTTGTGAAATATTCAAGGCCTTTAGACAACCACGGATAGTGCGTTTGTAATGCGTCTATACGCAAGACAATCAGGTCTCGAGAAAACAGTTCCGTCAATGAGGAGGCGACCGCCTCCAGCAAGGTGGCGTTCCGCACGAGGTCGAGATAGGCATTCACGGCGAATCGAACCGTTGGCAGAACACCGGATGTGCTGATGACCAACTCGCGGCTTAGGCCTGCGACTTCGGCCAATCGAAGCCAGCGTTCAATTCCACCATTTTGAGACTCGTCGCCGTCATGGTCGATAATTCGTTTTCTCCAGACGCGACGAAAGTCCGGATCGGTACTACGGGACAAGATAATTGCATCCTTGAGCGGAATAATACTTTGATAGTAGTAACGGTTGAGCACCCACGCCTGCAGCTGGCCTCGGGTCAGCTTGCCTTCGTGCATAAGCAGATGGAACGGATGCCGATGATGATAACGTTCGCGCCCGATTGCCTGGATTGCGGCCAGAAGCTCGGTGGCTCGGAGTGGGGATTCCATCAACGCTACAGTTCGAATTCCCATCCGTCCTCTGCAATCTCCCACCCAGCCTGATGTGCTTGCCGGTATTCCGGCCCCGATTCGTCGAGCATTGGATTGGTGTTGTTTATGTGCACGTAAATCTTGCGTGCTTTCAGGGCCGACAGCTTTTCGATGCTGCCTGCCGGGCCCGATACAGGAACATGGCCCATTGCCCGTGCCGTCTCGCCTGTCCCACGAATTCTACACAGTTCTTCGTCCGACCAGAACGTGCCGTCAAAAAGAACAACGTCCGCACCTGCGAGATTTAGATGCAGAGCGGCATCAATCGCCGGCACGCTTGGGAAGTACGCAAGGCATCGGCCTGAAGAACTCTTGATCATCAATCCCAACAGAAGTTCGTCCCCTGAAATGCTCTCGCGCCGATGTGCCGAAACGTAGGCGGGAAAATGCTGACCGACAGATACCGGAGTACAACAAATGGACGCCTTCCCGTTGAAGGGCAAAGAGAACGTCTCTCCCGGAGTGGTGTTTATCCAGGACACCTGCCCGGATGTGCGGTTCAGCGTGGCAAACATGGAATTATCGTCGCGAATAACCTGTTGCAGTCCTGCGGTCGCATAAATCTGGAATTCCTGAAATTCTCGCAGCTGTAAGAGCCCCAGGATTTGGTCGAGATCCGCCGTCGTTAGGACAATTGCCAATATGGGCGTGCCGCGGATCCCCGTGCGCGGGTGCAAGACTGGATCAGCTTCAATTTGGGTCCGGATATCGGGCGAGGCGTTGAGGAGCACCCAATTCGTGCCGTCTGGGCTGATAGCAACTTGTAGTTGGCTGCGACTCTTGCCGTGAAAACTACCTTCCCGAAGCGAACGGCAATTCTTGCAGGCACAATTCCACTGTGGGAATGCACCACCAGCTGCAGTTCCCAGCAGCTTTACTCGCATCCGGATGGTTTACAGCTGAGCGTTTGCGTAGGAATTAATTTCGCAGCAAAGCTGGATTTCTTCAAATGTTGGTGTTGTCCATTCCATATTGGCCCCTCAGCGGAATTCTAGCTCAAACCTTGGAAACCTGAAAACAGATTCTTAGATGCACTCAGGAGGGTGGACGTTCAGATCTTCGGGATCAATATCCAGATTCTCAATAGATTGAGGCTAGTACCTTCCACCAGGCGCCCCCCCCGATTCATTGAGCACCCGGAACACTAGTACCAGGAATCCATCGCACTGCGCTGTCGTGACAGAGCTTCTTGAGGGGGCAGATGCGGCAGCTTCAACCCTTCCACCATGTGCCCCCGGTACTCACCTATTTCGGTCTGGTATGCACCTTTACCGAGAACCAAAGGAGACAGCGCGAGAATGTTGTAGGAGATTCATTTTGCCTTCAATCCGCCGATGGAAAGTCTTCTCGGCACCTCCCACCCGAGGCAGATCGGTGGGACATTCCGGAAGAAACATTCTCTCCTTGCTTTCGTTGTCCGCGCCCCTACTTAGCGCGACATCGCGTAGAAGACGTAGAGCAAACCACTCGCTGATGCCGTCATCAAGCCGTACTCCACATACAATACGCACCGCTCTTTGATTTCCCTATACCAGTTTTCCATTGGTCTGTACCTCTCCCGTGCGAGGTACTCTGATGCTTACGGCGCAGCAAACCAGCGCCAATCAGGGTTTTTTCCCCACCACCTGAGTAGAAGACAGTAGTCAAAATTTGTTAAGCACGTTAAATAGCGAGGCTGGCAGCCCGTGGCAGACGCAGCGAGCAGGCCGTAAAGTACACCATCAATGAAGCGCTGTTTCAGTCGGGGACGCTTTGCAGCGGACAGCACAGGGGTGCTCCTAGGCCTCGTCTGGGCACCGCGGGATTGGTCGCAAGACGATGCCCAGACGGTCGTCGTGAGTCTAACAACCCGAGCGAGGAGTGGGCCTCGCCATATGGTCCGATCTACAACTAAAGTTGTATTTATTTTTGCCGAAAAAACGCCCTTTCAGATTCACGGCGCGATTCAGCGATGCGCCAAAACGAGCTCCCAACAGGGGTCCTGGCTGATTTTTTGGTACGTGAAGGAGTTTTCGAGCTATACTTTCGTTCACGTTCGGAGGAGCTTATGCAAGGAGAAACTCGCGAACGTTGGGTTGAACTCTGTGAACGAGCAGCGGTCGAGCAGGACCATGATCGCTTATTGGAGCTGATTCGAGAAATCAGTGCTCTGCTCGATGAGAAAGAAGTCCGTCTTCAGGCTGCTAGCGCTAAGCCAATCGAAACAAAAAAGCTAAACTTGAAAGCGGACGGCAGCATCGACAAACTGCACTGACAGAAGCGGACCCATACGTTATTTCTTCTGTCGGCATCAACCGCTTTCCACGATGTCGTGCAGCTCGAAACTCTATGCGCGAACTCGCCGCGCCTCACCTTTTTGTGCGGCTTGAATTACTCTCCACGCCGCGAGCCACAATTCCTCAGAAGTTGCAGTAG
>JBKPSP010000204.1:0-8026 GCA_046735175.1 Acidobacteriota bacterium
TTGATAGTATTCGCCCGTTTCAGGATCGCGAGATACTGGGCTTCTTGTGCTTTTGAATTGCGAATGCGTGCCGCTCGATCGACGTATTCCTTCGTGACGTCTTTCGCACTGAACCTCGCAATCTCTACCCGCAAGGCAAGCTTCCGAATCTCGGCTTGAGCCTCTTCAAAACGCGCCGCTGGTATCCGGATAGAGAGCGAGGCGCTGGAGGCACTGCCGTTGCCAGTAGCTTCAGAATCTACAAGAAACCCGCCCAACCGTTCCGCCAATTTTCGAATTCGATCGGAAACCTCTGCGGGGTTGTTGACCGTCAGCATCAGAGTTCCTGTTTGCACGGTCTTCGGCTCACCCTCCGCAGCCTGCGCCGCACCGGCTGCCATCCCGTATAAGTGCGACTTCTGCGCGGAGATTTTTGAACGCAAGAGATTTGGAACCGATCCCGCTACCATAAGCAGAAAAATCAGTGTTCCCACGACCGCGATAGCGGGTTTGTTCAGTGACTCGGGTGCCATTGCCGTTCTCCTCGTGAGAAGAACGCAATGTACCGGGTACCTTGCAGGCTTTGTCGGGCTTGGCGGGCGGGGCGCCCACCCCGCACATTCTAAATATCCAAATTCTTCACATCCAGCGCGTTCTCTTCAATAAACTTCCGCCGCGCTTCCACATCCTCACCCATCAGGGTCGTGAAGATGGTCTCGCACTCGGCAATGTCCTCAAGCTTCACCGAGAGCAAAGTCCGGCGCTCGGGATCCATGGTGGTCTCCCAGAGCTGCGGCGCGGTCATCTCGCCCAGGCCTTTGTAGCGTTGGATCGTGAAATCCTTTTTGCCCTCGGTCAAAACGTGATCAAAGAGTTCGCGCGCCGTGGTCTTTTCAACTTCTTCCTTGACGGCTTTCTTGCCGGCCCCCTTTGCGGGTTTTGCTTCCGCGCGGGCGGGAACCTCCGCGCCCTCAACCGCAGCCTCTTCTCCATCCGCAGCGCCATTCCCACTCGCCGGAGCCTTGCCAATCGTCTCCACCACAAACGGAGGCTCCATATACGGCTCAATCTGCTTGAACTTCGAGAACATCTGCCGATACTCCGGCGTCGAAGCGAGTTCCCAGTTGATCAAGTGCTCGGCGCCCTGCGAATTCACATAGCGCACTTCCCACAAGTTGTGCTCTTCGTCGAAGCGCGCCTCGACTTCTTTGAACTGCAATTCTTTCTGCAGCTTCTTCACCTCGCGCTCGAGCTTCTCGATCTTCTTCGGCTGCGTCTTCTTGTCGCCCTCAAAGTCGGCGCGCTTCGCGAGATCGAGCTTCGGCAGAAGATCCGTTACCTGCTCCGCGCGCAGGCGCTTCCCCACCTTGTCGTAAAAGCCCAGATACTCATTCAGTACGGTGATGAACTTCGCCAGCGCCGCGCCTTCCAGCTTGGCCGCGCCTTCGCCGTAGCGCACCGTCATGCCTTCCGCCGCGCGCTTCACCATGACCTTCACGAACTCGCGCTCGTCTTTGATGTATTGCTGCGACTTGCCTTTTTTGATCGAAAACAACGGTGGCTGCGCAATAAACACATTCCCGCGCTTGATCAGGTCCTGCATGTGCCGGAAGAAGAACGTCAGCAGCAGCGTGCGGATGTGCGATCCGTCCACGTCCGCGTCGGTCATCAGAATGATCTTTCCGTAGCGCAGCTTCGACGAGTCGAAATCCTCTTTCGAAATCCCCGTCCCGAGCGCCGTGATCATCGCCCGAATTTCTTCGTGCGCCAGCATCTTGTCGTAACGCGCCTTTTCGACGTTGAGAATTTTTCCCTTCAGCGGCAGGATCGCCTGGAACCGCCGGTCGCGTCCCTGCTTCGCCGTCCCACCTGCGGACTCGCCCTCGACCAGAAAGAGTTCGCAGCGTTCCGGCTGCCGTTCACTGCAATCCGCTAGTTTGCCCGGCAGGCCACCGCCATCGAGCGCCCCTTTTCTACGCGTGAGATCCCGAGCTTTCCGCGCCGCTTCACGCGCACGCGCAGCATCCACCGCTTTGTTGATGATCTTCCGCGCCACCGGCGGGTTCTGCTCGAGATACGCCCCCAGCCGCTCATTCACAAACGCCTGCACCACCCCCGCGATATCCGAATTCAGCTTGCCCTTGGTCTGCCCTTCAAACTGCGGCTGCGACAACTTCACGCTGATCACCGCAACCAGCCCTTCGCGCACGTCGTCACCCGTAAGGTTTTCTTTTACATCCTTGAACAAACCCATCTGCTGCCCGGCGTAGTTGATCGTCCGCGTCAGCGACGTGCGGAAACCGGAAAGGTGCGAACCGCCATCAACCGTATTGATGTTGTTGGCGAAACTGAAAACCGTCTCGGAATATCCGTCGTTGTACTGCAGCCCGATCTCCATGGCCACGCCGTCGCGCTCAGCTTCCATGTAAATCGGTTTGTCATGGAGGACCGACTTCCCGCGATTCAGGTGCTTGATAAATTCCGCGATGCCGCCGTTGTACTTGAACTCCACCGACTTCGCTTCGCCGGTCTTCGCATCCGTCGCCCGTTCGTCGGTCAACGTGATCAGCAGGCCTTTATTCAAAAACGCGAGTTCGCGCAGCCGCTGCGCAAGCGTGTCGTAGTTGTATTCAGTTACCGTGAAGATGGTCTTATCGGGAACGAAGTGGACCTTGGTTCCCGTCTTCTGCTTCACTGCGCCCGTCTTTTTCAGCTTCGAAGTCGGCTCGCCTTTTGAATACGTTTGCTCCCAGGTGAATCCGTCGCGCCAGATTTCAAGATCCAACTCGTGGCTCAAGGCGTTCACGCACGAAACGCCCACGCCGTGCAATCCGCCGGAAACTTTGTAGGTCGAAGAATCGAACTTGCCGCCGGCGTGCAGCTTGGTCATGACAACCTGCGCGGCAGGAACTTTCTCTCCATCAATCTCCATCATGTCCACGGGAATGCCGCGGCCGTTATCCACCACGGTGATGGAGTTATCGATGTGAATGGTGACTTCGATTTTGTCGGCGTATCCCGCCAACGCCTCGTCAACGGAGTTATCGACAACTTCATAAACGAGATGGTGCAGGCCCAGGTCGCCGGTCGATCCGATGTACATCGCCGGCCGTTTGCGCACGGCCTCCATCCCGCCGAGAACCTTGATCGAGTCAGCGGTATAGTCGCCGTTGCCATTCGCCATAGCTTTGCCGTTTTTAGGTTTGTTTTCGACTATTTCTGGATTGATCTCTTTCGTCGCCATTCAGATTGTGAGGAGAGCAGACGTGGGTGCCCCACTCCTTCCCGCTTTTGGGAGAAGTGGGCTACGGTTCTCCAGCGCCCTTCTTGATGCCTGAAAATTGACCACAAACGCCTGAAATTACAATAACTTAAGGCATCTTTGGATATCTCCGATTTTACCACAACTCAGCTTCTTTTTCGAGGCCTGAACCGCGACGGTAAACCACAAAAATCAAAGCATTTAACCGCAGAGAACGCAGAGTTTGGCAGAGAAGAAGTTGTTGCTTCAAAAGATAGTCAAGATGGCAGCGTGATTGATCTTTGACGATCAAAGTAAATCCGTGTGAATCCGTGTTAATCCGTGGCTAAGAAGTTACTTTTCTCTGCGAACTCTGCGAACTCTGCGGTTAAAAGCTTTTATTTCGGGAGTGCCTGAGAGGCAAGCTAAAGCTGTTCCCGACCCTGATACCATAGACCAATGGGCGTACCAGTTTCCCAGATGTGGACGGTGGCCAGCTATGTCGTCCGGCAGAAAATGTCCGGACGCAAGCAATACCCGCTCGTCCTGATGCTCGAGCCGCTGTTCCGCTGCAACCTGGCCTGCGCCGGATGCGGCAAGATCCAGTATCCCGCTCACATTCTCAAGCGCCAGCTCACGCCCGAAGAGTGCTTCAAGGCCGTGGACGAGTGTGGCGCCCCCATGGTTTCAATCCCCGGCGGCGAGCCTCTGTTGCACCCGCAGATTGCCCAGATCGTCGAAGGCCTGGTCGCGCGCAAGAAATATATTTATCTGTGCAGCAATGCGCTGCTGCTGAAAGAGAAGATCCATCTCTTCAAGCCTTCGAAATATCTGACTTTCAGCATTCACCTCGACGGCCAGCGTGAGCATCACGATCTTTCTGTCTGTCTCGAAGGCGGATTCGATAAGGCCTTCGAAGGCGTGAAAGAGGCCGTCCAGCGCGGCTTCCGTGTGACCACCAACACGACTCTCTTCGACGGCGCTGACCCCAAGAGCGTCCGCGCATTCTTCGACGAAATGATGGACCTCGGCGTCGAAGGCATGATGCTCTCGCCTGGATACTCTTACGACAAAGCTCCCGACCAGCAGCATTTCCTCGGCCGCGCCCGTACCCGCAAGCTGTTCCGCGCGATCCTGTCGAACCGCAAAAAGACCTGGCGCTTCAATCAGTCGGTCCTCTTCCTCGAATTCCTGATGGGCAAACGCCATTACGCCTGCACGCCCTGGGGCATGCCCACGTATAACATCTTCGGCTGGCAGAAGCCCTGCTATCTCTTACAAGATGGCTACGCCGACACGTTTCAGGAGTTGATCGAGACCACCGAGTGGCAAAACTACGGCACCGAGTCCGGCAATCCCCGCTGCGCCAATTGCATGGTCCACAGCGGATATGAAGCCTCGGCGGTGAACGACACCTTCGGCTCTTTCCGCGGCTTCGTGGATACCGTGAAAGCCACGCTGTTCAACCGCTACGAAGACCCGAGTGCGACCAGACTGCTGGATGAGATTTCCTCGCAGCAAGTGCACCCGCTGGTGCAGATCGAAACGCAATCGTTAGAAGAGACCCGTGTGTAGTTGCTCGCGTGGGTCGGACACTCCTGTCCGACCGGTTACCGTCCCTCTGGGACTTTGAAGCATTCGCCACTTTCCCAGCACTTACGTGCTGGGCTAATCAGATGCCGCCGCTGAAGCGGCTGGAAACTGATTGCGCACCAGCACTGATTGCGGTACCAGCGAAGATCAATCACAAAGGTGAGCCCAGTCGCGGAGCGACGGAACCTAAATAGCCCAGCACGTAAGTGCTGGGTAAAATAAGAAACGATCGAGTCCCCGAAGGGGACGGCACATTTAGAACCATGAGCGTACCCCAGCGCGGCACCAGCAATCCCGAAGAGCTCGAAATCGCCCCCGGACGCGAGCGCGAAAACCTGGAAGGCTGGATTCCTCAGCTCGCGAGCGACGAAGAAACCCGCCAAGCCCTCGAAAAAGCCTTCGACTACCGCGGAGACGTGACAATCACCCTGAAATCCGGCGAAAAGGTTGAAGGCTACATCTTCGACCGCCGCACCGGAACCACCCTGCAAGACTCCCTAGTCCGCCTCTACCCAAAATCCGGCAACCAGAAGCTCTCAATTTCCTACGCCGACATCGCCGCGCTCGCCTTCACCGGCAAAGACACCGCCGCCGGCAAAAGCTGGGAAGCGTGGATGAAGAAGTATCAGGAAAAGAAAGCCGCAGGCGAGAAAAACATCGGCCTGCATCCCGAAACGCTCGAATAGGTACTCAGGCCGAGCATTTCTGCCCGGCCCGATACACACTAGTCTTTCTTTTCCGTTGTCGGTGACTTTGCGGGGTGCATTCCCATTGCATGCGGATGCTTGAGTTCGACCACGATCACGTCGAAGGCGGCATCGCCCACGTTTTCCGGTAAATGCGTAGTTGCGGCCGAGTATTGCGCATCGCCGGCCTTAGCCGATATGTCCTGCGTCTTTCCATCGGCGAACGTAAATTTGCCTTTGGCATCGGTCAAGAAAACCGCAGCCGTTGCGGGATGACTGTGCATCACCGACTTCTCGTGCGGGCCGTAATGTGCTTTCAGGATCCGCACCTGGTCGTTTTCTGTGATTACCGAGTAATGTTTCGGATCAACCTTGACCGGATCTTGCGCACAAAGAATCGGGGCCATACAGACGCACAACACTGCCCCATAAAGCATTGTTCGTACTCGCATGTTGCCCTCCTGGCTCGTGACTGAATGATTCACAGTTGCCTGTGAAGCGCACCAACCCTACGCTCGAAGGCTTGCGAAAGTCAAACTATGAAGTTGAGGGCTGTTCGGCGGAGGTACGCAATTATGGGGCATCCTCTCCAACCAGCGTGCAGCTACTCCACCGCCACAAACACCACGCACACCGCCGACGCCACCTTCGCGACTTCGCCCTTGCTTGTCAGCTTCCCACTCGCACCGTCAATCGCAAACTCCACCACATTCCCTGTCTCTTCATTTGCCGCAAACAGATGTGTCCCCTCCGGATCAACCGCAAAATTCCGCGGCGTCTTTCCTCCGCTCGCAGTACGCTCGACAAACGTCAGCTTTCCGCTCGCATGATCGACCGCAAACACTGCAATGCTGTCATCGCCGCGGTTCGACGTGTACAGAAAATTCCCGCTGGGATGCATCACGATCTCGGCCGCATCGTTCTTTCCGGAAAAACCCTGAGGTAAAGCGGAAATTTTCTGGATCGAGCGGAATTTCTCGTTGTCATTCGCAAACACCGTCACGCTCGAGTCCATTTCGGCCAGCGCGTACATGAACTTCCCATCTTTCGAAAACGCAACATGCCTCGGCCCGGTACCAGGCTCCAGCACCGCGGAGAAGGAATCCGCAGGCTCGCCACGGCTGAGCACGCCTTTGGCTGCATCGAACTTGTAAATCAACACGCGATCCAATCCCAGATCGGCCACATAGGCAAACCTATTCCCCTCGGACGCCTCAATCCAGTGCGCATGCGATCTCTCCTGCCGCTCATGATTCGGCCCGAGCGGCCCCTGGTCCTCTATCACCGACGACGCTTCCCCAAGCTTCCCATCACTCGCCACCCGAAACACTGCTACCGTTCCGCCCGTGTAGTTCGCAACCAGGACATATTTGCCGCTGCGATCGAACGAGATGTGGCACGGGTCCGCGCCGTGAGAAGAAACCTGATTGAGCGACGTCAGCTTGCCTGTGCTTCGATCAATCGCAAACGCGGTCACCGCGCCGCTCGCCTCATCCTTATATTTCTGGCTCTCATTGACTGCATACAGGTGCTTGCCCGCGGAATCCGCAACCAGAAAAGATGGGTTCTCCGTTTGTGCCGCAAGCCCCAGGTCCTGCACCTTCCCGGAATCCGAGTCGTAGCGATAGACGTAAATCCCCTTGCTGCCCTTGTTCGTGTATGTGCCCACGTACATCAGGTACTCCTTCGCGAAGCACAATTGGCCAGTGCTCATCAAAAGCCCGGCCACCACCAGGTATTTCGCAAATCTCACAGTCGTCTCCGAGATATTTAGAATCATGCGCCGCTCACTTCTTCGCCGGGGCCTTCGCCGCAAAACTTAGATTCCCGATTAACCCGTCCATGTCGTCTTCGCTTCCCGAAACAAACGTGAACGACACAATGTAACCTTTTTCGATCATCGCCAGCGAACTTTGCCGCATACTCAGCTTCCCGCGCTGCTTGCCGAAGTCTTCGCGTACCAGATGTTTCGCTCCCACGCTGAATGCATAAGGCTCGCTCTCGCTTTTGAATCCGCGCTGCTCGGCGAGTTCGCCGATCGCGCCGAAATAATCGGACGCGGTCTTGACCTGCGGATAATTCTTCAGCGGTTCCGCCGCAATCACAACCGCGGAATTGATCGTGTCCCCAGGCGCGCCCGGCGGACGCTCGAAGATCGCAAGCAGCGTCTCGGATCCGGGGGCATTTTTGGCTTCTGGCTTGGCAGAACTGTCCGCCGGCGCTCCCTCGTCAGCTCCTTCTTTCTGCATGTCCGCAGTGCGGTCCACCCAGCCAAAGGGAACTTTGTAAGTAAAGCCCAAATATGGACATTTGAGAGATTGTCCGTCCGGCGATCCACATAACGGATAGCCGACATCACTTGCGCTAGGTTTCTTCGCCGTTAGCACAAGAACTAGACCAGCTATTGCGAGAGCGCCGAGACGGCATTTCACGGTTCCATCTTATATAAACCGCGCTATTTAGGATCGCAAACGTTGATTGTGACAATCAGCGGGAGCGAAAGGAGATATGCTGCAAAGTTTCGACC
>JBKPSP010000205.1:0-7201 GCA_046735175.1 Acidobacteriota bacterium
GCACTGACTAGCTTGAAATCATGCTGAATAGCTAACCTGAAAGCTTTCTCGGCGGCTGCGTAGTGGTCTTCTTCAGCCTCAACAACTCCCAACAAATTCTCAAAGCCGGCATCGTTGGGAAAATTTTTAACTGATTCGGCAAGTAACCGCCGTGCCCCATTCAGGTCCCGTTTTTCGAGCAGGTCTTGTATCTGAAGAAGTTCTTGCTCTCTCTCGATAGCCGCAGACGCGTTAACTGGAAGGCTAAGCACGGTCGCGGTAATCAAAACGGTGCTAAGGAGAAAAGCCAGAGAACGGCTTGGCATTCGCAGAACCCGTGAGTGTGGCGGCTTCTGGGAGCAGAAGCGTGCAAAAAATTATAACCTGCAACTCAGCACTGGCAGTGCAAAAATCATCTGTCCTATACTGTCGAAGTTCGTCGTCGCCCTATGCGCCACAACGCTCTAAGCCTTACTTCTAATGTCGCCCGCCTGGCTTGGACCCTGGTTTTCGTGGTCGGCCTGCGGTGCGTGGGGACCGCCCAGGAATCTGTTCCGCCAGCGATTGAAAACAGAATTGCCTCAGGCGTCGCATTGCTAAAGGCAGGAGATCTGGATAACGCCGAGCGGGCTTTCAATTCGTTATTGACAGAGGGTGTGAAAAGCGCTTTGGTACTCCACAACCTTGGTGTAATAGCCCAGCAGCGCGGCAAACATCAGGAAGCAGCAACGAGATTTCGAGATGCTCTGCACCTTCAGCCAAACTATGGGCCGTCTCGGTTGCTTCTCGGTTCAAGTTTGCTGGCCCTGGGCCAAATTGCCGGTTCGATTGGTGAGCTCAAACGAGCCACCGTTCTGATGCCGAGTGAGCCCGCAGCTCGGCTGGAGCTGGCAAAAGCGTACGAAGCAAGCGACAGATGGCTCAACGCCGTGGAGCAATTACAAAAGCTTGCGAGTTTGGTCCCGGACAATGCCGAGTATTCATACCAACTGGGGAAGGCCTCGACCAAACTATCCGGCTGGGCGCTTAGTCAGATTCAGGTGCAGAACCCGAATTCTGCGCGGCTCCGCCAAGCACTTGGCCAGGAATACGCGATTCAGGAAAAGTACGATGAGGCACTGGCCGCATATCAGCAAGCTGCTCTGGCGGACCCGAGGCTGCCAGAAATCCACTTGGGCGTAGCCTTGATCCTGCTCCAGCTGAAGCGATTCGACGAAGCGCAGACAGAAGTTAATCTTGAGTTGCAGCTCATTCCTGAGAGTAAACGCGCCGCGGATATCAAAGCGACGATCGAGCAGGAGAAATCAGCAGCTTCGCGATGACATCAGTCATTAGGGGCATCGCCGTCACATGTGCTTTCGCGACACTCGCGCCAGCGGTGGTTGCACAGGCGCATGCCGACGTTACAGGAGACTCCACGCCGAATCGCTTCAATGCCTCAGAATTGGACCTTAGCCGTGAACAGCGGGCGCAATTGCAATCTGCACTCGACCAAAAGGACTACAGATCCGCGGAGAAGTTGCTTGTTGCAGAGATCGAACGCGACCCTAAATCGTTTCGCGCGGCAGGGCTGCTGGAATTTGCCGGAGGGATTTTTTTTCTGGATGGCGAATACTTGAATGCAGCGATTGCGTGGAAAAAAGCGGAGGCAATCGCGCCGCTGTCGGAAGAGTCCCACTTTACGCTCGCAATGGCGTACGTTAAGCTTCGCCGCCTTGACTGGGCGAGGCCGGAGCTGCAGAAACTTTCAGACTCCCATCCACAAAAAGCGCTGTATGCCTATTGGCTGGCACGTCTCGACTATGACGAGCAGAAGTACCAGGAGGCGATTGCACGTCTTGAGAAAGTTACCGTTGTCGATCCGAAGATGACGCGCGCTTACGACCTACTAGGATTGTGTTATGACTACCTCGGCCGCGTGCAGGATGCAATCTTAACTTTCAATCATGCCGTGCAGCTGAACCGATCGGAAACGAAGCCGTCTCCATGGCCTAACCTGGACATGGCCATCGCGCAAATGGAGGCCAATGATCTCGCCGGAGCTGAAACCAATCTGCATGAGGCGATCAGCTACGATCCTCAGCTGGCCCAGGCGCATTATCAGCTCGGGCGAGTACTGGAAAGACAAAAGAAGTTCCCTGAAGCAGTGGCCTCGCTTAACACATCAGCCTCGCTCGATCCGGGTTATCCCGATCCGCACTACCTGTTGGGCCGAATTTACAAGAGATTAGGCAAAACTGATCCCGCGAACTTTGAGGAGAACAAATTTCAGGAACTCCAGAAGGCCGCAGTGGCAGTTGATTCCAATGCCCACCACTGAAAAAAAATTCAGAATGCACATAAAGTATGCGCCATCTTCCGTGCAGGAAGATGGCGCTATGGTCATGTATTGGAGTAACTAGAACTCGAGCCTGGCTCCGATCTGAATCGTCCGTGGAGAGCTTGCACCGAGGTTCCATGCGCCAAAATTGGCTCCGCTAACGTCATTATTGAAGGCGAAGCTTGAGCCCTGATTGTTCACGTTGGCAGCATTGTAAAAGTAATGCTGGTTGAACGCGTTGAAAAACTGGAACCGGAGTTGGAAGTTAACCTTTTCTGTAATGTAAGTGTCCTTGGTGATTGCGAAATCCACATTCTTGGAATTCGGACCGCGCAGATTGGAAATTCGCGGGCCAGCGCCGGTATAGCCATACTGTCCGGTTGCTACCGGATTCGTACCCGCGATTTCAAATGCATCCTGGCTCTCAAACGCCGCCGCGTTCAGGAGCGGCGCGCAGAAAGGATTTGCTGAAGTGCAGCCCTTGCGCGGATCGTAGCTGTTCGGATCCTGCAAGAATGGGTTCACGCCGGGCACGAGACCGACCAGGCAGTTTTGTCTAAACTGCCCAACAACCTGGCAATTCCCGGAACGGAACCACATCGGCGTGCCCCGTGACCAGTGAATGATCGGGCTGATCTGCCATCCGCCCATAAGTCTACCCCCGGTTCCACCGCTCAAATATTTCTTACCATGCCCGAACGGAAGTTCGTAGACGAACGCTGCAGAAAGTATCTGCGGTACATCATCGGAAGAGAGCGACCGTGCGCGTTGTTTTTCGAAAGGCGAGATGACGCCTTGGGTGGCATTCCATGTTCCCCCAAGTTGCTGTGTGTTGTCCGAAGCGTCCGAGATGAGCTTAGAGTTTGTGTATGAAATCAGCATGTACAGTCCATGGTGGAAGTTTCGCTCCGCCTTGAACTGGAACGAGTGATAGATGGAGTTCCCCTTGTTCTCGTTCAAGCCTTGTAGCGGCCCGCAGAACTGGGGGAAGGGTAGCAAGGCCTGTGCTACTGTGGGCGCGCAGGAGCCATTCGTGTTCAGTTGACTCACCCAACCATTGTAAGGAGTTGTGACGCCATAAAGTGTTTGGCCGTCGGCCGTAAAAGTGGCGCTTAACTCGGGAGTGTAAGTGCAGTTTCCAGTAGGGTTGTTGGTCACGCAGCTGGGATCCAAGGGCGTGATTGGCGCTTCGAGTGCCTGAATGCCGGGACCAAACGGATTCAGAACATTTACCGGTACGAGGCTAGAGGTAAGCCGTGTACCTTTGTTTCCGACGTAAGCTGCACTAACAGCGATGTCATGCGGGAGTTGGCGCTCAATAGTTAAGTTCCATTGTTGAGAGTACGGTCGTCGGTTTGCATCAACTGGACGATAAGCCGAGCCGTTGCCGTTGGCTTGGCTTGGCGTACGACCGTTGTCGTAACTGTTCAAAATGAATGGCGGCGCTGGATTTGGTGCTGGAACGCCGTTGTCGAGATAAAAAGCTGGGGCCACACTGGCGCCGATTGGCGTCGTACCAAAGGTTTGATGCAAATTGTAACCATCGAGCGACATTCCTCCTCCCCAGCCCGGATAGAAAGCTTGGGCGAAGAAGACGCCGTAGCCTGCGCGGACAACGGTCTTCTCGTTCGCGGCGTAAGCCACTCCCAATCGGGGTGCGAACCCGTTATGCCATGGCTCTTCGGGATACGGTTTTCCGTAGCAGGAACTAGTGGCTTGGCACACGGAATTGTTTCCCGCAAATGCCAGACGGCCAGGTAGTCCGCCCGCGCCCGAGTTCGAGCCAACCAGATCTATGAAAGAGAAGTGGTCATACTTTTCTCGCGACGGCGAGTAGTAGTCCCATCTCAAGCCATAGTTGAACGTCAACTTCGGCGTGACCTTCCAGGAATCGTTTCCATGCAGCGCCCAGACAACCTGCCGCGGATACCAAGAAGGCACCGTGCGGAAGTCTACAGTCCCGCCAGTGACAGCGCCCAACAGGTAGCTCGCGATCGGGCTGCCGCCACTGCCGTTTAGGCTGGTAGCTGAACGGTCAAAACTGTATGTGCCAGATTCATTGTTGGACTGGTGAATGTTTCCCTGAACTGATCGCCACTCAGCGCCGAAAGTGAATGTATGGTGACCATAAATCTTGGTCGCCACGTCGTTCCACACCCACGTTGGACGCACCGTGATATTGGTTCCCGGCGGTCCGTTGGAGTTGGAAATCTGGTTGTAGTTGTCGGAGAACGTAAAAGCGGGAAGCGCGTTCGTACCGGCTGCCCCGGGCACTTGCGGCAGTTGCCCGATGAAAGCCAGGTTTTCTGAGCCATAACCCTCGTTGCGATTTAGGTATCCGAAGGTCATGTGGTTCAACAAGGTGGGCGAGAAGGTGTGTTCCCAGTTGAATCTCGAGATTGGCGAATTCTGTGGGCGTGTCGGCGACTCGGTCGCAATGGCGACCGGCAGGGCCGTGGCTTTGTTAAAGCCTGTGAACTGACGCCACCAGAAGAAGTAGAAATGGTCGGAATCTCCCCAACTGTGGTCCAGGCGGAACATGTACACATTCGAATTGCTGGTTAGAGTGTCGGGGACCGGCTTAGAAAGGGTGTAGTTGTTGATTGCTTGCCCGTTCGTGGGAGTTGGCAGTTCCGCCAGATAGGCGGCAGCAATTGGGCTGATGCATCCCTGCGGTATCACATTGCCGGGAAATTGCTGTCCAGGAACGACCCCGGTAGCGGCGCATGCGGGAGTAATGACCGCAGGCACATAGATCTTGTTGTTGGTGGCGGCTGCCCAGTCGCTAAAATCGCCGCCCCGCTCCGCCAAAGACGGGATGGACAAAGTTGGAACGCTGGAACCGCCTGCCTGGTGATACGACTCCCAATCGAAGTAGAAAAAGCTCTTGTGCTTGCCGCTGTTGATCCAGGGAAGCTTGATTGGGCCGCCGATGTTGGCGCCGAAGTCGTGCTCGTTGTCGGCAGATGCCCCGGACGAGCCCCACTGTGCCGCGTTCAACGCCTTGTTGCGGCCATACTCGAAAACGGCCCCATGATAGGCATTGCCACCGGACTTACTGACCATGGTGATCTGGCCCGAAGTCGAAGATCCATACTGCGCATCATAACTCGAGGTAATGACCTTTACTTCCTGGATCATGTCTGGCGACATCTGGAAGTCCTGGTGGATTGAAACCATGCCGCTCTGGCTCATGAAGCCTTCCTGCATGGTGGCGCCGTCAAGCAGTGCTTCGTCGCCGGATTCTTGGCCGCCGTTGATCCGGGCCTGAAACGCCTGGTTCGAACTACCGGTTGAAACGCCAGGCAAAAGAACGGCCAAAGCTGCGGTGGAACGCGGCTTCCCTTCCACTACCAGAGGCAGAGCCTTTACCGTTTCAGGATCCGCTCCGCCTTGAAGAGTTCCGTTATCAAAATTGATGGGCGTATTCTGCGCCTCGACAGAAATGGTTTCGGTTTGCGAACCAACTTTTAGCGCAACGTCCACACGCGCCGACTGATTGATTGTAATAACGATACTTTTCTGAGTAGTACTTTGAAATCCATCTTTCCGTGCGTCCAAATCGTAGGTTCCTGGCGTTAGATTGCGGAAGCTGAATTCTCCGCGGTCATCCGAAGTGAACTTCGCCTTAAACCCCGTTGCCGCGTTCGTAAGAGTCAGATCGGCGCCAGCGACGGAGGCCCCGGACTGATCAGTGACAGTTCCGCCCAAACTCGCGTTGCCGATCTGTGCGCTTGTCAGACCTCCGAGCGCGAACAGCAAGAGGAACAGGAAAGAGCCGAAATAGATGTTTTTACGTGGGATTTTTTTTCCGGACATCGTCGTCACCTCACCTTAGCGTCGTTGCTGATGCGGTTTCGGTTGCCAGCTAGATGTATACAAAGGGGCTCAACTCGTGGATAAACGTTATCGCTAACGCAAAAGTACTAGTGGCTGTGAATATTTGCGCCAGTCGTTGGCGGCTGTCAAGCCAAAATGTTCTAAATCGGCGGTTGAAGAAAATTGAACGATGGAACAGCTGTTCATCGTAAGGAATGAACGATCCCATCGGAGCAGCTATGCGCCGTCTGCAGCGTTTCAGTTTAGAAGTTGCTTTTTAGATGGGGTTACGGTACTTTCTTGGCCCGCTTGTTGGCGCTAGTTATGGATATGGTTCCACTTTGCAAGATTCCGAAGCGTTTAACATTTTGCACGGGTCCATGGCTGATTGGTTTACTTCATTGGCGAGGCGAGCGCCCGCGTAGCTCCGGTCGAGATCCCGCCATCTACCAGCAACGTCTGCCCCGTCACGTAGCTGGTTGACTCGGCGGCCAGGAAAACAACTGCTGAATCGAGATCGCACGGTTGTCCTGGACGCTTCATGGGAATGCGGTCGCAAAGGTATTCCACCCATTCCTTGTCTTCGTAGAGCACTTTATTTTGCTCGGTGCGGAACCATCCCGGGGCCAAACAGTTCACTGTAATTCCGTATTTGCCCCAGTCATCCGCGAGGCTCATCGTGAGCTGCCGGACACCACCTCGGCTTGCTCCGTACGGGCCAAGGCCCGCGTACCCTGCAACCGCGGTTACCGAGCCGATATTGATAATGCGTCCATATCGCTGTTCGATCATGCCCCTCGCCACCGCCTGCGCAACGAAAAAACTTCCACGCAGGTTGGTTTCCAGGATCAGATTCCAATCATCCCAGCTAACTTCCATTGCTGGCTTGCGGACATTGCATCCCGCGTTGTTCACCAGAATGTCGATGTGGCCGAAAGCCGACTCAGCGGCACGCACCATTTGCTCAATGCTTTTGAGATTTCGGACATCCAGCTCGAGTGAAACCACGCGTCGGCCGAGTGACTTGATTTCGCTTTCGAACGAGACAAGCCGTTCGCGATCGCGGCTCGTAATTACCAGGTC
>JBKPSP010000206.1:0-3868 GCA_046735175.1 Acidobacteriota bacterium
GCTCTGGGGCGAGGACATTCACGACTTCTCCATTATTGGGCCGGGAAGGATCTGGGGACGCGGGCTGAACCGCGGCAGCGGAGACACAGCGCTTCCCGCCGGGGTGGGAAACAAGAGCATAAGTCTGAAGAACTGTCATAACGTCATTTTGCGCGACTTCTCCATCCTGCACGGCGGACACTTCGGCATTCTCGCAACCGGTGTAGACAATCTCACGATCGACAACCTGGTAATTGACACCAACCGCGATGGGATCGACGTAGATTGTTGCCGCAACGTTCGCATTTCAAACTGCACGGTCAATTCTCCGTGGGATGACGCAATATGCCCCAAGAGTTCGTTTGCCCTGGGCTACGCGCGACCCGTAGATAACCTCACGATCACCAATTGTTACGTCACGGGCGGATACCAGGAGGGAACGGTTCTGGACGGTACTTTCAAGAAGATCGGTCCTGATGACAAGGCGCCGAAAAATGGGCGTATCAAATGCGGCACCGAGAGCAACGGCGGATTTCGCAACGTGGCTATCACCAATTGCGTTCTTGAAGACTGCCATGGAATCGCACTCGAGTCGGTGGATGGAGCCTTTCTTGAAGATGTGACCATCAGCAACATCGCCATGCGAGACGTCAACGATGTCCCGTTCTTCGTGCGGTTGGGGGCGAGGATGCGCGGACCGGAAGGTGTTCCTGTGGGTGAGTTGCGGCGCGTGCTGATCAGTAACGTCGTTTGCTCCAACGCAGCTTCAAAGCAGGCGGCGCTCGTCACCGGCATTCCTGGTCACTACATCGAGGACCTGCGTTTCCAGAACATTTACATTCAGCACCGCGGTGGAGGCACGAAAGAGGCTGCGACAATTACGCCGCCCGAAAACGAGAAGATCTATCCCGATCCCAACCGCTTCGGTCCGTTACCGGCGCATGGTTTCTTTATCCGCCACGTAAAGGGACTGCAGATGCGCGACATCGAGGTTGTGCCCATGTCGGTTGATCTCCGACCCGCTTTCGTACTTGATGATGTTGTCGGTGCCGACTTCGCCCACATCAAGCCGCGGATGACAGATGTTTCTTTTGCTTTGAACAGCGTGGCAGATTTTAGCGTGGTGCAAAGCAGACCCATCCCGGATACTTTTCTGGATAAGGTTACGCAAAAGAACCTCTGAGGTTTGCCGGTGCGGGAGTTGTGGGTAGAGTTTCCATTGGTTACTGGAAAGGATCTGGACTGGCTATGATGCTGGATCTAACGACGGCGATTATGTCGGGAGGATGCGTGAGCGCCGAGGTTGCCTCGGATCCCGAACGCGAAGGAGGAGTTTCGCAGGTCTTCATTGCAGTGGATGTGCAACTGATCGGCGGCGTGGCAGCGTCGACGCGGATTGCCAACAAAGTGATCGCCAGCATTCGTCAGTTCGGGATGGTGAAGGGGGTGGCGAAGTGCGGTATCCAGGTGAACGAGTTTTGAATACCCGCCGGAGAATATGCTGAACGGCATTCCCGTCAAAGAAGAGATATGGCGGCAGTTGAATGCCGAGATCAGGCGCTGAGGACCGGGTGCTCCTGGCGGCCAAGTCGCCTCTATTGCAAATCGCTTTAGTCAGCTTAAAACCCTTATTTAGTATTTCCGGTTTGACACTCGGGTGTTACACCTGCCATCTTTGTCTGCCGACTGCGCAGCGACGATCAGTTGGCGCAAATTCGTGCGAGGGAACACGTCATGGCCATTACACGCAGAGACATCTGCTCGATCTTGCCGGTTCTGGTGCCCCTTGCGGCCGCTGTTCCGACAATGGTAGCGGAAGAAAATGTTCTGCCTTCAGCCAGTTTCGATTTTGACAAGTTGCCGATTGAGGAACGCGAACACGCGCAGATCCGTCACGTCATGAAAGGCAAGCTCGCGACTGGCGAAGCAGTGGAGGTGCACGAGTCAACCTTGCCGCCGAATGGCTATCCGCATGCCCCGCACCACCACGCCCATTCAGAAATGTGGTTGGTGCGCGAAGGTACGGTACAACTCACCATAAATGGGACGACCCACGTGATCGGTGCTGGGGGAATCGGTTTCGTACGCTCGAATGAGGAGCACGGCATCAAGAACGTAGGCCAAGTCCCGGCGAATTACTATGTAGTCGCAATCGGTCCTGGCGCCGACACCCAGGCATGAAGGTGGGTTCGCGCAACAGCCTAAAATGCGTACAAATGACTAGCCCTTCAGGAGGCGCCGGGACGAATCAACTGCAAAGATCGTTGCAATCGCCCGGTGTACCCCCGTTTGGCGAACCAGCGCACGGCAAGGCCGCTGTTTTCGCCGCCCTCACGTGCTTCTTCGCTTTGTTCTGCATTGTTGGTATCGCGCTTTGGGGCCTTCCTTTCTATTACGACTTCATGGTTCAGGATTTTGGCTGGACGCGCGCGCAGGTCACCTCAGGAAACGCTCTTGGCAAGCTGATCATTGGCCCGGTGTTTGGATTCCTCGCGGGATGGCTGGTGGACCGCTTTGGCCCGCGCAGGCTCCTGATAGCGGGAATCCTCATGGCCGGGCTGGCATTGATCGGGCTAGGTAGTATTTCGACCCCGTCCTGGTTTTACTTTTTCTACGTGTTGAACGCTCTGGGATACGTTTGCGGCGGACCGCTACCTTGCCAGGTCCTAATTTCGCGATGGTTCGTCAAGTCTCGGGGCAAGGCAATGGGCTTTGCCTACTTGGGAATTGGATTCGGCGGGGCAGCGGTTCCGTGGGTCTCCCGTTTTCTCGTGGAGAGAATGGGGTGGCATTCTGCGTTGGACGCGCTCGGCTTCGCCATCGTTCTTCTGGCATTGCCATTCGCCCTGTTGGTGAAAGAAGCTCCGCAACCGGATGTCGTGATGCACCAACCGTTACCCGGTGTGAGGGCCGCACTCAAGACCCTGCCATTCGCACTTCTGATGCTGGGCAGCATTTGTTCGATTGCCGCGGTCAGCGGGACGCAACAGAGTATGAAACTGTTTCTGAGCCTTGACCGCCACTACACCCAGAGTGAAACCGCGCGCATTTTTTCGATCGTGCTAGGGTTCAGCATCGCCGGCCGCTTACTCATGGGATGGCTCGCCGACCGATTTCCCAAGAAATATGTCATGCTCCTGATTTACGTGCTGGTCGCGACCGCGATTCCTTTGATGTTTATTACCCACCGCCCGGCGGCAACCTCGTTTGCGGCCGCGCTCTTCGGGATTGGTCTGGGCGGTGATTACATGATCATTCCTCTCATGACGGCAGAGCTCTTCGGCGTTCAGGTTCTCGGTCGGTTGATGGGAGTGCTCCTGACTGCCGGCGGTGTAGCCGAAGGCTTGGCACCCTGGTGGGTCGGACATCTTCGCGACACAACTGGCAGCTATAACCGCGGTTGCGTCATGCTTGTAGTGATGGCGCTGTTTGGTGCTGTGGCCGTCGCAGGACTGCCCCGATCGAGGAATTTTCAGTGAACGCGGCCGCTATGATTCGAGTGGCAAGTCTGAAGGACGTTCCGCGTTTTAAAGAACATCTTCGAGCCTCCGGCATTTTCCTTCCCTGCGATTCCGAAACTCTCCGTGGCGAAGACTCTCCACTTCGGCAAAAGGTGCTCCGTAGCGGTTTCTCAATCGCCAACCGTATCGCCGTGCAGCCCATGGAGGGTTGGGACGGAACGACGGACGGAAACCCGAGCGAAGCCACGGTTCGTCGCTGGCGGCGTTTCGGACAAAGCGGCGCAGGCTTAATTTGGGGCGGGGAAGCGGTCGCTGTTAGCCATGAGGGAAGAGCCAATCCCAATCAACTCATCATCGCCGATCATACTAAGCGTGGCCTTGCTGAGCTTCGCGAAGCTCTCATTGAGGAATACCGCCACACGACCGGT
>JBKPSP010000207.1:0-13809 GCA_046735175.1 Acidobacteriota bacterium
TCTGACCGCCTCAGCAGTCGGTTGAACTCCAAGCGCCCAGACCTTTTTCTCGTCTTTCGAAGGCAGGGCATTTCCAAACGACATTGGGCCGTTCGTCAATTGGAAAGGCGTGGCTTTCGCAGATTGCTCGTGATCGGCAACCGCCCATAACGTCGTCAAATTCGATGGGCTAGTTTGTGTAACCTGGAAAATGTAGTAAGCGCCGTTGGCCGTCCAGTTCCCGCAGCATGCCGAGGACGCGTGCTGCCAGCCATCCAGCAGAGCATGAGCGTGCTGGCCGTTTACCCCAACTTCCCAGATTTCAGTCGTGTTCTGCACCGTGGTGCCAACGCTGAAGCGGAGGCGCTTTCCGTATGGTGAAAAGTGCAGGGCGAAAATTGATCCATTGGCTGTGTAGACCTCGCGCGCGTCGCTGCCATCGCCGTTCGCGACAAAGATGGTGGAGCCTTTTACAAACGCGAGGTGCTTGTTGTCGCGAGACCAGGTTGCGTAGCGGCCCGTAGTGTCACCCAGCCGCTGCGGCGTGCCTGACTTGATTGGCACCGCCCACAATTCGGCTTCTCCCGCTGTTCCCTGGTGCGAGACCAGAAGCTTTGCGTGGTCCGCGGAAATGTCCATCACTTGCGCGTCGGCAAAGCCCGCAGGCACGACGATCTGCTCTGCGCTGCGCAGCGAGAGCTTGGAGAGAACATGGCCGCTCGCTGGCGACTCGGTTACGAACAATTCGTTATCGCCGGCGATCAGATTGGTTTTGCTGATTCCATCGTGTGTGAGTTGAAGGACCGCCGTGGCTTTCGGCGGGTTCGATGTGGATTCTTTGGCGGGTTCGGCACAAAATGCCGTGGCGCAAGCGAGCGCAACCAACGCGAGTACTCGCAGCACGGACAAAGGCCCGAACTCTCCCCTCGAGTTGAACATTCGGGGATGCTAGCAAGAATAAAGTTGGTGGGAACCGCCGGAGTTGCATTTTGGCTTACGAAGGTAATACGATCGGCGCCCGAAAGTGGACCCGTTCCGCTGGATCCAGCATCATGGGAGCGATCCCAGCCTTCGCCTCGCCCTGCTAGAATCATTCGTTTGCCCTGGCTCATCCAAACCGTAGAGGAGCAACGAATTTGCCTGAAACCACATACGATGTTGCGATCATTGGCAGCGGCCCGGCCGGGTACACCGCGGCCATTCGGGCCGGCCAGTATGGCCTGAAGACCGCGCTGATCGAAAAAGACCCCTACCTTGGGGGAACCTGCCTGCATGTCGGCTGCATTCCGACGAAAGCCCTGCTGTTCAACGCCGAACTCTGGGACCATCTGAAGGACGCCGGCGAATACGGCATCGAAGGTGTTGCATCCAGGAAGCTTAACTGGCCCGCGGTCCTTGATCGTAAGACCAAAGTCGTTGATAAGCACGCCAAAGGCCTGCAGTTCCTCATGCGCAAGAACAAGGTTGACGTAGTCAAGGGCTTTGGCAAACTGACCGGCGCGGCACAGGGTGGTGTGCACACAATCGAGATTAAAGATGGATCGAAAACCAGCCAGCTAAGAACCAGGAATGTGATCCTGGCTATGGGTTCAGAAGCCCGCATGATTCCCGGTCTTCAGCCGGATGACCGCGTTCTCACCAACATCGAGATCCTGAAGATCGGGACAGTGCCGAAATCTCTGATCGTGGTCGGCTCGGGAGCTGTAGGCGTTGAGTTCGCTTCAATCTTCCGCTCTTTCGATACCGAAGTGACCATTCTTGAAATGCTCCCGCGCATGGTGCCGCTCGAGGATGAAGAAGTCTCGAAGGAACTGGCGCGTGTCTATCGCAAGCGTGGCATCAATGCTCACGTAAATGCGAAGGTGGAAAAGGTCGAGAAGACCAAGACCGGAGTGGCCGTCACCTTCACCGTTGACGGCAAGCAGCAGAAGCTCGAAGCCGAGAAGATTCTGATTGCCATTGGCCGCAAGCCGTTCACCGACGGTGTCGGACTCGAAAAGACCAGGGTCCAAACCGATCGTGGCTTCGTAAAAACGAATGAATGGATGGAAACCGGTGAGCCGGGGATCTATGCTATCGGTGACATCGTACTGGGCACGCCGCAACTCGCGCACGTTGGAGCCATGGAAGGAATTGTCGCGGTCGCGAAGATCGCAAAGAAAGAAGACAAGCCGATTGATCTGTTGAAAATTCCGAACGTGACCTATTGCCATCCCGAAATCGGCAGCGTGGGATTGACCGAAACCAAAGCTCGCGAGAAAGGTTACAACGTGAAAGTCGGTAAATTCCCATTCACCGCGAATTCGCGCGCGTCCATTGTTGGCGAGCACGACGGCTTCATCAAAATTGTTTCCGACACAAAATACGGCGAGATTCTCGGCGTCCACATCATCGGTCCGCAGGCGACCGAATTGATCGCGGAGGCTGTGACCGCAATGGAACTCGAAGCCACGGTCGAAAACCTGATGTGGACCATCCACGCGCACCCAACCTTGGCGGAAGCCATGCTGGACGCGTCGAATAGTGTGTACGGGCTGGCAATAAACATGTAAATGCGGCAATTCACCACAGGGACACAGGGAAAGTCCTTGGCTTGATTTTCTCTGTGCCCTGTGTTTCTGTGGTGAAAAGCGGTTTCTTTTGATCTCCGTTCTCCAACTCGGCACGGTCAATTACTCGACCGGACTCCGCCTACAGCAGAAGCTTGTCGCGCTTCGCAAGGAGTCGCGAATCGGCGATGTCCTGCTCCTGCTCGAACACACTCCCGTCATCACGCTGGGCCGCAACGCAAAGGCTGGCAACGTGATCGCTTCACCCGAGGTCCTCGCCAGCCGGAACGTTGAGGTCTTCGACTGCGATCGCGGCGGCGATGTGACCTTTCACGGCCCAGACCAACTGGTCGCATATCCGATTCTTGACCTTCGCGGATTGCCATCAAACAGCGAGAGTCGGAAAACCCTCGGGGCAGTTGAGTTTGTGCGGAGGCTGGAAGGAGTGCTGATCCGCACGTGCGCTGAGTTTGGCATTCCCTCGAAAAGAATTCCCGGACTCACGGGTGTTTGGACTGATGGCCATGAATCCGCGAGCGGCAATGCACGCGTGGGAACGGAGCCTGCCCTGAATGACCGACCGAACGGAGGGAGTCGAACGGGCGCCCTCGCCCGTTCAGTCGAGCGAAGTTCGATGGCTCCCGAAGCCAAAATCGCCGCCCTCGGCATCCACATCTCGCGTGGCGTCACATCTCACGGAATCGCTCTTAACGTGAACACCGACCTCAGCTTCTTCAACCTGATCGTTCCTTGTGGAATCGCTTCGAAGCCAGTGACATCCATGCAAAAGGAGCTCGACCGCGCGCTTTCAATGCAAGACGTATCCCACGCTCTCTCGCGAAATTTCGGCGTCGTGTTCCAGACTCAAATGCTCTGGCTGGAAAGCCTCGACGCACTGCTGGGTCAAAATCTCGGAGTTCCGATGAAAGTGCCTGAGGAGATCCGAAAACTCCATGGGGAAGATGAAGCTACCTGGGCGTGACTGACTGCCCGCCAATTTTGCCTGTACGAATCTCCACGAACTCCAAAACGCTTGCCTGGTGCGCTTTCATAAGCTCTCTGGTCGGGTATAGGATTAACTTCGCCATGCTAAAGAAGAAGTCACAGTCAGTGCGCGCCAAAAACAGTGGCTCTCGAAACGGGAGCCGCCGCGTTGCAGCTTCCCTCCCTCAGGAACGCACTTATTCCATTCCCGACTTTCGGCTTGAGAAGCCGAATTTCACCGTTCGCCAGGTTCGCAAGGGCGACGAATGCAGATACGAGATCTCCGGCGACCTGAGCGCCCCCGCGCCGCCAATCCGCGATTCGAAATATTTGAGCAAGCAGCAATGCATCGAAATTTATCGCTGGATGGTACTCAATCGCAAAATGGAGCAGGCGCTCGAGAACCTGTACAAGCAGGGGAAAGTTGTTGGCGGAGTTTATTTCGGCCTCGGACAGGAAGCCTGCTCGTGCGCGTCGGCCTACGCTCTTGGCGAAGACGACTGGGTCGCGCCCATGATCCGCAATCAGGGGTCGCTGCTTGTCCGCGGTTTCGAGCCTCGGGACATGATGATGCAGTACATGGCCAAGGCCGACTCGCCGACTAAAGGCCGCGACGGCACTTCGCATTTCGGCGACATCTACAAGCGCAACGTAGTTTCCCCGATCTCCATGCTCGGCGACCTCATTCCCGTGATGGACGGCGTCGCACTCGGCGCGCGCCTTCAAGGCAAGAACATTGCGGTGATGACTTACATCGGCGATGGCGGCCAGTCCACCGGCGTTACCTACGAAGGCATTAACTTCGCCGCGGTCCAGAACCTCGGACTTGTGCTGCTGGTCGAGAGCAATCTGTGGGCATACTCCACGCCATCCGAGATGCAGTATCGCGTAACCGATCTCGCGGAGCGCGCGATAGGCTATGGCACTCCCGGCGTGATCGTCGACGGCACCGATCCCTGCCAGGTTTATGACGCCGCTCGCGAGGCCGTGGAACGTGCGCACCGCGGCGAAGGACCTACGCTGATCGAGGCCAAGATGATGCGCATGAAAGGCCACGCCATTCACGACGCTGCAGACTACGTTCCCAAGCCTATGTTCGAGTACTGGCGCCGTCGCGATCCGATTGCACGCTTCGAAAATTATCTTGTGAACGTCAAGAAGTGGCTCTCAGCGCAGGAGCACGCAAAGCTGATCGCCGAAGTCGACGCCTACCTTGAGAGCGAGCGCGAGATTGCCGTGAACTCGCCGATGCCTGCGCCCGAGACTGCCGAGGGCGGTGTGTACTGCGAGGACGGCTGCCATGAGATCAAGCCGAAGTACGGCATGCCGAAGGCTCGACGAGCCAAGGCTTCCGGCCCAAAGGCAGTTGAAGCGGCCGGACACTTCAAGTAGTCGTCACGCTCAAGCACAGCGTGTTTCGGCAGCACGACAGCGCGTACAACCGTGGAAGAGCGGCGCTTACAGCGCCGCGTAGCTGCAAGCTGTTGAGGTTTACGCGGCCATGAAATGGCCGCGCCTCCACGGCGCTGCAAATCTTAGGTGGACCATGGCCCAACTGAAAATCATTGGCGCAGGCCTCGCGGGCTCAGAAGCCGCGTGGCAGCTGGCTCGCCGCGGAGTGCCGGTCGAGTTGTATGAAATGCGCCCGGTTCGCAACACGCCGGCCCATCAGACCGCGGAGTTCGCAGAGTTGGTCTGCTCAAATTCCCTGAAGTCCGAAAGCGAAAACACCGCGCCCTGGCTGCTGAAGGAAGAAATGCGCCGCACGGGATCGCTGCTGCTGCAGATTGCTCGCGAATGCGCCGTCCCGGCTGGACATGCGCTGGCGGTAGATCGTGCCCAGTTCTCGGCTCGAGTGACAGAAGCGATCTCACGCGAGCCACTGATCCGAGTCCGCCGCGAAGAAGTCACCAGCATCAACGAAAACGAACGCGCCATCATTGCGACGGGACCACTCACATCTGACTCGTTAGCGAATGATATTGCCAGATTGAGCACACCCCGTGTGGCTCGGACACTCCTGTCCGAGCCGGCGCCGACCGATTCCCGAGAGACAGAGAAAACCATGCAGGCGGATTGTCGGAGAGGAGTGTCCGACCCACACGAGCATGCTTTGTACTTCTACGACTCTATCAGCCCTATCGTCGAGGCCGATTCCATCGACATGTCGCGGGTGTACCTCGCCGCACGCTACGACAAAGGCTCCGCCGACTACATCAACTGCCCGATGTCGAAAGACGAGTACGACCGGTTCTACGACGCACTGGTTTCGGCAGAGTCGGTCGAAGCCAAGGATTGGGAGAAGCTCAACTATTTTGAAGCCTGCCTGCCCATCGAAGAAATCGCCCGCCGCGGCCGCGACACGCTACGCTTTGGCCCGATGAAGCCGGTCGGCCTCAAAGACCCGCGAACCGGCAAGCCGCCACACGCCGTCGTGCAGTTGCGCCAGGAAAATCTTCGCGCAGATTCCTACAACCTCGTCGGATTTCAGAATCATTTGAAGTTCGGCGAGCAGGCGCGCCTGCTGCGATTGATTCCTGGACTGGAGAATGCGAAGTTTCTGCGATACGGCCAAATTCATCGCAATACGTACATCAATTCTCCCGCGCTGCTCACGCCCACGCTCCAGATGAAGGCACATCCGAATGTCTTGTTCGCAGGGCAGATTTGCGGAGTGGAAGGTTACGTCGAGTCGATCGCGACGGGCATGCTGGCCGGAATCAATTCGTGTGCGCTTGTCTCAGGCGAAGCACCGGTTGCCGCACCTCGCTCGACCGCTCTGGGATCGCTCCTGCATTACATAACCAACGCTGACCCGAAAAAGTTTCAGCCGGCGAATATCACGTTTGATCTACTTCCGGCGCTCGAAAAGAGGATTCGTGACAGGCAGCAAAGGCACAGAATGCAGTGCGAGCTGGCCCTGTCCGAGCTACAGAACTGGCTGAAAATGGTTGTACAGAATGAAGAAGCCAGACAAGCCTCGTAATGATCAAGGCTCCGTAACTCGCAGGAACCCATAGCTCAGGTTCGTATCAGGGCACGTCTTCAGACGTGCCCTCCTCGCTTAGGAATGGCACAACGGCACGGCTGAAGGCCGTGTCCTGACACGAAACCGACCCACCACGTCCCAAGCTTCTATTGAACAAATTCCATTGCGAATCCGTATCACTGCAAGGATGCCTCTGCCCGGCTTACCTTCGGCGGGACGGAGCGTCCAATCCGAGTGACTTCCGTGTGGCCCGCCACACCGGCGGTCCGAATCCGCTCCATGATTCTGCGCGATCTCATCCGCGACGTCTTCCGCACCCTGTGGTCGCACAAACTGCGCACGTTTCTGACCATGTTCGGCATCGCCTGGGGAATTGTCTCCATCGTCCTGATGGTCGCCGCGGGCGAGGGCCTGCGCAAAGGCCAGGAAGAACAGGCAAAGACCCTCGGCAAGGACATCATGATCGTCTTCCACGGCCGCACCAGCCTTCAGGCGGGCGGTGCTCGCGCCGGACGCGCAGTCCATTGGGAAGATACCGACGTTCAAGCGGTGCAGTCGGAGAGCCCTGATTGCGAATACGCGATCCCTGAGCTCGAGCAGGGGGACGTGCGCACGCACAGCAACTACAACAACGCTGCATTTCTGGTGACGGGTTCTTACCCCGAATTCGGCGACATCCGCTCGCTCAACGTGGGCTCGGGGCGTTTCTACAACTGGGACGATGAGCGCGAAGGCCGCCGCGTGGCATTTCTCGGCACCGACGCCGCCAAGCAGCTCTTTCCCGAAGGCCGCAATCCGATCGGCGAAAACATTTATCTGAACGAGACACCATACCTCGTGATCGGGGTCATGGCCAAGAAGAAACAGGACTCAAGTTATGACGGCTGGGACGTAAACAAGGTCTTCGTTCCATTTTCTGCCCAGCGCCGCGACTTTCCTGACAAGCCGCCGGGCACCTCGCGCACCTTCGATCAAATGCTGGTGACGCCCAAGTCGGTTCGCCAGCACGAGGATTGCAAGCGTGAGCTGCGCGCCGCGCTGGCCAAGATGCACCGCTACGATCCGACCGACAAAGAAGCTTGCCCCATCTGGGACACAGTGCAGGAAGCCCAGGCTTTCACCCGCATGACCGACGGAATGAAATATTTCCTTGGCGCCGTGGGATTCGTAACCCTGTTTCTCGGTGGCATCGGCGTGATGAACGTCATGATGGTCGCCGTCCGCGAGCGCACGCGCGAAATCGGTGTCAGGAAGGCAATCGGCGCTCCGGCGCGCTCCATCCTGAGGCAATTTTTTGTCGAGGCATTGATCATCGCACTCGTCAGCGGAGGCGTGGGCCTCGGCGTCGCTTATGGAATTTGTGCGCTGGTGAATCTGCTGCCCATGCCGGCGTTTTTCGCCGGCCTGATCGCAACCTGGAAATCCGGGCTGCTGGCAACCGCAATACTCGGGATCATCGCCGTACTCTCAGCCATGTATCCCGCACGCCGCGCAGCCAGCATCGATCCGATTGAGGCGCTGAGATTTGAGGCAGGAGGATGAATCGGTCACCAGTGGTCAGTGGTCGGTGGTCGGTCACAACCCACTGACAGCTGACCACCGACCACCGACCACCGATGTTAACTGAACTCATTCGCGAAGCCTGGATCGCCCTCAAGCGCAACTACACGCGCAGCTTTCTCACCATGCTCGGCATCGTGTGGGGAATTGCGACGGTGACGCTGCTCATCGCTTATGGCAGCAGCTTCCGCAACGTGCTGGTGAGCGGGTTCGATGCGTTCGGTAAAAGCGTAGTCATCGCCTGGCCGGGACAAACCAGCGAACAACCGGGCGGGCAGCGCGCCGGCAAGAAAGTTTTGATCGAGCAGGCCGATCTCGACATGGTCAAGCAGACCGCCACGCTGGTGAAATACGCCTGCCGCGAAACCGTAGGCTGGATCGGTATTTCCTATCAGGACCGCATGGTTTCCGGCACCGCCGCGATCCGCGGCGTCTGCCCGGAATATGGCGAGATGCGCAATGAGGTCCCGTCAGAAGGCCGTTGGCTCAACTCCGAAGACGAACTCGACCGTCGCCGCGTGTGCTTTCTTGGAGGACGCATTCGCGAACAATTGTTCAGCGGACGCCCCGCCGTCGGTGAATTCGTCACCATTGGCGGCGTGCGCTTCGAAGTGGTCGGCGTAATGGAGCGCAAGATCCAGTTGAGCAACTACTTCACCAGCGACGATCAATCTGTCTGGATTCCTTATTCGACCGCCGGCGATCTCTGGAATACCCGCCGCGCGGCAGTCCTTGTGTTTCAGCCCATTGCGCCACAATTCGAAAAACGTGCGATGGCGCAGGTGCTGGCGGCCGTAGCGACTCGCCAGCAATTCTCGCCCACCGATCCCAAAGCTTTTCAGATGTTCGGCCGCGATGAATTTCGTCCGGTCATCGACGCAATCACCATCGGCCTCGAGGTTCTGCTCACTTTCGTCGGCGCACTAACGCTCGGAATCGGCGGCGTCGGCGTCATGAATATCATGCTGGTTTCGGTGGATGAAAGAATCCGCGAGATCGGCCTGCGCCGCGCCCTGGGCGCAAAGAAGATTCACATCAAACTGCAGTTTCTCGCCGAGACTCTGCTGATCATGCTGCTCGGCGGTGCGATTGGAGTGCTTGTCTCCTACGCCGTCGCAGCCGCCGTTGGTACGTTACCGCTCATGGGGCCGCTCTTCGAAGACGAATCCGGCAAAGCCGACATCCACCTGCACATCTCGTCGATGACGCTGATGATTTCAACTTTCGTGCTGCTTGTGGTTGGCGTAATCAGCGGGATTGTCCCGGCCCTCCGCGCATCGAAGCTCGATCCCGTGGAAGCGCTGCGCTACGAATAGAATTTCTTCGCCGCTGATGAACGCAGATTCCGCGGATCTATTCTGATCCGTGTTAATCCGCTTGGATCCGTGGCCAAGAAGTCGACGTTACATCACCGCCGCAGAACTCTGATCGAACTCCACAACCGAAACATCATCCGGAACTCTCAGCCCCGCCTGCTGCAGTGCATTCATCGCCAGCACGAAGTTGTCCGAGTCCATGATGACCAGCGCTCCTCTCGCGCCGCCAAAATCGTGCGCTTCGGCCCGCATCGCCGCCTTTCCCGCCCTCAAAGCTCGTGCCAGCGGGTTCGGTTGATAGTTGAACTCCCGCACCGCGGCAAAGATGCGGTCTTTGGTCGTTTGTGGAATCCGTTCTGCCGCCCGCGTGTTGTTGAGCACCGCAGAGATTGTCCCCGGCGTAAGCCCGAGGTGTTCGGCTACAGTTCGCAGTGTGACCCTTCCATCTTGCATGTTGTCGATAACCGTCCTCTCGCGCGAAAGACGCGCTGTTTGAACCATTTTTGAAGTTAAGTGCGCGAAGCTAATTTGCTTCGGAACGACAACGTCGAAATGCGGATGCAACGGGGCAGGAGATCATAATCAGCGGCAGCTTCAAGGCAGCGTTTACAATTCCACTCTGCCAAAAGGTTCGCGCGCTGTCCAATTGAAAAAATCTATGGAAGGCATTGCCAGCAAATTCGCGCTGATTAGATGATTTTCACCACCGGGACACAGGGGCACAGAGAAAAACAAGACCTACTATCCTGTTTTGTCCATCCATTGTTATTCAACAGAAGTGATCCGGTTTCCCCTGTGCCCCTGTGTCTCTGTGGTGAATGATTGATCAAGACCGGATGCCACTTCAGTAACCCGGAGCACATCCTGCTACCTGTCATAATGAAGTTACGTTATGGGGCTCGTTCTTTCTGTTTTCGCGGATGACCGCTGGCTTCCGAAGTCAGTTCTTTCTCTCCGCGATTACGATCTCACCAATTTTTCTAAAGACATCATTGCGGGAATCACCGTCGGGCTTGTTGCTCTGCCGCTCGCAATGGCATTTTCGATTGCGTCCGGGCTGAGTCCGCAAGCGGGCATTTACTGCGCCATCGTCACCGGCTTTCTGATCTCGGCGCTCGGCGGATCGAAAACGCAGATCGGCGGCCCGACCGGCGCATTCGTGGTTGTGGTTGCCGGAATTATTGCGGCCCACGGGATCGACGGTCTGTTCATGTGCACCATGATGGCCGGCGTGTTGTTGGTTGTACTGGGTGTCACCGGCATGGGATCGGCGGTGAAGTTCATCCCGCGCCCGGTGGTGATCGGATTCACCAACGGCATCGCCGTCCTGATCGCGAGCACTCAGATCAAAGATTTCTTTGGGCTGAAGCTGGCAAAGGTCCCCGGAGAATTCTGGCTGCGCATCAAGGCCCTCGCTGGCTCGGCTCCCAGTTGGTCCTGGCGCGCGACCCTGCTCGCGCTGTGCACAGTTGCCGTCATGCTGATCTGCCGCGCTTTTTCAAACCGCATACCCGGACCCATTGTGGCTATGTTGGGAGCCACAGTCGCAACTTACTTTCTAAAGCTTCCGGTGGAGACCATCGGAACGCGTTTCGGCGGAATTCCTAGTGGCCTGCCGCATTTAGCAATCCCGCGCTGGCACGCCGGTCTGGTTCATGGCCTGCTCGGTCCCGCATTCACGGTCGCCATGCTGGGCGCAATCGAATCGTTGATGTCAGCCGTTGTCTCCGATCGCATGAGCAACGACCGCCACAATCCCAATGTAGAGCTTATTGGACAAGGAGTAGCGAACATTGTTTCCCCGATGTTCGGCGGCTTGCCCGCCACTGGCGCAATTGCCCGCACTGCCACCAACATTCGCTCAGGAGCGCAGTCGCCCGTCGCGGGCATGATTCATGCGCTGACGCTTCTGTGCGTGTTACTGTTCGCCGCGCCACTCGCGAGTTATATCCCGATGGCGGCTCTGGCCGGAATCCTGATGATCGTGGCCTACAACATGGGTGAGTGGCGCGAGATTCCCCAACTGCTCAAACTGACGAAGACCGACATCAGCGTGTGGCTGGTCACGTTCGCGCTCACCGTTTTCGCCGATCTCACCGTCGCTGTCGAAGCCGGCATGATTCTCGCCGCGCTGCTCTTCATCACTCGCGTCGCCAACACCACGACGGTTTCGCAAGTCACTGACGAATACATCGAAGATGGCCGTATTCACATCCTTCAAGACAAGGACATCCCCTACTACGCGACCATCTTCCGCATCCATGGGCCGTTCCTGTTTGGCGCGACCGACAAGATCGCGGTAATCACGGAAAGGATGCACGAGCTTCCACCGGTGGTCATCATTCGTCTGCGAAACATGACCGCGATCGACGCGACTGGTCTCTTTTCACTAGAGGAGATCGCCAGGCAATTGCACGCCACCGGCCGAACTCTGATTCTCTGCGGCGCTCGCGAGCAGCCGGCGCAATTGATGCACCAGGCAGAGTTTGAAGAAGTCGTGGGCCGGGAGAATATCTGCGCGAACGTGGACGAGGCGCTGCGACGTGCGGAAGAAGTATTTGAGCGCATCAATGCCAAGGGGGCAACCGCAAAGTGATTTTCACTACTCGCTGATAGAATCGCTCTTCGCGACGATCGCGTCAGATCCCCGATGACCCGATCGCCCGATGACCCGATCCCATGGACTACCTCTGGACTCCCTGGCGTTACGCCTACATCACGACGGCCGCGAAGAGTACCGCGGCCGACCAGTGCATCTTCTGCGAACTGCCTAAGCTCCCTGACGCGGAAGCCCTGATTGTCCACCGCGCCGAACACTGTTTCGTCATTCTGAACAGCTTTCCCTATACTTCCGGCCACGTAATGATCGTTCCCTTCGCACACCTTGACCAACTACAAAAGCTGCCACAGCCCGCAGCCGCCGAGATGATGTCGCTCTCGCAAAAGATGGAAAGCATTCTGCGCCAGGTCTATTCTCCCGACGGAATCAACGTCGGCATGAACATCGGCCGCGCCGCCGGAGCTGGCGTGGCCGGGCATATTCACATGCACGTACTCCCGCGCTGGGTCGGCGACACGAATTTTATGACGGTCGCGGGAGAAAGCCGGGTGCTTCCGGAGGCTCTCGATGAAACCTACCGCAAGATCAAAGCAGCCTTAGAACGTTCTGCCAGCTAAAATATTCGCGTGCTCGCGCACACGCTTCCGTTTCCGGCTGATGCTCCTGAAACCTGGTTTGGCGAACTCCCCGCGTCGGCGGCGGTGTTTCTTCTTCGCGGCGACGGCGAGCCCTATGTAAGCAAAACCGCGAACCTACGCCGCCGAATCCAGAGGCTGCTTGGCAGACCGTTTGAGAACAGCACGCGTCTGAACCTGCGCGATCGAGTACGAACACTTGAATACGCGCCCACCGGCTCAGAATTCGAATCGCAGCTTCTTCTTTACCGGACGTTGCGTCAGGTTTTCCCAAAGACCTATGGCAAGCGGCTGCGCCTGCGTCCCGCTCCTCTTCTGAAGTTGCATCTGGAAAACGAATTTCCACGCGCTTCAATTACTACCCGGCTCTCAACCCGTAGCTCAAATCTTTTCTACGGGCCTTTCCAGTCTCGAGTCACCGCTGAAAAGTTCGCGAACAATGCTCTCGATTTCTTCAAAATGCGCCGCTGCGTTGACGACCTTCATCCCGATCCGTCGTTCCCTGGCTGCATTTATTCCGAGATGAAAATGTGCCTCGCGCCATGCTTCAAAGGCTGCACCGATGACGAATATCGCACCGAAGTGTCGCGCGTGCAGGCTTTCTTCGACACCACCGGCGAATCCCTCACCCGCGAGCTCTCTTATCAGCGCGAGCGGGCATCGACCGAACTGGCATTCGAAGACGCCGCAACCATCCACGGCAAGCTGGAAAAACTCAAACCGCTGCTGGGCCAGGTTCCTGAAATTGTCCGCAGAATCGATCGCCTGCAGGTGATCGTGGTGCAGCGAAGCGCCGAGCCCGGCTGCGTTTCGCTTTTTCAATTTTGCAATGGACGCCTTGACGGCCCGCTTGCGTTCAGCCTCGAGCCTAGCGCTCAATCCGAATCCATGGAGTCTCGCGTTGAAAAGGCGCTTACCGGCATTCCGGCCGGTTCTTCGCCATCGACCATCGAACGCACCGAGCATCTCGCGATCCTCAAGAGCTGGTACTACCGCTCTCATCGGATTGGTGAAGTCTTTTTCGCGGATGACAAAGGCTCTTGGCCCTTGCGGCGAATCGTTCGCGGCGTCGGACGCGTGTACCGCGGCGAAGATGAGCCCGAAGCCCGCACATTTTCTGCGACCAACATTATTCCCGCGCCATCCTAGACCTCCAAAACCTATGAATACAGATCAATCTCTTCGCAAGCACATACTGGAACTGCTCGACGGCGGCCATGCCCACGCCACCTTCGAT
>JBKPSP010000208.1:0-8256 GCA_046735175.1 Acidobacteriota bacterium
GGGCAGGATTAATCTCCTGTCCGACGTACGTAAATGCGGACCCTGCACTCGGATACGCGCGGGCCATGCGCCCATAGCTGAAGGCGGTGAACAGCATAGCCACCATGGCAATCAGCAGGGTTGTGACCACATGACCGTGGCCACGGTCGCTCAGGACACCGAAGACCGACATCGGCGCAACCGGCTGAATGACGATTACGCCATAAAGGATCAAATCCCAGAGCGTCAGCGAACGCCTTAGACGCGCAGTTGTAGTTGTGGAAGTCGAGGTAGTTTCCATCACGGCGTATTGAACGGGTGAAGCGTATCAAAAGTCAAGTAGTGAGTGTGTTAGCCATAAAAAAGGGCCAACATTTGGTTCCTGAATCAGAGAGTGCTTGACAGGGGGATATGTCTCTGCTGTAGTGTCGGCCAACGGAGTTTGTTCATTCACGATCTAGCCATCAGGAAACGGCCGGGTGTGGTTACGATCCGCGAAGTGGCCAAGGAGAGCGGATTTTCGTCCACAACGGTTTCTATTGTCTTAAATAACGCGCCTCTGGCGCGCTACATCCCCGATACCACGAAGACTTGCATTCAGCGGGCCGCCAAGAAACTGGGATATCGGCCAAACCTTTTCGCCCGTACGCTTCGGAATCATCGCACCCATACCGTGGGCGTGATGGTTTTCGACATGACCGACCCATTTTGCATGCCGATCCTGCGCGGGATTGAGACGGCTCTATACCAGGCTTCTTTCCTGCCTATACTTACTGACGTTCACAACGATCGCAGCCGGTTCGAGCGATATTTGGAGATGCTGCTGGACCGGCGGGTGGAAGCCTTGATCGTGGTGGCGAACTGGTTGTTTGTCGATATCGACGTGCTCGGCGACTTGGAGAAGAACAACATTCCAACCGCGATGATCGGCCGGGAACTAAAGGCTGGCTCCATCAGTTCGGTGATCGTGGATAACGAACTCGGTGCCAATTCCGCGATCGAGCACCTTTTTTCGCTGGGACATCGCGAGATTGCGTTCATTCGTGGTCCCCACCACATCGCGGACACCGCCCCACGATGGAAGGGCATTCGCAAGTTTGCGAAAGCCAATGGACTGGATATCGATCCGGAACTGGTGGTCGATCTGCCTGAATCCAGCAATCCGCTATCGAGCTTTGAAGCCGGGTGCACGCTTACCCAGGAACTGTTGAAACGAAATCGGCGGTTTACGGCCCTCATGGCGTTCGATGACATGAGCGCCTTCGGCGCCATTCGAGCTCTCCTCGAAAAGGGGATTAAAATCCCGGAACAATGTTCCGTCATCGGATTTGACGACATCGCGCATTCGAGCGTGCTGACTCCTCCTCTCACCACGGTACGGCAGCCGATGCCTGAAATGGGAAAGATGGCTGTGAGCGTTGTGGCTGAAGGGATCGATGCCCTTCAGGAAAAGCAGGTGATGGCGGCCGTCCATCGCAAGCTGATGCCGAAACTGATTGTGCGCGGCTCCACCTCGCGCGCACTGCTCGAATAACGTGCTCAGTTGTCAGCGGATCGTAACCTTCCTCTCAAGATCGTCAGGGATGCGGCGGGAAGCTCATACATCGTGGTCTCGCTCGCATTCACTTTAGACTTCGCCGGCGGATTATTGGGATCGGCGTAGCCCTTTTTTCGATTGGCATGCCACTGATATTGATTCTTGCCGAAGGTTATGAGATCGACAGTTCCCGCAAAGAACGCCGGCTTCCCTTCCCCGTTGAACTGGACGCGGACGGAATGCGCATGGTCGTGATCTTTGTTGATCAGCATGAGTGACCACTGGCCGTCGGGGCGCTGCAAGGGATAGGCGGTCACCAGAACGTTTCCTTCGGAATCTTTCACATCAGCCGTAGCTGTGAACAGCTTGTGGCTCGCGTCTACGGGTTGCGACCATTCCTGGGTCAGTATTTGTGCGGCGTAGTATTGCGAGGTCTTCTGTTTGATTTGATAGTGCTCATCCACCATGAACATGTGATATGTGCCCCAACTGTTGTCGCATGCCGGGTGAGGTGGGGAGTAGGCGAGATCATGATAGTAATGCGTTGAAGTTCCACCGGCAGTTAGAAAACCGGCAAACGAATCTGCCAGCCAGAGAGCGCCGAAGATATCAACCGCGGCCTCGCCGCCATGGTCGTTGGTTTCCGTATCGAGCAGCGGAATTCCCGGCGGCAGGCCGTCGTCGCGCCAGACTTTGATGATGTGCTCGATCAGTTCCGGTTCCTGGTACAGGTTTTTCCACGGCGTCTCGCAGCCGTCGTAGGGATAGTGCTCGAATGACATGAAGGCAAGATCCTGCAGGCGATTATGCGCCTTCAGATAATCGATGAAACGGCCGAGCCACGAGGTCCGGCCTTGCGCATCGGGCCAGACTTTGATGTCTTCGGTGACGCCTTCAAAAACCGGCCCGCCTAATTTGAAGTTGGAATCAACTTTGTGCAGTGCGGTCGCGAACTGCAGGTAAAGAGTCGCGTAATCTTCGGGTTGCATGTACTGTCCGTCAGGCTCTTCACCCATCTCAACGTACAGGACGGGATAGCCGCGCTTTTTGATGTACATCATCTGCGCGGCCGCATCTTCGGGTGTGCTATACGCCATTGCGACCGGCATGATCGCGGGCAAGTTGCGAGTGATGCCACTCGTGTAGAAGAGATCAATGCCTGGCTGATCTCCCGACTCCATGCGATCGGGCGCAACGTAGAGGTCGGAAGGTTCATGCCAGGGATCAACCGACGAGCAGAAGGTCAGAGTTTGCTTCTGGTCCGGCGAATGCTGCATGAGATCTTTGAATTCGCCGTTCGCCAGAGTTCCCAGGTATAGTTCGCGGATGGCATAGCCGACGCAGTTCCTCGGATCTGCTGAACCGTGCGTGTCACAGGTGTCAGAAGACTGTGTCATCACGACCCGCACGAAGCTGGTTTTTACGGCAGAGTGATCCAGTGCCAACGTGGTCGTGCCACCATCGCCGTTCGTGATTCTTCCCGAAGAAAAGGTGTGCCACTCGCCTTTGTTCTGTTCGTCCATGGCGTCGCCATCTCCGACCCAATACTGCACTTCGTAGAATCGGGCAAACGGCTGTGCCCAGGAGATTCGGATTGCATTGATCTCTTGAGCCTTGCCCAGGTTTATGACCACCCACTGCGGATGAAACGAGTCATCCTCGCCGGTGAAGCGCTTGCTCAGATAGGGATTGCTCTTCCAATAAGAGTTCAGATCGCCGTCATTCAATCGGGAATATCCGTCGAATTCGGTACCTCCGTTGCGCGTGAAGCCGCGATGGCGGAGCGAGTATCCGTACGAGTGGCGGATCGTTTGTTTGGTCGGATTCGCATCACCAACGAAGTAACCTTTCCCCGCTGGATCGCTCCACGTTCCCTTTGGGTTCCAATGCCAGGCCTGCACAAACAGGTCTGTGTTCTGACGGTAGCTGATTACACCCCAACCCGCTGACAGGGTCTGCTTGATCTGGTCAGGCCGGAAGAACATGTCGGTTGCATTGCTCGGTACTCGGTCGACGGTCGAGCCGAGGGCGTAAAGCGGACTGAAGGTGTTCACCAGGTGAGCGGGATTCGCGTCCACCTGGACGGTTTGCGCCATTCCACCGGCCAGCAACAGGAGCGAGATTGCTACGACGTGGACTGTTTTAACTTTGATGAAAGCCATTGTTCCCCCAAAGGCTGCCGCGATTTTCACGCACGAGTATTAAAACGTTTCATAACTGAGAAATCCACACATTTTTCCCGTGCGTTTGGCTTTTGATTTTGCAATAATGATCGCCGCTGAGCGTAGTTCCCCACACACCGAGGAGATTTTGCATGAGGATAAAAGTTTTTCCAGATAAAACAGCGCTCAGCCATGCCGCTGCCGAGCAAGCGGCGAGTGCCATACGCAAAGCAATTTCAGATCACGACAGCGCGCGAATTGTAGCAGCAACTGCGGCTTCGCAGATTGAGTTTCTCGACGCGCTAACACGCGCGCCGGGCATTGACTGGCAACGGGTTGAGGCTTTTCATCTTGACGAATACATCGGCTTGCCTATTTCTCATCCTGGCAGCTTCCGCAAGATGCTGGTGCAGCAGTTGATCAGCAAAACCGGAATCCCGAAATATCACCTGCTCGAGGGCGATGCGCCAGATCCGGCGAAAGTGCTGGGGAGCGTGAACGCGGCCATCTCTTCGGCGCCGGTAGACATCGCGTTTCTCGGAATTGGCGAGAATGGGCACATCGCCTTCAATGACCCGCCAGCAGATTTCGAGATTGAAGAACCTTACATCATCGTCAATCTTGACGAAGCGTGCCGGCAGCAGCAGGTGGGCGAAGCCTGGTTCGCCGACATCTCGCAAGTTCCCACGCAGGCGATTTCGATGTCGGTGCGGCAAATTCTCAAGGCCAAGGAAATACTCGCCGTAGTCCCTGATACGAGGAAGGCGGAAGCGATCAAGCGTTGCTTTGAGGGTCAGATCGGCCCGATGGCTCCGGCGTCAATTTTGCGAAAACACCCGAATGCGACGATTTATCTGGACCGATATTCAGCTTCGCTCTTGAGTCGTGAGACGTTGAACCGGCTTGGAGAAGAATCACCGATCGCGGTTAACTCTTAGTTGCGTGGGAAGGGAACGAATGCTTCGAATGCGTTTTGAATATGGGTTAACACTCCTAGCGGCGTTGTTTGCGCTTCTCACGCCTGTTTCGGTTGCGCAGCCGGGCACGAATGTCGGCACGGTGCGTGTGGACGCCACACCCGGACACGTCATCAACTCGTTTGATCCTGACAGCGCTCTCGGTAGTTCGATCGACGTCCTCTCGCGACTCGACATCAACCGGGTTTTTACTCCGCACATCATTCAGGAATCGCTTTCCGCCGGGTGGGGACCGATCACCTACCGCAACAACACTGAATTGCGAATGGCTGCGTGGCACTGGAATGAGAACGGGGCGTGGAGTGATGCGGCGCACCGAAGCGGATACTTCACCAGCAGCACTGAACTGAAAGAGCCGATCAAGTACATATTCGCCTACGCCCTTCCGCATCGCGGCTTTGCCACCAGCGGCGATCGCCCGGTTCCGGGTGACAACCTGACGTATTGGAAAAGCAATCCTTATCTCACCAGCAAGTTCACGGGCGAGAGCGACGAGTTGCATCCGCAGTGGGTGGTGGTTGATCTCAAAAAAGAAAAGCCGGTTAACGCCGTTCGCATTCAGTGGGAAAATCCATACGCGACCCACTATCAAGTTGAGTATTGGTCCGGCACCGAGGCGCTGAACTTCGACGCCGGCCCGAAGGGTGAGTGGAAGGTGTTCCCTGCCGGCACTTTCAATAACGCGCGCGGCGGGACGGTGACTCTCAAATTGACGAACGCTCCTGTGAATACCCGTTATGTCCGCGTTCTGATGACGCAATCCTCCAACACTTGCGACGAACATGGTTCGGGCGATGTTCGCAATTGTGTGGGCTATGCGATCCAAGCGATTTCGTTGGGGACGATCACCGCGAACGGAACCTTTTCTGGGGCCCCGAAAGATGCGGCGGAACGGGAAATTACCTACACCGCGTCATCGATTGATCCCTGGCACTCGGACGAAGACGTGCGCGATGACGGTTTCTATCAACATACCGGGTTCGATACTTTCTTCACCAGCGGCATCACCAACAATCTTCCGGCGATGATTCCGGTCACCATGCTGTACGGAACTCCGGACGACGCTGCCGCGCAGATCGCATATATCGAAAAACGCGGTTATCGGATCGGCTACATTGAGATGGGCGAAGAACCGGATGGCAAACATGCGTTGCCGGAAGACTATGGTGCGCTGTATCTGCAATGGGCGACGGCGATTCACAAAGTTGATCCGAAACTCAAACTCGGAGGACCGATCTTTGAAGGTGTGAACGAAGACATTCGTGTGTGGCCCGACGCCCAGGGACGGACTTCATGGATGGGACGGTTTGTCGCCTATCTCAAAGATCACAACCGGCTCTCCGATCTTTCGTTCGTTTCGTTCGAGCATTATCCGTTTGAACCGTGCGATATCACGTGGAAGACGCTGTATTCCGAACCGCAATTGATGAAGCACATCCTGCAGGTTTGGCGGGACGATGGCGTGCCGAAAGACGTTCCGCTGATGGTCACTGAAAATCACCTCGCCGCGCAACTTACCGGCCCCATGACGACCATCTTCGCGGCGCTGTGGCTCGCCGATAATGTCGGATCATTTTTTGAAGGCGGAGGCGCTGCGTTCTATCATTCGCCGATTCAGCCGCAAGGAGTTCAGAACACCTGCCTGGGATGGTCGTCGTGGTCGAATTTCGTCTCCGATGAAAAATATGAGATCAAGGGATACACTTCGCCGTACTTCGCCGCGCACATGATTAACCTGGAATGGGTGCAACACCGCGCGGGCGTGCATCGCATGTTTTCGACATCGAGTGACATCAAAGACGCGGAAGGAAATCAACTGGTGACTGCGTACACAGTTCTGCGTCCAGATGGGAACTGGTCGGTAATGCTTGTGAATCGCGACGAGAATGGCGCGCACCAGGTCCGGGTTGGTTTCAGCGACAACGGGAATACGTCGTCGTTTTCCGGGCCGGTCACGTTTGTGACATTCGGCAGCGAACAGTACGTGTGGATCAACGATGGCCCGAACAGTCATCCAGACCCGGATAATCCGCCGGTCGCGACTACTATGGATTCGAGTTCTGACACGGTTTTCACACTGCCTAAAGCCTCGGTTTCAGTCTTGCGAGGGAAAGTTGCAAATCTTGCGAAATAACGTGCAACGCCGGATGACCAAGAATTTTCTGGGCAGCGCGCTGCTTCTATTCTGGGCGGCGGTGCTTGGCGCTCAGACCTCGCCCGCTCGCGGCATCGCCATTACCATTGATGACCTGCCCGCGGCGAATGCAAACATGCCGGGAAATGAAATCGTCGAGATGACGACCAAACTTCTTGGGACATTGCGCGACCAGAAAGTTCCAGCCGTTGGATTCGTCAATGAAAGAAAGCTTTACAAATTCGGCGAAGTCGATGACCGAATTAAAGCCCTCAGCTTGTGGACGGATAATGGGTTCGAACTGGGCAATCACACCTTCCACCACACCTCGCTTAACCGGGTCACGTTGCCGGAGTGGGAGGAAGAGGTTGTCCGTGGAGAGACCGTGACCTCGATGCTGCTGGCGCAGCACAACATGAAGATGCGCTACTTCCGGCATCCTTACCTCGATACCGGCCGCGATCTGGAGACACGTCGGCAGGCCGAGGCATTTCTTGTGAGCCGCGGGTATCGCATTGCGCCGGTGACCATGGACGCGTGGGATTGGATGTACGCCGGGGTCTACGAAGATGCGCGCAAGCGCGGTGACATGGCACTGCAGCAACAGTTGGTGAACTCGTATCTGTCGTACACCAGCCAGGTCTTTGATTACTACGAAAAGTTTTCCAAAAACCTCCTTGGGTATGAACCGAAGCAAATCATCTTGCTTCATGGCAACTGGCTGGAAGCAGATCACATCGGCGAACTGTTGGATCTCCTCCGCAAACGCGGATACCAATTCGTCACTCTGCAGGATGCGCTTGGCGATGCGGCCTACAGCATGCCGGATGACTACGTCGGAGAAGAGGGCACAAGCTGGATTGACCACTGGGCAATAACGCGCGGTCAGCCGCCGCAGAATACGCCGCAGTTTCCGCAATGGGTGATCGATCGCTCGAAGACACTCCCGCATCCGGCTTCGCAGCCTTAGGACTGCATCTTCCAAAGCATTTGTCTCAGCATTCCGGACAGGAGCGTGGCATCTTCTTCGGAGAGATGGAGACGTCTCACGAATCTTCGCATCTTTTGTTCAGATATCGCGCCCGCGCCGGTGCTCATATAACCGGCGAAATTCAAGGCATCAGACAACAACTCGGTTAAGCGATCCAAGCTGGCAGAATTCGCAAGCGGATACTTTTGATTTTTGGCCGCAATGTTTCCACTTCGTACGAGCTCATAAAGACAAATCGCAACTGCCTGTCCCAGATTCATCGAAGGATGGCTTTCCTCCGTTGGAATTCGCAAAACTGAGTGGCAATGACTCAGGTCCGCATTTGAGAGCCCGCGCTTTTCTGATCCGAACAGCAAGGCGATGCGGCCTGCACGCTTTCGAATTGCTGCCGCTCCTTTCTCAATCGGCAACAATTCATGATCGAGCTTTCGGTTCCGAGCCGCGGTTGTTCCTACCACCAGAGAGCAGTCGGCGAC
>JBKPSP010000209.1:0-21169 GCA_046735175.1 Acidobacteriota bacterium
GTCATTGGGATATTGAATACGACTCGCCTCATCCTGCGCCCACTGCGCCAGCCGCGGCGGTCGCGGATAGAACTGCTGCACCTTCGGGGTAAATTCCAAATAATCGAGGAAAAGCGGCGTGCTGTGCGGAATCTGCCGGAATGGGAGACAGTGGGATTTCATGAAGGCAGCTGTTGGCTATTGGCTCTTGGCTGTTGGCTTCGCACGAGTGACCTTTCCATCAGATGACGAAACCCACGTCCGGATGCAAAGATAATCTTGTAAATATATTAGACGCACCGGATTGACCGGAGTTACACGCTTGAGCACAACACCTGCCATCTCCCCATTTTCGCTGGAAGGAAAATACATTCGCTTGGAGCCCTTGCGCCCGGAACACGCGCCCATGCTGTGGGAAATCGCGAAGGCCCACCTGAGCGACTTATTTCAATGGATCCCGTATAAGCTCGAATCGCTGGAAGATTTTCAGACATTCAATCGGCAGGTGCTCGACGAGCAGACTCGCGGGGTTTCGGTTCCCTTCGCTACCTTCGAGCGAAGCTCGAACCAAATCGTGGGGACCACCCGCTACATGAATATGGACCTTGCAAACCGCAAAGTGGAGATCGGTTCCACCTGGATCGCGCCACGTTGGCAACGTACAACCGTCAACACCGAAGCGAAATATCTGATGCTTCGCCATGCGTTTGAAGTCTGGAACTGCCTTCGCGTGGAATTGAAGACGGATGCGCTCAATCAACGCTCGCGGCGGGCAATTCTCCGGCTCGGAGCCAAAGAAGAAGGCACTTTACGCAAACACATGCTTGCCTATGATGGCCGCCAGCGTGACTCGGTCTATTTCAGCATCCTTGATAGCGAGTGGCCGGAGGTGAAGGCTCAGCTCGAATCGAAGCTTTAGAGACTTGCACCACTCTTGCTACAATTTTCATCATGGCTTCAGCAGCATTCACCGATGTCCCCACCGCGATCGAGGAAATCCGCGCGGGGCGGATGATCGTCATCGTCGACGATGAAGACCGCGAGAACGAAGGCGACCTCATGCTCGCGGCGGAGAAGGTCACGCCAGAAATCATCAACTTCATGGCCAAATATGGTCGTGGCTTGATCTGCCTTACGCTGACCGAAGAACGCCTTGACCATCTGCGCATAGGACCGATGAGCGTCGAAAACACGTCGAACTATGGCACCGCGTTCTGCGAAGCCATTGACGCTCGCGCTGGCGTCACAACCGGGATCTCGGCCTTCGACCGCGCGCGCACCATCCTGGTCGCGATTGATCCCGCCACCCGGCCGTCCGATCTCGCTCGTCCAGGCCACGTCTTTCCTCTTCGCGCGCGCAAGGGAGGCGTGCTGGTTCGCGCCGGACAGACGGAGGCATCCGTGGATCTCGCGCGTATGGCCGGCCTTCTGCCTGCAGGGATCATCTGCGAAATCATGAAAGAAGACGGCACCATGGCGCGCGTGCCGGACCTGATCGACTTCTGCGAAGAGCACAGCTTGAAGATGCTCACTGTGGCAGAGCTGATTCGATACCGGATGCAGCACGAGCGCTATGTGCACCGGGTGGGCGAGGCGCTGGTCGAAACTGAATACGGCGAGTTTCGGGTAATTGCTTACGAGAGCGAAGTAGACGGCGGCGAGTCGCACCTTGCCCTGGTTTTGGGTGACATCAGTGATGCGGAGCAACCCGTCCTTGTGCGGATGCACTCGCATTGCCTGGTCGGCGATGTCTTCGGTTCCTCAGCGTGCGCTTGCCGGAAAACTCTCGAGGGCGCGCTGACTGCAATCTCCTATGAACGCCGCGGCGCCCTCATTTACCTGCATCAATCGGCAAAAGGCTTTTCCACCGAAAAGGTCGGCGATCGCAATGCGATTTCCTTTCACCGTGAAGGCTCTTCGCCGTCGTTACCGGAAAGTGAGCGCAAGGCACAGCGCCAGATCGGTATCGGCGCGCAAATTCTCTCAGATCTCAATCTTCGAAGAATCCGGCTGCTTACAAATCACCCGCGAAGAGTTGTCGCACTCGAAGGATTTGGAATCGAGATTGTGGAGCAAGTGCCGGTAGCGTTGGAGAAAAAAAGTGGCTAGTGGTTAGTACCTAGCCTAACTGGCCACTAACCACTTGCCACTGCCTTCAAAACGGTTTCCTGATCTCGATATCGTTGTCTCGAATAAAAAACTGCGCTGAACACTTTCCTGAGCCGCAGATCACCGCGATCAAGCCGGCGATCTGTTTACGCGTGATGAGTCCCAGGGTTCCGCAATTGGGACACGACAGCACCGCCCAGTAGGGATCCTCTTTTTCGCCGATCTGCCCCGCGTTCTCCAGCACGAAAATCGTGCCGGGCTGCATCTGGTCCGGGATCCATTCGCTCAGGACTTCGAGTTCAGCAACCATTGACCCTCCTCAGGGACAGATCCACTGCTAGGAACCCAACCTTGCCTTGCGGCGAACTTTTTCCGGAGCGCAACCGCGCGGGCGTTTGCGTCCATTCACAATCGCTCTCACCTGCCGCACCGTGTCGCTCAGGCAGACTGCGAACATGGGCTGGCGGGAGTTTTCCAGAATGTCGAGAATTTGCTGTGCAGAGGTTTCGAGATAGATCGTTCGGCCGTCGGTGAGCAGATGGTATTCAGAAGAACCGGTCACGGTTTCGGCCAGCCGCTTACCGAGTTCCTTCTGCAGGAAGCGAACCACCTTTCTTACGCGCTGCAGCGAGAAACCTTTGGCCCGCAATTCGCAAATAACAGCAACTTCGGTTACGTCCGCGAACGAGTAAACCCGGCGGCGGCCTTCACGCGTGGGCACAACGATGTGCTTCTCGTCCCACCATTGCAACTGGCGCGCGCTGATCCCGGTCATCCGGATAACATCCTGTGATGTGAACGCTTCTTTCACCCGAGTTCGCCCCAGCCTTCAAACATTTCAAGTGGAAAATGTTTGAAACATTTTAGGCTGGAGTTGTGTGAATTGAATCAGCGAAATAGTTGTACGAGGTAACTAGAGGAGTAACACCAGGATCTCCCGGTTACCCTGCGCGTTCAGCAGTGGCGGTCAGTGCGCCTGACCGGACCGCGTCGGCTGCGGTTCAGGCGTGAATTTCATCGGCCGATTCTTGCTTTGCGTGGCTGGCGCCTTTGGAAAAACCGGCTTCGTCGATGCCGCCGAGTGCGCTGCCGGCGATGATGGAACGTGGGCGCCTTGCTGCTCGATTTTTGCCAGTTGCGCTGCGAGCGGTTCCGTTTTCGGAGGCGGCGTATTTATAGCCGAACCGCCAGATTTCTTTCCAACACTTGCGTACCTTGAGGAATGGCCAGGACTCCCGGTTTGTGACCAGGCCACCGCAGACGTTAACATAAGAGTAACCACCACAAACTTCATAACTCCTCCAGCTACGCTCCTATAGCGTATACCGGCAGCAACTCGAATTCCATGCCGAAACCGTGCATTTCTGCAAGGCATCTGGACAATTGGCATCATTTGTGCAACTCTCAGGGAGACGTTTCCAGTTTGCCGTCCGCAGGGCCTTCGAACGGTTCGGGAGGGCAATAAGCCTTAACCTGTGTCTCACTCCCCCGCAAACTTTGAAATCTGGGCTTTGGCCCCCTCAGGAGCAGCATGTCCGCGGCTTTCGAACTGACAATTCGGCCTCGCAAGGGCTGGCAACCTGTTGATTTCAAAGAGCTGTACGTCTATCACGAACTGCTCGCTTTCCTCATCTGGCGGGATGTCAAAATTCGTTATCGTCAAACCCTCCTGGGCGGCCTCTGGGCGGTGCTGCAGCCGTTTATCGCCATGATGATCTTTGCCTTCATTTTCAACAGACTTGCCCATGTGGAAAGTGATGGCCCCCCGTACAAACTTTTTGCCTTTTGTGGGCTGGCTCCGTGGACCTTCTTTTCCGCCTCTGTTACACAATCAAGCAACAGTCTGCTCACGAATCAGCAGTTGGTCTCGAAGGTATATTTCCCTCGTATTTTCATCCCGCTGGGCGCGATCGGGGCTTTGCTGGTTGACCTTTTTCTAACGCTTGGCTTGCTCGCGGTCATGATGGTTTATTATCGCTGGCCGCTCACTGCGAACGTCTTCCTGCTCCCACTTTTCATTCTTGGCGCGATGTTGGCCGCATCCGGGACCGGTCTGCTTTTGTCAGCGCTCAACGTCAGTTTCCGAGACGTGAAGTACGTTGTGCCGTTCATTGTACAGATGGGTCTTTTTGTGACACCGGTGATTTATCCGCCGCACTATATTCCACAACGCTGGCAATTTTTGATGGGACTGAATCCCATGGCGGGCGTGGTAATCGGCTTCCGGCACGCATTGCTGGGAACCCCGGCATCGTGGCAACTGATGGGAGTTTCTTTTGCTGTGAGCGTTTTTCTGTTTGTGTTGGGATTGCTGATCTTCCGGCGAATGGAGAACCGTTTCGCCGATGTCATCTAGAGAATGAAACCCATTTTAGAAATCCGGGGCATCTCGAAAGAGTACAAGTTAGGCGAGCAGCATTCGCGCCGCACGGACAACTTTCGCGAACTGATCCAGCGCAGTGTTTCCGGGCCGTTTTCCCGACTGATGGGCGCGAAGCGCGAGCCAAAAGTACAACTGCAAAGTTTTTGGGCGCTGAAGGATGTCACCTTCGACATTAATCAGGGCGATGTGATCGGAATTATCGGGCGCAATGGCGCCGGCAAAAGCACGCTGCTCAAAGTATTGTCGCGGATCACTAGTCCCACGAATGGAACTGTTACAGTACGCGGGCGGCTTGCCAGCCTGCTCGAAGTTGGAACTGGTTTTCATCCCGAACTTACCGGCCGCGAAAACATTTTTCTCAACGGCGCAATCCTCGGAATGCGCAAAGCGGAGATCAAGCGCCACTTCGCCGAAATCGTGGACTTCGCCGAGGTCGAACAATTCCTGGACACGCCGGTGAAGCACTACTCGAGCGGCATGTACGTGCGCCTCGCATTCGCGGTTGCGGCGCACCTGAATCCGGAGATTCTCGTCATCGACGAAGTGTTGGCTGTGGGTGACGTTGCGTTTCAGAAAAAGTGCCTGGGCAAAATGGGCGAAGTCAGCCGCGGCGGACGGACAGTTTTGTTCGTCTCGCACAACATGGCCGCCATCGAAAATCTTTGCTCGCGGGCGGTGGTTCTTCACCTCGGCGAACTCGAATTCGATGGGACTTCGAAGGATGCCATCCAGTATTACCTGAACAGCCTCTCCTCTCAGAGCGGTACAGGGCACATCGTCGATCTGGATGGCGTGGGGGCACGTGTTTCACGCCAAGGCCCGTGGCTCAGAACTTTGGAATTTCTGACCGGCGACGACGAACCGCTGATTGAAGGCCTGCCCATGGGTTCGAGATTAAAACTGCGCGTTCACTTTGATCTCCCTAAGGCTACCTCGAATTTCAATGTCGGCCTGGGATTCAACAACACATACGGGCAGCGAATCTTTACCGCGCACACCTGGTTCGAGCCAGACCGCTGGCAAGCGGAGTGCCAGGGACCGCAGGTCATTTCCTGTGATATCCCCAGCTTCCCCTTGGTTGCCGGCGAATACTCGGTCAAAGTTTGGCTCGAGGTGAACAGCTCCGAAGCGGATTCAATCGAAGATGCGGCAAAGTTCCGCGTGCTCGACTCCGATTTCTATGGGACTGGCAAGATGCCTTTCAACGGCACTTTCGCCCTGGAGCATCACTGGCGTTTGGAGCAGGTCGCCGACGCGACTTACGTCGGCAGAAGCGGGGATTAGCGTTTAGCGCAGGCGGCTCGCCGTAGGACAATTTCCGGGGCTGCATGGCAGCTTCCGATTTCTGGGGGAGTGATGAGCAAGAGCAAATTTTCGTTGATGGCCATTTTCGTATTCCTATGTTTTGCCCTGATTACGGTTCCAGCCTATGGGTACGCTGATCCGAACACGGTTGGTCTGCTGTCGCAGGTTTTGACGCCGCTTCTTATCACGGCGGGAGCCTGCGTCACCTTTCTACGAAAGAGCATCATGAACGCCTGCTCAGGCTTGTGGCAACGCCTTCGGGGCCGGAGCGGTGAGTAGCGACTCCGGTTTCCGGCAGTCCATTAAAACCCTGTGGTTCCGGCTGATCACTTTGGCGATCGTCGGCCTGGTTTTTGCTGAAGCGATCTTTATTGCCAAAGCAAGAGTTCAGGGGTGGACGTACTATCTCACCACTTTGGAGGTCGTATTCGAAGTGGCGGTGCGGCTGGTGTTTGCCGCACTTGCGGGCGTCATTCTCGGAACCGTCTTCAGCCTAATCGCCGTTCCCTTCCTCAAAGGATTCGGCACGCGCGCGCTTGAGTGGATCACCGGAACCGCCGTGGTCCTGGTATTGTTCGCCGATTCACGATTTGCCTTGACGCTTTTGATCGAGGGACGCGGTCGCGGGCCCCGGTTCACTCTGGCCATACTGGTTGTTCATTTCTTGGCATTCCTGATCGCCCTCGTCGTACCACGGCTAAGAAAAGAGCTATTAGGAAGTCTGGATATCTTTCTTGGAGAAAGGACCACGCGCACCATTTCGGCTCTCACGGCGCTTGCCGTGGTTCTTTTGATCACGACAGAGTTCGTTATTGCGAGATCCGGCCGAACCGTAACCGTCGCCACGGTTTCGCAGCGGCCAAAGCCGAACGTGGTGTTGGTCACGTTCGACGCTCTTACCGCCGAAGAAATGTCGGTGTACGGGTACGTCCGGCCAACCACGCCGAACCTGGATGCCTTCGCGAAGCAAAGCACGGTATTCACGAACTTTTATGCCGCATCCACTTTCACCACTCCGTGCATCGGAGTCATTCTGACCGGCGCCTATCCTTCAGAAAGTCACATCTACGGCCTGGCCGGCCAGGTGCCGAACGATTATGCGGAAAAGAGCCTGCCGGCTGCGATGCGGCAAGCGGGCTACGCCACCGGCGCGTTTGCCACAAATCCGTGGGCGTACTATCTCGCAAAGAGTCTCAGGAACGGATTCGAAGTTCTGCCGGAGCCGGCCTTCCATCCCGGCGTGATGCAGAATTTGTGGAGGTGGAGTACGCCACTGCATCAGGATTCGCGATTCGGCAGCCGCATCGTGGAGTATTTCGACCTCGAAATGGTCTATGACGGATTGCGCGGTGTTCACGAGAGTCCGTCTTTTCTTTACCGACCGACGTCAAGCTTCGAAAACGCAAGCAAAGTGCTCGACCAGTTGCCGGATGGATTTTTCCTGTGGGTCCACGTGCTGGCTCCGCATCATCCCTATCTGCCAGACACACCGGACCAAAACAAGTACTTACCGCAGGACGAACTGCTGCAATGGATCGGGGAGCCGTGGGAGCACTGGAAGCCGCATTACAATCCTGAAGAACAGAGCCAGGTGGAACGCCACCGGATGGCTTACGACGAATACATCCTCAGTACGGATCGTGCCTTCGGCAACTTCATGGCAGGACTGGAACAGAATGGCAAGCTCCAGAACACAACTGTGATCGTGTCCGCCGATCACGGGGAGAGCTTCGAAGGCGGTGTGTACCAGCACCAGACGCCTTACCTCACGCGTCCGGTTATTCATATTCCACTGATCGTTAAGAAACCGGGCCAGGAAGCCGGGCGCACAGTTTCGGTCACAGCAGATCAAACTGCGCTTGCACCAACAATCCTCGATCTGGCCGGGCATGCAAGACCGGCGTGGATGCATGGCGAATCACTGGCGCGATGGATCAATGGTCAAAACCCTGCAACCGGTCAGGGATTAGCGTTCACCGAATATCTGGAGCGGAACAGCGTCTTCAAACCTCTCCACCGAGGAACGGTTGGCGTGATAGACGGGGAATATCAATATGTGTACTACCTTGAGACGCAGAAGAGTGCGTTGCGCCCACTGAACCAGGCACAAGCCTGGAACCTCGACGTCTCCTCACAAAATCCTTCTCGGGCGGAGACGCTCCACTCCGCTTTACACTCAAAATTCCCTGACGTAGTTCCCGAGATAAAGTGACGCGGCGAATCCTTTTCATTCTTGTGGCGGTAGCGGTGCTTGGCATTACGATCGCAGCAGTGTCCGTTCTCAAAGAGAAACTTCATCGCAATCATGAAGCACAACTCGCCAGCCGCTATCTGACCGAGTTCAGTTCGCTTGAGCCAATTGACGTTCACACCCATATCTACCGGGGCTCTCCGGATTTTTCACCCATGCTTGATCGCCTCCACATGCGAGTGCTCAACATCCTGTATGTTGACGATACCGACCACTATTTGCGCTCCCTCGATACGGAGCGCAATGACGCCCTGAACTTCGTAGACTCGAACACTGCGCACGCACGGCTTTGCACAACCTTCGACCCCTTCGCAGTGAAGGATGCCTCTTCAGCGAAGCATGCGATTGCAGCTCTAAATCAGGATTTTGCCCGCGGCGCGGTGGCAGCGAAGATGTGGAAGAACGTGGGCATGGAAATCCTGGACCAGTCGGGGAATTTTGTACTTCCCGACGATCCCAGATTTGAAGAGATCTATCGCGATCTGGCCTCGCAGCATAAAACCCTCATCATTCACGCCGGCGATCCTGATGAGGCATGGGGAATGCAGAGTCCCTGGGGATTCGTTACTAAGTACTACGATTCCAATCCTCAGTGGAATATGGCGCTCAAACCGGGAGCACCAAAGCGCAAACACATTCTCGATGCTGTCGATCGGGTCCTGGTTCGCCATCCTGATCTGCGAGTGATCGGAGCGCACTTCGGCAGTCTTGAAGATCACCTGGATGAACTCGCACCTCGGCTGGATCGTCATCCGAATTTTGCCGTGGACACCGCCGCTCGGGTACGCAGACTGGTGTTTCAGCCGAGCGACAAGGTGAGGAGCTTCATTCTGAAGTATCAGGATCGAATTCTTTACGGTACCGATCTGCACGCCTTTCCCAGTAAGCCGGAAGAGGCGGCACCATCTCTGTGGGAAAGGCAATATGCTCTCGATTGGCGATACTTCGCAACTGATGACATGTTCGAGTACCAGGGCCACAAGACGCAAGGGCTGCAGTTGCCTCCCGAGGTTTTGAAGAAGATCTATCACGACAATGCTGTTCGCTGGATTCCAGGTTTGGAGGATCGAGCCGCCCAATGACAGTCGCGGAACAGCGGCAAGCTCAAAGAACAAGTGCTGCGTCCTCATCGCTGATCGCGTTGCTATGGTCTCGATTGGTGAGCGTTGCGATCGTGGGACTGGTGTTTGCGGAGGCGCTCGTATTGGCGCCCGGGAAAGTTCAGGGCTGGACGTTTTACCTCTCAACCAGGGAAGTTGTATTCGAGGTTATCGTGCGACTGGTAGTGGCTGCGCTTGCCGGAATCGTCCTGGGCACGCTGGCCTCAGCATTGTTCGGCGTTGGCCTGATGCTTTGGAAAACTTCGCGCGAACAAGCATTGCAGATCATCGTCGCAGCAACAGTTGCGTTGATGCTGTATCTCAACACCCGATTCGCTCTGATCACGCTCATTCACTGGTCAGGCCGCGGTTTTGGCGTCATCAAGCTCTTGCTAATTGCGCATTTTCTGGTCTTCGTGGCCGCCTTGCTTCTTCCGCGCGCCCGCCGCGAGTTGCTCGGCAGCATGGATCCTTTCGTCAGCCTGCAGGGAGCGCGCAACGTCATCATCGTAACCGTACTGGCGGCGCTCGGACTTGCCGTTACAGAGTGGGCATTCGGACATCGAAGCCAGCCGGTCAATGCCGCAACCGGCCAGCAACATCCAAAGACAAACATCGTCCTTGTGACCTTCGACGCGTTGAGCGCGGATGACATGCCTCTATACGGGTACAAGTTGCCCACCACTCCCAATATTGACGCGTTCGCCAGAAGAAGTACGACATTCACTAATTTCTATTCGGTCACAACATTTACCAGTCCAGCTATTGCGACCATCTGGACGGGAAGTTATCCCTCTCAGACCGGAGTCTTTCAACTGCAAGGCACGGTTCGGCCGGAGTACGCAAGGCACAATCTTCCCCAACTGATGCGAGAGGCGGGCTATGCCACAGGAGCGTTCTTGTCGAATCCTTTTGCGCATTACGTTACCGACACGCCTGGAACTGGATTCGAAATCTTGCCCGAACCGGTGTTTCAGACAGGCGGGTTGCAAAGGGTTTGGGACCTCACACGTCCTCTGCACCAGAACTCAGGCATTGGAAGCCGCGTCGCCGAATATCAGGACATTGAAAGCATCTGGAATAGCTGGTGGCACATTCCCGGGAACCTCTCGATGCGGCTCCGCCCTGACGCCGTCTTCGAAAGCGCGGGCCAGGTTCTGCAGCAGCTTCCAGATGGTTTCTTCTTGTGGGTGCACGTGATCACGCCGCATCACCCATATCTTCCAGACACGCTTGATCAAGGCCGTTTTCTTCCCGCCGACGAAGGGGCCGAGTACGCGGAGGACTCAGAGCGTCAGTGGATGCCCCACTATGATCCTGATCAGCAAGCGAAGGTGGACCGGCGGCGCTTGCTTTACGACGAATTCATCCTCACGGCAGACCGTGCTTTCGGGAGATTTCTGGAAAACCTGGGTAAAACCGGGAAGCTCAACCACACTGCCGTGATTCTCTCGGCCGACCACGGCGAGAGTTTCGAAGGCGGCGTATTTCGTCACGAGAGCGAATATCTCACGCGGCCGACGGTTCATGTTCCGCTGATCATCTCTATGCCCGGCCAAACGCAAGGCCGCTCAGTTTCAGTTGTAGCTGATCAGACCGCTATTGCGCCCACGATTGCGGATCTCGCAAATCAGTCCAAGCCCAATTGGATGCACGGGCAGTCGCTCGCACCCTGGCTTAGTGCTGGCAATGCACAGCCTCCGAAGAGTTTCGCCTTTTCTCAATTTCTCGAGAAGAACAGCGTGTTCAAACCCTTGACGCACGGAACTGCCGGAGTGATTGACGGAGAATACCAATATGTTCTGGACCTCGATACCGGCAAGGGGAAATTGCGACCGCTTGATCAAGCCCACATTTGGGACCTCGACCGCTCCGCGGAAAATCCTGCGAAGGCGCAAGAATTGTTAGGCGCGATTTACTCTCAATTTCCAGGTTTGAAGGAGAGATCCAAGTGAGCCGCCTCTATCTCAATATGACCGGCGCGTCGTGGCGCCAGCTTCGACGCAACTGGAAGCTGCCATTCAGTTCCATGCTTTCCTGGCAGACGAACGTTCCCGGAACCATGTTCTCCGCCATGGCGGGAGTACAAAAAGCGCTCTCCCGCGAACAATTGGATAAGGCAAATTTCCGCAACGCAATCGTGGTTCTCGGATACTGGCGCTCGGGCACAACCCTGCTGCACGAACTTCTCTGTCTGGACACGCGCTATACCTATCCGACGACGCATGCCTGCATGAATCCGCACCACTTCATGCTCACAGAAGCCGCGGCGCTCGCTCGCGGCGGCGCCAGCATGAAACGCCCGATGGACGAGATGGAGGTCCGATCCGCCTCGCCGCAGGAAGACGAGTTCGCGTTTCTCTCGCTCGGTGCGCGCTCGCCCTATGAAGCTTTGATCATGCCCGGCATTCTGCGGGAAGCGCTGAAGCTTACGGACCCACGCGACCTGTCTGCAACGGACGAAAAACGGTGGCGCGAGATCTTCGTGAATTTTCTTGGCGGAGTATCAGCGCGAGGAAACGGCCGTCCCATGATTTTGAAGTCTCCCACCCACGGCGCACGCGTCTCCACCCTTCGTGAGCTGTTGCCCGATGCGCGCTACATCCTCATCGCCCGCGATCCGATGACCAATTTCGAGTCGGTGGTGCGCATGTGGAAGAAGATGTTCGAGAGTTACGCGATTGGGCCGCTCATCAGTGACGACGAAATTCGCCAAGCCGTGCTTGAGGACCGTCCGCGGTTCGAGGAAAAACTCGCCAGCTCCATAGCCGACCTCCCGGCCAACCGCTATGCTGCAATTGCCTATGAATCGTTGGTGGCAAATCCCCTAGGGTTGATTGAACAGCTCTACGAACAATTGGATCTCGGCAGCTTTGATCCCATGCGCGATGTTCTGAAAAATGAAATGGATCGCCGAAGCGGATACAAGGCCAAGGGAAGTATGCCTTCGGCTGCATGGCAGGAGAGGATCAACAAAGAATGGGCCGCGCTCTTATCCCGGCACGCAGAGCTCAGCCAGAAGCGCGAACTGATGAACTCGAAAAAAAGCTAAAACGACAACGCTGGTGGGGGCAGGTTGAAGGACTATCTGTACTCCGGCTTGCGAAGCGCCTCTCGGGAAGGCTCTGAATTCGGCGTCCCCAAATTCAGCGTGCGTGCCACCAGATACAAAGGCCTGTCTTTCGATTGTTCGTAGAGCTTGCCTACATATTCACCCAGAACGCCGATGCTGATCAGCAACGTTCCACCGATCACGCAGATTGTAACCAGCAACGATGTCCAGCCCGTGACGGTATACCAGCCGAAGATGTGGGCCAGAATTGCGCGGCCGGCTTCGATCAGCCCAAAGAGGGTCACGATCAGTCCCATGAACATGCTGAGGCGTAAGGGGAGCGTCGAAAACGAGGTTGCCGCGGTCCAGGCAAACGACAGCATCTTCCCCAGCGAATACTTGCTCTGGCCCGCAACTCGCGCCGCGCGTTCGTATGGGATGGCGATTTGAGCGTACCCGACCCAGGCCACCATGCCGCGGAGAAAACGGTGCGTCTCCCGCATCTGTTTCAGACCTTCGAGACACTCGCGCGAGATCAGTCGGAAGTCGCCGGCATCTGCCGGCAGGCGGCTGTAGACCATTGTTCGCATCAGCCGGTAAAAAAGCCATGCGCTGAATTTCTTGAACCAGCTCTCGCCTTCTCGCACCAGGCCGGCCGCGTACGCAACGTCGTAGCCTTCGCAGTAGCGCTCGATCATCTGGTGAATCACGGGAAGCGGGTGCTGCAAATCGGCGTCGAGAACAACGACGGCATCGCCGGACGCGTAGTCGAGACCCGCAGTGCAGGCGAACTGGTGGCCGAAGTTGCGGGAGAAATGGACCACCTTGATTCGTGAATCTTCGTGCGCCCATCCAGATAATTTTTCGATCGTCGCGTCGTAGCTGCCGTCGTTGACCAGAATGATCTCCGTCTCGCAGTCGACTTCGCTCATGAACTTTTCGAGCGCCGGTCTCAACAGAGGAATGACCGCCTCTTCGTTGTACATGGGGATCACGAGAGAGAGCTTCGAAGGGTATGGCCGAGGCTGAAGCAGATGAAACGTATTTTCTTCTGCAGACATTTGTCCCGTCCGGGAAAGCCCCACAGTCAGAAGCTTACTGCAGATAATAGACTGTCATCGTTTTGCCGACCTTTGCCACCGGCTGATTTCCCGGCAGCCACGGGTAACACTCCGGATAAAGCCGCTCTTTGCGGACTTCCATCGCCACCCAGCCCGTCGGCCTGGGCGCATAACAATCCAACTGCTGAGTCTCGGGAAAGTCCAAAGACTGTGGCACAAAGAATCCGTCGTACGCGATGCTGATGCGCTGGATCGAATGCTCCCGCATGTAGGTGGAGAGCCGCGTCAGGTCCTGGCCCCAATCGAGGTCGCCAACCACGATCTTATGCGACGGATCGCTTCCGCCGAATTCATTGAAGTACGCAAGATAGTCGGGGTGCGAAATCGCGGAGGAGACAGTCATCCAGCCAAACAGTGCAACTGCGCAGACGCGCCACATCAGACGATGGCGATGTTGCGACCACACAGTAATAAGTCCAAACGCCGCCAGAATGCTAAGAAAAACAAACACCGGCAGCACATACCGCACGCCGCTATCCAGCCGCGCAGGAGTACTGCACAGCATGATCATGGCGAAAGCCGCAAAAGGTGCCGCTATTTCCCAACTTTCACGGTTGCGCGCATATCGCTTCAGTGAGACAACCGATCCGATTACAGCTAGCAACAGAACCGCAAGCGGCGTCTTTAGTGCAAGCGCTACAAAGAAGAAATACCACCAGCCGCCAATTCTGATCTCGCCAAACAGATAGCCGCGAGAGCCAGCATGGTTCTGATCGCGCAGATTACGGATGCCATCGAAAAATTCCGGCATCGGTACCGGCACGTGCGACGCGGCCGCGTGAACAACGTGCGCCATGGAGGAAGACTTTCCGAATACCTTGCCGGCAACCCGATCAGGAAGGCCGGTCGCCTGCGTCAACGGCATATGCGAGAAGCGGTAAACCGCCCACAGCGCCAGGAACATGCAAAGAGCAACGACGGCGAGACTTCGGAAAACACCACGCCAATCGCAACGTTGCGATCGCGCATACATGATCAGGATCGGGAGAGCACACGCAGGAAGGAAAACCACAGTTGACAATTTCGTCCCCAGCGCCAGTCCTGTGAGAGCCCCGAATTGTGCAGCCGTTTGCCAGTTCGGTTCGCCAATCCAGCGGGTGAAAAAATAAAGCGAACAACAGAACATCGCGGTGAGCGCCACATCCGTGGTTGCAACCGACGAGTTAGCAAGCATCGTTGGCAGTTGCGTAAATACTGCCACGGCAAGAACGCCGGCAGTCGCTCCGAACAATCGCTTCGCCCAGAAGAAAACGACCAAGGTCGCAATGATGAAGTAGGGCAGGACGCCAACTCTTCCGAGAGTGAGATTGTGCCAGTAGTTCCCGGTTGACGAGAGAATCGGGAAGGTATCTTGCCAGCGTTTGAAGCCCATCCAGCGCACTCCGGCGAGATACGGGCCCATTGCAACCGAGACGCGCGCCAGCGGCGTGTGCTTGGTTTCGAGAGTGTAGGTGCCCTTGTCCCACCATTCGATACCGCCGGCAATGTGTGAAGCCTCATCAATGGTTGCGTTGAAGACGTGGTAGGTGGAAGTGATGCGTAGAAGTGCAACTCCGAGCAGCAGCGAGAGGCAAACGGTTAATCCGACAGGACGCGCAAGAATCCCCAACGCGGGCTGCGCTACTGCCTGCGTGCGCCTCTGGTGGATTTCCGGTGCACCGACTTCGGTCGTCGCCATTCCCTCTCCTTGGCCGCCTGCCGCTTAACTGAACGACCCGCCGCTTGCGACCTGGCTCAATACCGGCAGTGACACGCTTTGTTCCGGCATCAGTGGTCCACGGAATATTCCCAGTCGCGCCGAGTACAGGTCCTTGGGAAGGCCCTTCATGTGGAGAACAACATCTTTCACAACGTGGTTTTCGCGCTTGAGCTCAAGTTTCATTCCCGGCGGAAGGCCGGAAATTCCAAATGTTTCATCCGCGAGTCGCTCCAGGCGAAAGGCCGGAGCGTTGTCGATCAAGACCGTCAATTTCCCATCGATGAGCCGCACCGATGCTTCAGTCCCTTTGGCCAGAGAGGCGAGCGGCTTCCCGATAACAAACATGGGCATAAATTCGCCGGGGATGCGGAAGTCGCAGGCAAAGCGCCGCAATTCGGCCTCTGACGCCGGCAGTGGATCGGTGGTGATCGACATCCCCTCGGCGCGGCGCCGCTCGACAAAATCCGGAGGAAACAGACTCAACACGAACTCGTTGATCTGAACATCGATCACCATGTGCACGCGAACGATCTGGCTGTCGTTCTTGACTGAGTGGATCTTCGAAAAATCTCCGTACCACAATTCGCCGGCGTTCCAGCTCATCCGCTGTCCATCGATGACGAACGACACATCGGGATGCGTGACAATGGGAATGTGCAGGCGCAGCAGTCCGAACTGAAAACTGGTGTGAAAGTCGAAGTGGTCCTTGATGTGTCCGCCGGGCGGCAGGAACAAAATACGAACAACTTCCTTGGGACAAGCGAGCTCACTCAGAATCTGCCGCATGTAGGGCGCGCGTTTCAGTTCCTCAGTTTCCTGATAGTGATCGGTACCGGCCGCGCTGGGAAAAACCGACTGCTTGCCTCCCATGGAATACAGGGCAATGCCCGTCCACTCGCCCTTGTGATACGGCCCGGGCTGTGCCGCGCGTTGAATGTCCTGCAAAGCCTGCAGATCGCGCTGCAGTAACTGGACGTCATAGTTTCGCGGCAGACGCACCGCTACCAGATCGTGGGCCGAACCTTCGGCCATAAGCCCTCCTCGTGTGGAATCCCTAGGGAAGAATTATCAGTCAGCATACCCGCCGAAATTCCTCAGGTAACCAAATTGTGCAAAAGTTTGCACTTGGATTCCTGTTCAAATACCATGGCGCGCAGTGCTTTGCCCGTTTACAAGCGGGTTGGGGACTTCCCGCCGCATTCAGGGGTGCAATCGTTATGCCAAGAAGGTGCTCAGGGCAAGCCGACCTAAAAACCTTAAAGCTGTTGGAAGTAAACGGCTACCGCTATAATAAGTTTCGTGCCGCTGCCTGCTCTTCCCTCCCCTGGCACGCGAATTGCGATATCCCGCAACGTTCATGACTGCAAGCATGATTGACGCGATCGTCGCGCCCAAACCGGAGAGTGCGCAGACACGCGTGCTGCATATTGCCTCTACCTTTACCTCGCGGCCGCTGGCGAAAACGCTGCAAGGTTACCTGACCTCAGCCGGTACGGCGGACGCGCTCGAATTCATTGAGTACGGAAAAGTCTCCGAATACCTGCTCGCTCCCTCGGCTGACGAGGAACGTTCGTTCGGCACACTGGTTCTGGTCCGAGTCGAAGACTGGCTGCGAAGTGAGCTGAAAAGTGCCACGCCAGGGGAATCGACCGTTTCTACCATCGCGCGCCAGAAGCTGACCGCGCAGGTTGACGAATTCATCAAACAGATCAAAGCACTTGCGCAGCGCGGCAGACCAGTGTGGCTGTTGGCCTGCCCATCAAACGGCTGGATCGCTGAATTACATCAGCTCGCGGCCCTGTGCCGCACCTACACGAACCTGCTACTTGCCAGAGTTCGCGGTACCGCGAACGTTTCGATCCTCAATTGGCCAGGATCGATCGCCCACTCCGAGATGAACGACCGCAACACGGATCGGCTCGGGCAGATTCCATTCACCCGCGAAACTTACGATCAGCTCGGACGATTCTTAGGTCCTGAGGTCGAGGCTGGACTGGCCAAAAAGGCAATGAGTGCTGCTAGCGGTTCCTCGAACGGGACGGCCGGCCTGGCGAATTTCCTGTCGGGCCTGGAGGTCCGCGTTCGTTTATCGCGCGCTGAAGTTGCTGAACGCGCGCATGTGGATCGCATTTTGCGGACCGCCGCAGCGTTCTCGCTCAAGGGCGAGAACCACGACCTCACGGATGCAGAAGTCGATGGCCTCATTCAATCCGGCGGATGCTCGATCATCTCCGTTTCGGACCGGCTCTCGACCTACGGTCCTTCAGGCGTAGTTTCATTCCGCACGGACAGGGATTCGCTGATCGTCGAAGGCTGGGCGCTCAGCTGCCCAGTGTTGGGCAAGCAAGTGGAATTCGCCCTGCTTTCAGGTTTGGCTCAGATTGCGAAGAGTCGCGGCTGCTCGAACCTGGCATTCGTGTACAAAGCCAGCGGGCGAAATCAGATGATGCTGAAGTTCCTCGAGTCGATCGCAGATACACGGTCCGATGGCCGATTCACACTGGCCGCGGATCGGGCTGACGAACGAATCAGCAAGACTGCCGTTGCTCCGGGAACATGGACTTTGGAGTTGGCGACGTAATCTGTTCGAGTTTGACGCCGGGTCATTAGAATTGACCGGCGATAAAGAATTTGCGGGACGGGTTGACACTTAACAGAATTCGGATCGAAAAACATTTCCTGGGGAGCAATGAAGTATGAGCGCTTCGACAACACCTCTTGCAGTCACCTTTTACTTTGAAACCTCGCGCGCGGCCGGCACACCGGAATCCATCCTGACCAGCATGTGCCACGAGCAGACCACCACCGGCTACGACACCCTTGCGGGCCGCGCAGCGGCTGCTCGCCTGGTGCCGTTTCAGGCGACGGTTCAAAGGATCCGGCGACTGCCATCGACCGCCGAAGTGGACTCTGGTTACGCCGAGATCGATTTTCCCTGGGAATCGATGAGCCACACCGGTAATCCGCTCGAAGACGCGTTGACGTTTGTCATGGGCGAGTCGAGTCACGTGAAGGGCATGCTCAAGCTCCGCATGGTGGACCTGAACTTTCCGGCAGATATGCTGGGTAGCCTGCCCGGTCCGCGCCACGGCATTCCCGGCGTGCGGAGGAAGCTGGGTGTTTACCATCGTCCGCTACTGATGGGACCGATGCGGCCCGAAGTAGGCTTGGCTCCCGAGGAATACGCCAAGATCACGCTGGAAGCACTCTGCGCCGGCAGCGACATCGTCAAGGACGACGAACTGCTGGTCGATCCGCCTTACTGCCCGATCAAGACCCGTGCCACGCTGTGTGCGCAGGCCGCTCGCGAGGCGGAGCAGAAAGTCGGCGAGCGGAAGATGTGGGTCCTCCACCTGGGCTGTGATGTGAGCCGGTTCGATGAGTTTTTCAAGATCGGCGAAGCTGCCAAAGTCGACGGCTACATGATTCAGCCGCGGCTCACGCCGAGCTTGCTGACCTTTGTGCGCAGCCGCACCGACCTCCCGATCATCGCGCATTACTCGATGCTCACGCTGTTCACCCGCTACGCACACGTCGGAATCGAATTGCCGCTTATGCTCAAAATGTTCCGCATGTCCGGCGCAGACATTTTGACCTTCCCTCGTCCGAATTCGCGCTTCGATGTCGCAACTGAGGAGTTTGTCTCGAACCTGAAAGGCGCAACCGAGCCGGTTGGATCGATACTTCCTGCATTTCCGTTCCCAACCGGTGGAAACCGGGCAGAAGATGTTGCGCAATGCTACTCAGTGCTTGGCAACTTCGACTACGGCTTCGTCGCCGGATCCGCCATGTTCGAAGAGAACGGCGGAATTGGAGTAGGCGCAAAGAACCTTCGCGACGCACTCGAGACCCTGGCTGCGACGCACACGCCGAAGGCAAAGCCGGCGGCGAGCAACCCTGACCGCGTGTTTAAACCGGAAGCTTCCATTACGGTCGAGGAATTGTTCGCCGCTCTGGCGCCGCTGGCGGAAACGGTATTGCAGATTCCGAAATTCGATCACGCGATCACGATGGTCAACACCCCCGAGTGGGACTCGCTGCACCATATTCAGTTGCTTGGCTCGATCGAGAGAAAGTTCGACATCAAGATCAGCGCCGACGATTCGTTCCGCCTCTGCTCCGCCGACAAGCTGATTCATTACGTGCATGCACGGCTGCAGGAGAAGGCCCGGGCGACGTACGCGTAGGTCGGTCATCTTCGCGAACTTTGCGAATCCTTTGCGCTCTTTGCGGTTAAGCGCTCTTAACCGCAAAGGGCGCAAAGTAACTGGCAGCCCGCGAAGATTCCGCGACACCAAAAAAAACACCAATGACGGAACACGATCTCTACGCCGAAATCTCGCCCATGGCCACCAAGATTCTCCAAATCTCGGAGTTCAATTCCGGTATAAGCATGACTTCAACCCCCGAATGGGACTCGCTCGCCCACATTCAACTGCTCAGCGCCATCGAAAAAAGATTTGGACTCGAGATCAGCCCTGACGACGCATTCAAGCTCACCTCCGCTGACCGGCTGGTGAAGTATTTGCATGCTACGCTTAAGGACAAACAATGAACGTAGCGTCGTTGCCCTTACTTCCTCACCAGAAATCAAGCGCCCAGGTTGACCTTCCTTACGCAAACTTTCATGAGCTTTTGAAGGCAAAGACGGCCGAAGCTCCATCGCGAGAGTTCCTGATTTTCCCCGAGACCGACCGGCACTACACCTATCGGCAGTTTTACGAGATCAGCCTCGCCGCTTCCGAGTGGCTAAGCTCGCGCGTGAAAGATTACGGGACCATCTGCATCGTTTTCCGCAACACGCCCGAGTTTCTGGCGATGTATTTCGGCGCCGTCGCACGTGGCATTACGGTCGTTCCCATCAATCCGGATCTCGCACCGGCGGAGATTCGTTTCATCATCGAGAACAGCGATTGTGGAGCTGTCTTCTACGATCCGGACCTTGAGGCCAGAGTTGCACCGCTGAAGAGCGAACTGAAGAGGGCCTTCCATCCTTTTGCCAATGTCGCTGACCTGCCATCTGTCGACTTGCGGAAAGCGGAAGGCAATCTGCCGCAGGTTGGTCCCACCACGCCAGTGGTGATCATTTACACCTCAGGCACGACCGGCAATCCCAAGGGCGTGGCCCTGAGCCACATGAATTTCATCCTGGATGGATTTGCGATCGCCGACTGGTTCCAACTGTCCGCCGAAACGCGAAGCATCTGCATTCTGCCGCTCTTTCACAACAACGGCATCGTCATTTCGACCACCACGACTCTGTGCGCGGGCGGCTCCATCGTCTTCGTAGATCCCAAAACCAGCCTGCGCTCATTCTGGGCACTTGTGGACAAGTATGGCGCAACATTCACGAGCGTGATGCCCTCGATCCTTGCTGCGCTCCTGAGCCTACCCTTTGAAGGCAAGCGCGGACAGATCAAGGGCATTATTTGCGGAGGGCAGCTCCTGCCTCTCAGCCTGATGCAGAAGTTCGAAGAACGTTTTGGAGTGCCGATCTTCGAAGGCTTCGGCTCGACCGAGGCTTCCTCCTATTCCTCGTTCAACCGCTGGCCTGCTGAGAAACGAATCCTCGGGACGGTCGGCGTCGTACTGCCGATCTGCGACATGAAAGTGGTCGACGATAACGATAACGAAGTGCCCGATGGCGTTGAAGGTGAGCTTTGCATCCGCGGGCCGAATTGCGCGATCGGCTATCACAAGCTGCCAGAACTCAATGCGTCAAAATTCCGCAATGGCTGGTATCACAGCGGGGACTACGGACTGCGTGATGCTGAAGGCAATTACTACTTCCGCAGCCGCAAAGACGACCTGATCATCAAGGGTGGAGAGAAGATTTATCCGGCCGAAATCGAAAATGTGCTTTCTAAGCACCCGAACGTGACCGAGTGCGCGGTGATCGGTGTGGAAGACGCAATTCTGGGGCAAGAGCTCTGCGCCGTTGCAAATTTGAAAGACTCAAACGCGACCACCGAAGCCGAGCTGGTGAAGTTCTGCGCCCAGTCGCTCGCCCGTTTCAAGCAGCCGAGGCGGGTGGTGATCATCAATGCCCTCAGGGACATGCCGGAGTTGCCGAAAGGGCCGACGAAGAAGATTCTGTACCGCAAGCTGCGGGACTACTACGAAAGCAGGCTGTCGAAGCCGAAGGATCCCGAAGGCCTGAAGTGGGTACG
>JBKPSP010000210.1:0-28947 GCA_046735175.1 Acidobacteriota bacterium
TATCTACACGGGGCGAATGTTATGCGAAAAGTCATTCAGAAGGGGCTGGGGCGGCATATAAGCGATTTAGAAGTCCGGAAATAGGGGGGAGTGTCCGAATCGGCAAATGCATGTTCAGAAAGTAAATCCATTCACGGTTGCGTGATTGGATCAAAGAAGGACGCTACTTCGACGAAACAGACCTCGCAAAGGAAAATTGAAGCCAATCGCAGAAATGCACTTCGTTCAACCGGTCCGCAAACCGAACGCGGAAAGCGTACAGTGTCGCGCAATGCCGTCAAGCATGGACTTCTTGCCAGAGAAGCCGTGATCGCACAAGGCCATGGTGCCGAAAATCAGGGAGAATTTTCCGAACTACTGCGCGGAATTCGCGAAAGCTATCAGCCCGTGGGGATGAGTGAGGACTTGTTAGTTCAAAAGATAGCCACTTGCTACTGGCGCCTTCGCCGCGTACTCCGCTTCGAAATGGGGGAAACGCGGAAGCGCCTGGACCATGTCGGCGTGACCCACAGTCTCGAAAAAGCGGACGAAGCCAACAGTAATTTATCTTTGCTTCAAATTCTGGAGTACCGAGGGATCTATGAAAGTGACACGTCCGATCAGAACCTTTCGGTAAAAGAGCGGGTTGAGGCAACGCAAAGGTTGCAGAGCGCCCTGCGGTTAGATCCGATTGGAATCGGTTACCTAAAGAGTGTCCTGGCGGCTATCAAGGCCGAGATTCAGGACAAGGGCAGACTGCCTAGTGAGGCCCTGGACACGCTGATGTGCACGATCGGTTATTGCGATAACGCCCTCATCCATGCGTGCATCCCGTTGGCACAAGCAAAAAACGGTCGAGAACCAGTTGTGCCTGAGTCGGATGCTGGCCAGGATTGCGTTGCGCAAAAAACGTTGGCAATAGCCCTGCTAGACAAGCGCTTGGATTTGCTGGAATTCCTACTTCGGTCAGTAAAGCAGAACCGAAGTCTTGAATTTGATGCCCACGTCAAGAGTTTGGCCTTGCCCGACGAACGAGCAAGCGAAAAGATTCTTCGCTACGAAACTCACTTGGATCGTCAGCTCTATCGGGCCATGGATCAACTGGAGCGTCTGCAACTCCGTCGAAAGGGGGACATCGTCCTTCCGCCGCTGAACGTGAACTTGGGAGGATGTGGCATTTTTACGAAACAAAGCCAATAAGTCGTTATGTGCCAACAAGAGGTGTTATCGAAGCTCGAAGGTGCTCAGCATCAGACGTCACTCTTCAGAGGGGAATCTTCAGATTTTCCGTTGCTCATGTTTCTTTTTGTTGATCAGATCGGCGCTTTTTTCCGCGGCTTCTTTTACCAGGAAACCCATTTTCGAATGCGATGGCTCCAGATCAGCCTGAATGCCGTTCTCGCGCAGAGTCGCAGAGGTGGTTGGTCCAATCGAAGCAACTAGTGCACAGGATAACGCGGCCCGAAATTTATCCTTGAGACCGATCTCATCGGCAACTCGCGCCGCGTGTACGTACTGAACGGACGATGTAAACATGACCACGTCCACCTCGTTCGCCGCGAGGCTGCGGATCCCGTTCTTGAGCGGTTCAAGATCTTCGGGCACTTCCCACCGGTAAACGGACGCCGCCGCGACTTCAGCGCCGCGCTCGCTTAGGGCTGCATAGAGTTCAGGGCTGGGCTCGCCGTGCTCCTGCACAGCCACTCTTCTTCCTTTTAGCGGCACTTTTGTGGGGTCTTCATCGAGCGCCTTGACGATTTCACGCCAGGTGTTCGGCTCGGGAACGTGGAGTGCGATTGGGACATTCAGCTCGCGCATCACCGCGGCGGGCTTAGGCCCACGCACAATGATGGACGTTTGACGCAGCGCCTGAAGAAGATCGTCTCGTGAAGCAATCGCCTCGGCTGCATGGATCAAGGCTCGCGCGCCAACACCAGTCATGAAAATTACAGCGTCGAACTTGCGATCGAGGACTCCCCGAATCAGCTTCTTCTCGCCTTCGTTGGGTGTTTCGACCTCGCGCGTCGATGGCGCCAGGATTGGCTCTCCGCCGTTCTTGCGGATCAGTTGCGCAATCTCCTGCGCGCGTCGGCTTTCGAAGGAGAGCACGCGGAGTCCGTTGAAGCCGGGCATGGGGAAGAGAATAGCAGGCTTCAGGCTTCAGGCTTCAGGCTTCAGGCTTCAGGCTTCAGGCTTCAGGCTTCAGGCTTCAGGCTTCAGGCTTCAGGCTTCAGGCTTCAGGCTTCAGGCTTCAGGCTTCAGGCTTCAGGCTTCAGGTGTTGGATATAACGTTTCGTAGTGGGTTGCCTGTCTGCGGCGTAAGAAAGCAGATCCCTCCCTCCTTGAAAGCGATGCAGACCCTAGGGACCTGCGCCGAAGCCTGGCGCCTGAAGCCTAACGCCAGAAAGCGCATTATCTACAAAGTAACTCCACCCTTTATCCTCGCCGCTATCCGTGATATAACGCCTGAAGGTCAAGCTCCCAGGAGATGGGCGTATGAATGCGGCTTTTGAGGCCAGTGAGGCTTTAAGCCTCGAAAAAGGAGGGCTTGTGTCCGACCACCGGACGGGACGAAGATTCGATCTGGAACTGCCGATTAAGATCCATGGAGTCGATAAAGGCGCAGTCACAGGAAACATGAGCGCCGCGGGCGTGTACATTCGCGGAAACCCCGCGCTGGATATCGGCTCGAATGTAGAGTTTGAAATTGCGCTGCCCCCGGAGCTTACCGGCGGCAACGAGAATGTTGTCGTTCAGTGCAAGGGACGAGTTGTGCGAAAAGACGCCGGCGCAGGCGAGGCGCAGGGCGTGGCTTGTGTGATCGACTCCTACGATTTTGTTCGCCAGCCGTAACTACGAGGTGCTGAGCCAATGCTGAAACTGATTCTGGCAGACAACCAGGCAATTTTTCGCGCGGGAATCGCCAAAGTGCTGGCGGTTGAGGACGAGATGCGCATCGTGGCCCAGGCGCAGACGGCCGAGCAGATGTTCATGGCGCTCGATAAATTCCGCGCTGCGGTGCTGATCGTTGCCGGCGGGTTTCATAACGACTTCAATGCGGTGCTGCAGGCCGCGAACAAAGTCCGCACGCGGGTTGTGATACTCGGCGACACTGGCGAAAGCGCGCAGAAATATATGGGCGCAGGCGCGCACGGCGTAGTTTACCGGAATGTTACTAGTTCTGCTCTGGTCGATTGTGTGCGCAAGGTGGCGCGCGGCGAAACCTGGATACAGGACATCGCGGTACCAAGCGAGTTGACCGAAAACGATATGGTCGGATTGCGCGTGCGCGACCGGCTCACCGCGAAAGAACTCCGCATCGTCGCGTTGATTGTGCAGGGATACAAGAACAAGGAAATCGCCACGCAACTGGGTACGACTGAGCAGGTGATCAAGAACTATCTCCGCAACGTGTACGACAAGATCGGCGTCTCAGATCGACTGGAACTGGCGCTGTTCACGATCCATCATCGGATTTTGAATGAAGCCGCAGCCGCCACGGCAGCCGCGCACCAGCCACAGCCAGGTCCGGCAGGAGTAGCGGGATAAATCAGCTCTTAGCTTTTAGCCCTTAGCCTTTAGCTGAAAACGTGGTTGGCTAATAGCTGAAAGCTAACGGCTAAGAGCCTTCGGTTACTTCCGTACCACATTTCTCCTTCATACTTTCCATAAATTCTTTCAATTGGACTCTCTGTTAACCATCTGACAAACTGGTCGTGTCTTCCAGAAAGCTGTGTGATAGGGAAGACGGACCCCGCAGTTCGACCGCAGCCCAGGGTTGGGCAATTTAGTTCCATCCGGACCCCGTCAGTCGATCCCGACAACTGAAGACTCTTGCGGTGCTTGCGCCGTGGTGTCTTTCCAGCTCAACAGGAGAGAAAAATGAAAATCAATAGGAGATCAGTTCGTGTTGTGGTATTCGCATTGTGCGCGGTCATAGCCTTCAGTATCGCTGGGCACGGCCAATCAACGCATGGAACATTCAAACTGGCAACCGAAACTCACTGGGGCAAGGTAGTCCTGGTTCCAGGCCAATATGAGTTTACGGTGAACGATGCATTGGCGGGCAAGATCATTACCGTACGTTCGATCGAAACCGGGTGGAGCGGAATGATTATGGCGTCGGACGCATCGCCAACGGGGGCCTCGTCTGAAACGAAGCTGTTGCTGACGAAGTCAGAAGCAGGAACGTATGTGCGATCGCTGTACTTGGGGGATGCGGGAGTGATGCTCAACTATCAGCCTCCCAAAGCTGTCAAGATGGCGCGGGTTTCAACTCAACCAGCTTCAACGATAGCGTCAGCTTCTGGGGCACAATAACTACAGCGGAGACGAAAGCGCGGGTTCGTTCCCGCGCTTTCTAATCCTTCGGACCCTGCCGCCAGGCGTGCCATAAATTCTTGCCCGCAGCGCATAACAAGTAGCAAGCTACGTCTCTACTAACTCCGCGAGCTGTTTCTTACTTCCTCACTCAGCACGATCGCTTCCGCAACTTCCTTCATCGTCTTGCGCTTCTGGCGGCTTTGACGCTGGATGCTGATATAGGCCTGTTCCTCAGTTAATCCCAAATCGCGCTGCAGTATGCCTTTTGCGCGCTCAACCAATTTGCGAGTTTGGAGTTGTTGCGAAAGGTCGGAGTTCTCCGTCTCCAGCCGCGCAACTTCGATTTCCGCGCCGGCCATGAAACCAATGGTCGAGAGCAGGCGAATGTCGCGCAGCGAGTAAACATGCCGATCGCGGTGCTGCAGGTTCATTACGCCAACCAGTTGTCCGCGTGAAAGCAGCGGTACCGACAGGAAGGCTTCATACCGGTCCTCTGGAAGTTCATTGAAGCGCTGGAATCTGGGATCCTTGAAAGCCTCTTGGAAGATTGCGACCGGCTCACGGTGTTCGGCCACCCAGCCGGTGATGCCCTGCCCCAGCCGCAACTTCAAGCGATCAATCAGCTCCTGGTGCGGATTTTTTGACGCGCGTAACACCAGGTCGGATTCTTCGAGAACATAAATGAAGCAGGAGTCACACTTCACAACTTCCACCGCAAAATCTAAAACCCGGTCCAGTGCCTGATGAAATCCGTCGGCGCTTGCAATACGGCTGACAGTCTGGTGCAGTACGTCAACATGCGAATCATCGATGATCGAAGAGGACATAGGTAAACGCTATCCGGCGCTCTCGAATCGTGTCCAATTGCAATTTTTGATCGAGACAATAAATCAAAACCGGCGGTTGATTTACCTGGCCTTAACGTTGCCGCAACTTACGCGCGTAACAACATGCGGTTACCTTGAATATGCAAGCAGTTGCAGAGTGTGTGTTCGGGACCACGCGATAGGTGTATTTAAGCCGCTTATTTTCAGATATTTACGTACACGGGCGTTTCGGCGTCGAACCTGCTTTGTGATGATGTGGCATTCGGGAACTGGGCGAGGGGAAATGCGGATTAAGCTAGGCGTGGGGAGTGGGAAGCGCAAGCGCGGGCTGCTTCCATTGCTGGTTGTACTTTTCTTGATATCGTACGGGCTGCTCACGATGATGGTTGTCGAACAGAATCGGACGATCATCTCGCAGCGAACTTTGATTCATTTGCTTTACAAGGACAGCCTTCACCTGAGCGCGCTGAAGAAAGCCGAGCGGCAAAAGGCGCACACACCGGCAGGTGCTGCCACCGGTAGCTTGCAGGCGGATGCGCAGGTCCAAGCAGGAAAGATTCCCGTCATCCAGGTTCCACCGCAGAAAAGTCCGTCGACCCAGGTTCCGACAGACAGAAGCAAGCAGCAAACCGGCGGCCGTGCAGAACACAAACAGAAGGCGCAAAGAAAAGCGCCCAGGCCGCCGGCAGAATTGACTGACCCGTCCGATATGCGGCGGGTATCGGTCGCGATCTAGTTTTCTGGCAGGTAGGTGCCATGAAGCTTCTAGCAACGTTGTTGTTGGCCTCACTCCCCGTCCCACAGGTTCAGAATAGTCTCGTCCAAAACGCCCAGCCCGCGCCGCATTTCGTGCAGCAGGCAAGAGCCACAGCCCGCGCCCACGGAAAATGGTACTTTGCGAGGTCCGGCCATGCTGTCTATTGTTACGGTCCCGTCATGACGTTGAAAAATGCTGATGGCGGCTTGGATCGCGTCGCAACGGTGTGCAAAGGCGACCAGGTAGTGGTGCCGTTGAAAGACTAGTTGCTAGTGACTAGTGATTAGTCAAAGCAACCTTTACTGGCCACTGACCACTGGCCACTGACAACCGCTCCTGCTGTAATCTAATCCCATGCCGAAATTCGAACGCCACATCTTCGTCTGCGGAAACGTGCGTCCGGCGGGGCATCCGCGGGGATGCTGTGATCCAGCCGGCAGCGCAGAACTGCAGAAGGCGTTCAAGAAGAAGTTGGCTGAACGAGGACTTCACGGACGGGTCCGCGCGAATCAGTCGGGATGTCTGGATCAGTGCGAGCATGGCCCGAACCTGGTCGTCTATCCCGAGGCGGTTTGGTATGGCGGCGTGACGCTGGCGGATGTGGAGGAAATCGTGGAATCGCACATTGTAGGTGGACGGCCAGTGGAAAGGCTCAGATTGAAAGACGAATGCCTGAATAGCGCGACCTGTGAACATCGCGGTGTAAAGACCGCAATCACTTAAGGGCTGGTCGCTCCAGCAGGAATCTGTTGAATTCCCCTTTCGTTACGCCGTACCTGATTGCACCCGGTTCCGACGATCCCTTGCCCAAGAACCTCATCCCGCAACCCTTCATGACTTTGATTGAGGCATCGAGTTCGGGGAAGGTTTCGGCGGTAATCAGTTTCACGCGCGAGTCCTCGAATGCCCATCGCATGATGGCGCGGGTCGCTTCCGTTCCGATCCCCCGCCGTTGGTGCTTCTCAACGATCGAGTAACCGGCTTCGATCACGCCTTGCGCATCGGGTGGTCCCTTGAAGGCAACCAGTCCAACCAACTTGCGGCGCTGAGCTTCGAGCAGAATGACGTACCAGATGTGGTATCCGGCATGTTCGGGATTCGCGCGGAGCTTATCTACCGACCATCGCAGCGAGCTCTCGTCATTTCCAGGCGGAGGCCACGTTTCGATCTCCGCGTTCAGCGCAGTGCTCAGATCCGTTCCAGCGGCATCAGTCTCAATCAGCGGCAAGGTTGCGGCGATCAATTCCAGACGTCCAGTTCGCAGCGTCAGTGGCACACGACGATCATGCATTGCAGAACTATTAGCTCAGGCAGCATCACCCTTCTCTGAGGCTGATGTCCCTGCGTGGCCTGGAAGCCAGTTCAAACTCACTCTCGATAAGCTTTCATAGTGACTGTTAAAAGAGCTCAATGAGTGTCTCTGACATTTGTCAGAGACACTTCTTGAGGGTGACCATGCCTAGAGGCTCTGGTAGGCGCGGCAGGACTCGAACCTGCGACCCTCTGCTTAGAAGGCAGATGCTCTATCCACCTGAGCTACGCGCCCGCGGCGTTCTGAGCTGATGATAGCACCGCCAGGCACGCGCCTTGTTTACTCAGTCATCTTCGCGATGTGCAACTCGAATCCGGTGCCGGGCAGGAGTGACGCCAGTTCGAAAGCTTTGAATCCGTCGCCGCTGATCTCAGTATGACGATAGAGTCCGGGCTCGCTCTCAACCACTTCGCGCCGGCCCTCGAGTCGCGCCAGAAAGTCGTGAGCCAGCTTTACATTCGCCGTGCTCGATTTGGCGCGCTGGACTACAGCTTCCGCCGCGTAGGAACGCACCAGCTTCGGCCAGTACTTCTCGAGCAGATTGGTGCTGGCGAAAACATCGGCCCAGATGATTTCTCCATTTACGGCTACCACGATACCGACGGCGTTCCTGTCGCGGAGCTGGCGAATCACGCTCTGGTATTCCTGCTGCATGGGCGCAGCAACGGTTTCGAGCTTATTCTGGACCTCTTCGTTCTGAATGACGCCGGCATAGGAACCGGTGACTTCGACGGACTCGCTCGCAGATGGCGGCACTGCCATGGCCATTGCCTGCTTCGAGTTGCCCACCTCCTCCCAGACTTTGCGTTGATCTTTGTCGGCCATCGCTTTGGAGCGGACCGATGGCTGAACCATCGCACCTGCTGCAACTCCCATTGCTGGCGCCTTAAAGTTGTAGTTTCCTGATGCGGCAACCCAGCGCCCAGGCTCAACGCAGAAAACGCTGAGATCGATCGGGTCGCTTTCGGCCGGAACGAGACGGTCCTTCCCGATAATGCGATCTTGTTTGCCGCCGGTGACGATCTCGCCTCCGAGCAGGAGGAGCGGCCTTTTGGAGTTGTTCACGAGGACAAGGCGATTGACCTGAGCGCCGTCGCCGGGACGCCTTTCGTGCCAAACCCCATCTCCATGCCGGGGACGGACGAGTGGAGAAATATTCCCCGCCTCCGAAACGATCACTTCGCCCGAGCGCAATCCCTCGTCGAGAGTCAAAAAGGCATGCGTGTCGTGCGATGCCGAGGACACGACTGGAAAGATGGTCAGGTTACCGTGCCGAATGGGATCCAATACTTGATAGCGCGAACTCACGCCGGCTTCTCCCCCGCGGACGCAGGGAATCACGACGGCCAATGCCACCACGATCACGACGAATACAATCGTCATCAGCCACAGCTTCTTGCTCATAATCGGCTCCTTTTCGAAGCACACTCCTGCGCAGTACTGGCGCGGATTTTCTCGCCACCGGTGCGTCTCGCATCCAACCTTTACTGACACCGGGAACGGCAAAATTTCAGCTTCTTGCGTCTAAAAAGTTGATAGCATCCGAAGAGCGCATGTCCGCAATTGGGCAAAAGGTGAGCGACGCCACGATCACAACCGCTTTGACTCCAACTTTTGCCGAGCTCTACCACAAAGGCAAAGCGGCGGAGTTTGGTCTCGCGCCCGAGCAGTTTGTCGCACTCCTCGAAGAGGTCGCAATTCGGTGCGCGCCGGAGGCCACGCAAAAACAAAAAGAAGAATTCTGCTCGCGTCTCTACATTGAGGACCTGGTGCTCACGCGCATGTGCGCCGCCGGAAACGAGCGCGCGTGGGAAGTTTTCATGCGGCGCTTTCGCGAGAAATTGTATGACGTTGGCAGACAGATTACGCGTGAGGATTCCGCCGGCAGAGATCTCGCCGACTCGGTGTATGCGGAGTTGTACGGCACGCGCACTCGCGAGGGTGAGCGCGTCTCGAAACTGAATTCATACAGCGGCAGGGGGTCGCTGGATGGCTGGCTGCGAACCGTTCTCGCGCAAGAGTATGTAAACCGATATCGCCGCCAGCGCAAGCTTGTGAGCCTGGACGAGGAATCGGAAGATGGCACGCAGTATGCTGCTGTGGAACCCGCGCCGGTCACGCTTCTCGATAATCGGCTCGAGCACGCTACTGATGACGCACTCAGAGCACTTTCCCCCGAAGATCGTTTCGTTCTTGCGTCCTATTTTCTGGATGAACGTACGCTGGCGCAGATTGCACGCGCGCTTTCCGTGCACGAATCCACGATCAGCCGCAAAGTCGAAAAGCTGACGAAAGAGCTCCGCAAGCAGATCCTGAAAAACCTCATGAAACAAGGAATGAGCCACCGGCAAGCGGAAGAAGCCGTGACTGCTGATGTTCGCGACGTTAGTCTGAATATTCGCGCCAGCCTCACGCAAGATTCTGTGGTTGCAGCGTTCTCAGAGAAAGGAGCAAAAGCTGGTGAAGGAGGGAGCTAATCCAGGGATGGGCGGGCTGAAAAAACTCGTTGCTGGACGGTTGGCGACGGTAGCGGTCGAGCCACATCCCGATGCGGATGTACTCACCGCTTTCGCGGAGCATGCGCTTTCCGATGCGGAGCGCGAGCAGGTCTTGCAGCACCTGGGAGCATGCAAGGACTGCCGCGAGACTCTGTACCTGGCAGCTGAACATTCTCCAGAAGCACAGCCGGTTCTCTCCTTCCAGCCGAAGCGGCGGCCGTGGCTCATGTTCAAGTGGGGCGCAGTTGCGGCCTCAGTGGCGATCGTCGGTGCCGCGGTGATTGCGCGATATCCTGCGCGCCAGGCCATTCAGTATTCGCAAAAATCGGCTGCTCCGCAGGTCGAAAGCTATTCCAAGGTCGCCGAAGAAAAAGCACCACCGGACGTACGGGAAACGCGCGATCGGCTCGCGCCTCCGTCTTCACCGCTGACAAAGGAACGCCCGGCCGAGAAGCACATGACAGCGAAGCCGCGCACGAACATGGAATTTGACGACACCGATCAGATACACGTAGCCGGTGCGGCACGCACAGACGAAGACAAGAAGAAGGCAGATCAGGCTTTGACGGTAATGGGTGGCAACACTCTGCCACAGCCCGCTCCTTCGCAGGCACAGGCTTCTGCTCACGAGGCTAACGAATTCCAGCTTGGGGACAAGGACCAGCGCCAGACCAGCGCAGATTTTCGATACGCAGCACGCGCGGCCAAATCACAGTCCATGCACGGCAATGCGAGCGGCGTAATTCAGGGAACAGTCGTAGACCCATCCGGTGCGGTGGTGAATAACGCCAAGGTGACAATGCATGGGCCGGCTGGTTCGAAGACCGCGACTTCAGATACACAGGGGAGTTTCGTTTTCAGTTCGTTGGCGCCCGGCTCGTATTCGGTCAAGACGGAAGCAACTGGGTTCAAATCGAGCGAAATCGCGGATGTCGCCGTTGCCGATGATAAGCCTGCGGCAGTGGGAGTCAGGCTCGAACCTGGAAGCGCGACCGAAACAGTAGAGGTGAGTGCCGCCGCTGTTTCTGCCAATGTAGGTGGGGCGGCTGAAGCGTCGCCCGCGCTAGCTGGAACAGCCACTATCGGTGGGCCGGTGACGGGGAGCCTGCTACAGAACACGGTGACAAGCAACTCCCCGGCGATGATGAAGGCGGTTTCGATTCCACAGTGGAGGCTCTCTGTCGGCGGCATTGTGCAGAGGTCTTTCGATCTCGGCGGTAGCTGGCAGAACGTGGTGGTTTCGAAAAGAGCCGTGTTTACTGTCCTATGCACCGTGAAACAGCATGTCTGGGTTGGGGGCAAAGGCGGCTTGCTATTTCATTCGCTTGATGCCGGAGTAAGTTGGCAGCATGTACACCCTTCCGAAGCGAATGAGAAACTGAGCTCCGACGTCACCCACATCGACTTCGCCGACCCGTCCAGTGGGTCTGTAAGTGCTTCAAATGGAGAGGTTTGGAGCACAGCCGATGGCGGCCGCACCTGGCATCGCCAATAGCCCATTGGGGTAGGTAGACGATTACTGAAGTGACATTTACGCCTCTGGCACTCGCCGATATGATCCAGTCGTGGTTTGGCAGTTCTGGGGGAGGGCTGCCGAGGCGTCCTGAACAGTCAGGGCGCTTTTTTATTGGCCTTCAACCTTAGCCCTCAGCCATCAGGTTAGCTTGTGCCACCGGCTTGCGGCTGACGAACATCCCTGAATCCCTTGCAACCGAGATACAAACGCAAATTCTGCCAAAGTGACGGTTTACCTGACAGCTGATGGCTGCGTTCCTGCGACCTTCGCGCTTAAATCGCATCAAATAGTGGTGCTAGGATAGAAGCACTGCAATATATAGAAATTTGGCGTTGGAGGAACCATGGCAGGAAATGGAATTGTAGAGGTAACGGATTCGAATTTTGACCAGGACGTGCTGAAGTCGGAGCAACCTGTATTGGTGGACTTCTGGGCGGCTTGGTGCGGACCCTGCCGTGCAATCGCCCCAATCGTTGATGAACTCGCAAACGAGTACGCCGGCAAGCTGAAGGTCACCAAGATGGACGTGGACCGCAACAGCGCAACTCCTATGCGCTACGGCGTGCGCGGCATCCCGACATTGCTGGTATTCAAGGGCGGCCAGGTCAAAGAGCAAATTGTCGGCTATGTGCCCAAAGAGCAGATTCAAAAGGCGGTTGACAAGCACATCGGCTGAACGTTCCAACTAATGCCCGGGTTCCAGCCCGGGCATTTTCGTCTCTGCGCTTTTAGAATAGAGACAGCATTCCTCGAGGCGCATTCGATCCATGTGTAGAAATATCAAAATCCTTTTCAACTTCGAGCCGCCGGTTACGGACGAAGAGATCCGCGCGGCATCGCTTCAGTTCGTAAGGAAGATCAGCGGATTCACCAAGCCCTCAAAAACAAACGAAGCTTCATTCGCTGCAGCAGTGGATGAAGTCGCTTCGGTTTCGAAGCGGCTCCTGCATTCGCTCGAAACCAGCGCCCCGCCCCGGAACCGGGAAGAAGAGGCTGCCAAAGCGAAGGCGCGCGCGGCCCAACGATTCGGCGACTAGTAACGTCAGCTACTGGCCAGGCTGGGCGGGCGAAAGCTCGCGCAACTCTTCCACCGCCGTGTTCAGAAGGTTCTTCAAAAGCAAAACTTCGGTGGTGATGGCAGTACGCAGGGCCGGATCCACGTCGGGCGCGAACAACGGCGAGTGATTTGAGGCTAGCTGGGTACCGGTCGCATTCGCCTGCGGCAACTTCTGTGGGTCAGCCCCGCCCAGGCTGAAGTAGAAGCCGGGAATTCCATGTTCAACAAAGACTGAAAAATCTTCTGAAGCCCTGATCGGCTCTTCGGTTACAACGTTATCTTTGCCAAGCGCAAGCTCGAGAGGACCGCGAAGACGCTCGCCCAGCGCGGGGTTGTTGTAGACCGCGTTCGTTCCTTCAACACGCTCGACGGAAGGCTCGCGTGGCGTACCCGCAGCCTCGGCTTCTGCCTTTGTGATGCGAGCTATCGCCGCTAACACCTGTTTGCGGATGTCCGGCTTAAATGTCCGCACCGTGAGTCCGAGTTCTGCGGAATCGGGAATAATGTTGTTCTTAGTTCCCGCGTGGATATAGCCGACGGTCACGATCGCAACTTCGCCCGGCTTTACTTCGCGGGAGACGATGGTCTGTAACGCGAGAATGGTTCGGGCAGCGGTCACGATGGGATCGACCGTCGTATGCGGAGAGGCACCGTGCCCGCCTTTCCCGTAGATGGTGATGCGGAGGGCGTCGCTGTTGGTGTTGTAAATGCCCGGAACCATTCCGATTTTTCCCGCCGCCAGTTCGTTGCCGACGTGCAATGCCAGGGCGGCATCCGGTTTGGGGAACCGCGTGAACAAGCCATCCTTGACCATCGCATTGGCGCCGGAGATGGTCTCTTCCGCAGGCTGGCCAATCAGCATCAGCGTGCCGTGCCATTGATCTTTGCTGTGCGCCATGATCTCAGCTGTCCCCACGATTGCGGTCATATGCAGATCGTGACCGCAGGCGTGCATCACCGAAACGTCACGTCCGGCGTCATCTCTCGTGCGCACAGTGCTGGCATAGGGAAGACCGGTTTTTTCTTCCAGGGGAAGAGCGTCGAGTTCGGTCCGCAACATGATTACCGGTCCGGGGCCGTTCTTCATCAGTGCGACCACACCGGTGCCGCCGACGTGCTCGGTCACCTCATACCCAAGGGTGCGCATTTGAGCCGCAATTTTCTGCGCTGTTTGATTCTCGTGCCCCGACAACTCGGGATGCTGATGGAAGTCCGCGTAAAGCGCCTTGGCGCGGGGAAGGACTTCGTCAACGTCTCTGGATGCATTTGAGGTCTGGCCCAAAGCGATTCCCGAGACCAGCGCGAATATGGCTAGTTGTGCAACCTTCATAGCTGCTCCGGGTTCCAACTGGTAGGCAAACGAGATGCAGTGTACATGGTTCGCTATGTCATAGAAATGCGGATTGCCTTATGAGTCGTTTTGGTTACAATACGGTCTAGTAGCCGTCCGGTTATGGAGTTGCCGAGGAAGTTGTCTACGATTTCTTTCCGTAGTAACCCTGGCGCAAGTGACCCTGCACCGCGCCGCCGCCTGCCCCGTATCCTCGTGGTCGATGACAATCCGAACACCATGAGCCTGATGCAAGACTTGCTGTCTTCTCGTGGCTACGACGTCGTGGCTGTACCAGATGCCATCCAAGCCGAGGCCGAGATTGTGCACCACGCGCCAGACCTCATCTTGTCTGATGTGGTCATGCCGGGGAAATCCGGATACGAGCTGTGTCATGAGCTGAAAGAAAACCCCGCCAGCCGGTTGATTCCCTTTGTGCTGATCACAGGCCTGACAGAGCGCGAAGACCGGGTTCGCGGCATTGAAGCGGGCGCCGACGACTTCCTGAACAAACCAATTTTCCCCGAAGAGCTGTTTGCGCGCGTCAAATCGCTGCTGAAGCTCAAAGAATTTACCGACGAACTCGAAACTGCGGAGAGCGTTCTTTGCACGCTGGGCCTGAGCGTTGAAAGCCGCGATCCGTACACCGAAGGCCACTGCGAACGGCTTGCGGAGAACGCCAGCAATCTGGGCCGTCACCTACATCTTGAGGAGGACGAAATCACGGCCCTTCGCCGCGGTGGATACCTTCACGACCTGGGAAAGATCGCGGTACCGGATGAAATCCTGAAAAAGGGCGCGAATCTCACGGCGGAAGAATGGGCGGTAATGAAGCGTCACCCGTTGACAGGTGAGAACATCTGCCGTCCTTTGCGTTCCCTGCGTCTGGTATTGCCCATCATTCGCAACCACCACGAGCACTTCAACGGCAGCGGATATCCAGACGGCCTGAGTGGCGAGGACATTCCGCGGCTTGCCCGAGTTCTTCAAGTGGTGGACGTCTACGATGCGCTTCGCACCGCGCGCCCTTACAAACCAGCTTTGAGCCACGATCAGGCCGCCATCACCATGCGCGACGAGGCGCGGGCTGGCCTCTGGGACGAAGAACTCGTGGGCGAGTTCTTCTCCATGCTCGACAAACAACGCCAGGTTGCGTAACCCCGTTTACCCGATATACCCGCCTGCGTGTTACCTTTCTGTTTGCCGTTCCGGCAGTTCGCCGTCTAACACTCAATGCCTCACTACAGCATCATTATTCCGGCTTACAACGAAGCCGCGCGCCTGGGTTCCACGCTCGAGCGGGTGTTGATCTATGTTTCGCAGCAGCCCTGGGACGCCGAGATCGTCGTAGTAAACGACGGCTCTCGCGATCAGACGCCCGAACTGGTACGAACCGAATCGGCCCTGCATCCGAACTTACGGCTGATCGAAAATCCGGCGAATCGCGGCAAGGGATACAGCGTGCGCAATGGAATGCTGAATGCCGCCGGCGAGATCCTTCTTTTTACCGATGCTGACTTGTCTTCACCGATCGAGGAATCGGTGAAGCTTTTTGCCGCGATCGAAGCCGGCGCGGACATCGCGATCGGGTCGCGGTGGTTGCAACCTGAATTGCAGACGCACCGCCAATCGCTTGCCCGGCAACTTTATGGGCGCATCTTCAATCTGGTGCTGAGAATCTTTCTTGGACTGAAATTCAAGGACACACAATGTGGATTCAAAGCATTCAGCCGGCGGGCCGCACAAGCAGTTTTTCCATTGCAGCGCATTGAGCGCTGGGGCTTTGATCCTGAGTTGTTGTTCCTTGCCCGCAAGTCGGGCCTGACGGTACAGGAGGTCCCGGTCGTGTGGTCGCATTCTGCAGGCACCCGAATCAGCCCTCTGAGAGACGGGATGCGCATGTTTCTTGAAGTCCTGGCGATCCGTTGGAACGCAGTCACGGGCAAGTATTCTTCTAGAACTTAGGCTGTCGCGGAAGCAGCGTGAACGCTGGGATGCACTGAAATTCCAACGTCGGGTTGATAGGCCAGGGTCATGGTTGCGGCGCAGTTTTCGCACAGCCAATAGAACTCAATCCGCCGCATAGCCTTTCGTGGAACTTCGCCTTCACCCAGGGCCCGGCGTCGTTCCCAACCTCTGGTGGTTTCGAAGCGAAAGAGCTTTCCAACGTGAAAGTAACGGAAACTTTCGCTGCAGTCGGGGTTAGCGCATTTAGAGACCATACGGGCCTCCATCTGGTATTTCTTGCGGGATTGATTCTTGTATTTAGCCCAAACTGAAGCAACCGTCAAGATGTGTCACTTGTGAATATTCGCGAGCAAAAAGTCACAATCGGTTGATGAGAGAGGCCACATAACCAGCGCCGAAACCGTTGTCGATATTCACGACACTCACGTTTGAAGCGCAGGAGTTCATCATCCCGAGCAGAGCCGCCATACCCTCAAACGAGGCCCCGTATCCCACGCTGGTTGGTACCGCGATCACAGGAATTCCGACCAGGCCTCCTACCACACTGGGCAGGGCTCCCTCCATCCCCGCGCACACAATGGCTACGCGAGACTGGGAAATCGCTTGCCGGTGCGCAAGCAGACGATGGATGCCGGCTACCCCAACGTCGTAGAGACGCTCAACAGCGTTGCCCATCAGTTCGGCCGTGAGCACCGCCTCTTCGGCCACCGGAATATCGCTGGTTCCGGCTGATATGACGCTGATTTTGCCTTTCCCGTAATTCTGGCGATCGCGCTGAAGTACGATGGCCGTCGCTGCGCTTTCGAAACGCACTCCGCGCACCATTTTTTTTACGGCTCGAAATTGCTCGGACGATGCCCGGGTTGCAAGCACGTTGGGTGAGTGTTTCGCGAGTCGTTTGAAAATTTCAGCTACCTGGGCCGGAGTCTTGCCCGGGCTGAACACAACTTCGGGCATCCCGACACGCAGATGACGGTGGTGATCTATCTTGGCGAAGCCCAGGTCCTCGAAAGGGAGATTGCGAAGTTTGGCGACAGCGTCATCAGGGGAGAGTTTGCCGCTGCGCACGTCTTTCAGCAAAAGCCGAATTGATTTCGCATTCAGGGGCACGGTGGAATTGTGAAGTTAGGGTACCACCAGGTGAGAGTCCAGGTGGCGGGAAGAATCAGACGGCCGACATGAGGCGGCCCTCTTCGCACTTCCAACTGCTGAGATCACGCCCCAAAATATTTTCCAGCTTCTCAACTTCCGGCCTGAACCGCTCATACAACTCGTTTACTAAGCGGGGATTCATCTCCGAGAAACCTTCTCCGCCGCCCAGAAACCATCTTTTTACCGGAGACCTTTTAGCAAAGGTTACGATTCGATCGAGATGATGGGCCTTGCACCAATCGGCCACGGCGCCTGCCAAGCGAGTTCGGTAATAGCTGCGGGGCTGGGTCAAAGGTTCCGAGGAATGAACATAGGACGCCTGCGACGTGGCCAGCGCGAACCGTTGCACGCCAATGAAATCAGCCACACCGTTCACGAAACTTTGCGGCGAATGTTGCAGGTCGTCGTACAGCATGCCGCAGACATTTTCCGATCCGAAAGTCTGAAGCCAGTCCTCGAAGTAGGTCCCGTACTTACCGGATTCGGTCAGTTCGGGGTCGCGTTCCAATGCTTCTTCGAATTCCCACGGGATCATGGCATAGGCGCGCTTCAATCGATAATGGGAGCGGATTCGATCAATCGGGTGGCGGAATATACAAAGCACCCTTGCTTCGGGTACGAGTTCGGCAATCCGGTGGCGCGCGTCTGGTGACGCGAAGTAGGTGGGGCCAATTTCACCCACTGGCAAATCAGACGATGGGAAATGATTGCGATACCAGGCGAGTCCACGACTGAAACGCTCGTCGAAAAAGCGGGTTTCTTTTACCCTTGGCAAACACGTATGTGATTGCAATATGTCATGCAACCAACTGGTACCGGTCCGCGGCGGACCCACGACAAAAAAAGACGGTAACAAGGAATTTTGTTCGGTCACCGCACGCCCCCGTACTCGGCCGACACCTATATTAACAACCCGAGTTCTCCCGGGCGTTCGGACTTTAGAAGCACTAGGAGAAGGCTAGGTTGTAATCGGAAGTGCAGGTCTGGGGCTAGAAGCGGCACCAATAGTACATAGTAGGCGCTCGCCGGCCTGATCGGACTCGATATGGGTCAAAAAGAGGCGGCGAATGGCTGCTTTTCCAAGCTTTCCAGCCACATAGGAGCGGTACAGGAAATCCCCGGCCTCGCATGTACCTGAATCCACGTTCCCTAGCCCGGGGCAAAGCAGAGTTGCTCCGAAGTTCGCCATCGCGTCTTCAACTCGCTTGCTATGCGGGAAGGAATCGAAACCCTGGCACGCGTGGTATAGAAAACGCGCAGCCTCGCTTGCGGCGTTCGCAACCTTAAATTCGCGTACAAAGAACTTGTTGGTTTTGGTGGCGTAAACACATCCGTGTTCTTCGAGTTTGGATAATTCGTCAACCGAAAGGTCAAACGGGACGTCATCCTCCACATCTTCAACCGCGACAACCTCCGGGAGCGAGTCGCACAAAAACTTTGGCTGTGTACCGTTGCGAGGTGAATCGAGCCGAAACCCAAGCGCCCTCGCCAGTGCGAAAATCAGGTTGTAGATGGCTGGAGTGAAGTCCGGCGCATCATCCACCGAGGTATTCCACCTCTCAAAGCAGATGCGATAACTTTCGTATTTCTCGAGCGGAGTCGAGTTGAAAACGCAAACTGCCTCGTTCCCGACTGCGACTGCGGCTGCGCTGCTGTGCTCCGAAATTGCCTTCCAATAGAGCGCATCAACATTCTGCAAAACGCTCAGTACGCGCTCCTCGGGCAGAGCCAGTTTCAAGTGGCGCGGCAGGTGTTGTGGCGCGAGATGAGACTCTCCGAAGAGCACCAGAATGGCAGCGTCAGGATGCTGCTGCCGCATTTGAGCGATCTTGGAGGCCGCGTGGCGGTCGCGCGTCCGGATCCGCCGAAGATCGTTCCTCGGCTGGCAATCCAGCGCATATATGGCTTCGGAATAATCGCGCCCGGCCGACAGGAGAGCATAGAAAGGCGACCACTCGTACCCCCATTCACGATCGAAACGGAGCTTCTGTCGAAGCTCTGCTTCACTCAGTTCACGACGCCACCATGCGTCGAGGCTGCTCTGGTCGCGTGAAAGAACCGCCTCGATCCCGAGTACGATCCGGCGATTCTGCGCGATTTTTTCAATGAGCTCGGTGGCGAACCGCTGTGATGCAGGCAGCGCGTGGTAATCGCCCACCAGAATGGTCGTAGCGGAGGCGACCTTCGCGTCCAATTCGTCGGGAGACAAGATGGAATCGTAGTTTCGGAAAGCTTCCGTAAATTCGCGTACATACTTGCGCCCGTGGGCGGAGTCCCGCTTACGCATCTCACGACGCACCGCGGCCAGCGCGTGCATCTGCGCTGCTGTCTCGCGGGACTTTACTGCACGAGTGCCTTTCATCGCCTGCCTTGACTCAATGTCGCTATGCACCTAATCTCTGAACTCGGACCCAATTGCCTGACGCCATCCAGAACCTGACCGTCGCCGCGACCGGAGCAAGCGGCGCACTTTTCACGCGCCATCTGCTCACGTCCCTGGAACGCGATTCGCGCGTTCAGAAGGTCAACTTCATTGCGTCGGATAGCGCGCTCCGCGTCATTGCGGAGGAACTGGGCCTTCGCGGCCGGAGCAACCTCGTTAAGCAACTCATCGGCCGCGACTCGCGAAAAATTCATCAGCAGTCGAACGCCGATATCGGAGCCAACGTCGCCAGCGGTTCTTATCCCGCAAGCGCCATGATCGTTCTGCCTTGCAGTGTCGGAACTCTGGCTCGTATCGCCAATGGCATTGCGTCGCACTTGATCGAGCGCGCCGCCGACGTTTGCCTCAAAGAGAAACGGCAGCTGGTTTTGTGCGTCCGCGAAACGCCCCTTAACAAGATTCATATCCGCAACATGTACCGTGCCGCCGATGCCGGCGCGACCATCTTCGCGCTCATGCCTGCTTACTATTTCCGCCCGGCGACTCTCGACCAGATGGCCCACGAGTTCTCCTGCCGCGTGCTCGCCCACATCGGCCTGCCGCAACCCGACGCCTTCCGCTGGAAGGGCTAAACCGCGTCTTACAATTGGATTAGAGGGCCAATATTTCCGGTACGAAATCGGCAATTTCTGGGGGATTTCAGTTTAGAAGCTGGGGAGCGAGCCCTGTAGATTTCGACCGGACATGTACGTATGGGGAGAACGTTTCCGATTCGGATGCCGGCGCATTTGAGGTCGCGCAGAAGAGAGAACTCTCGTAGAATTGAAATTCAGCCGCGGATTCGTTTCTGCTCACATTGGAGTGCGCATGCATTTTGGCGTTTTAGCTTTATACGGCGGGCCGGACCAGGTGATGACCGTCACCTCCGGCATCGCCAGCATCATTGGAGTTCTCTTAATCTTCTGGCACAAAGTGGTGAATGCCTTCTTCAAGATTTTCGGCATCAAGCGGAATCTTCCGCCTGCTGAAACACCACACGGTTCCTCAAAAACTCCATCCCGGGCTGAGTGATTGCCTAAAAAGGTAATTGTCATAGGATTGGACGGGCTGGAACCGACGATTGTCGATTCGATGCTGCAGCGCGGCGAACTGCCGAATCTGGCACACATCCGGCAAATGGGCTCCTACTCACGCCTGAGAACCACATATCCGGCCCAAACTCCGGTTGCGTGGTCGTCGTTTGCGACGGGAACCAATCCTGGCGGTCACGGGATTTTTGACTTCATCTCGCGAAATCCGGCAACGTACCAGCCTGATGCCGCGTTGAGCCACTTTGCGCCACCAAAGAATATGTTCTCCCCGCCGCAAGTAGTGAATCAGCGCAAAGGTGTGCCGTTTTGGCAGACGCTTTCCCAGGCCGGAGTGCCAAGCATTGTTCTGAGATGTCCGTGCACGTTTCCTCCTGATGAGATCAACGGCCGAATGATCGCCGGCGTTGGTGTTCCTGATCTGCGCGGCAGTCAGAACAAGGGCACGTTCTACACCCAGGACAGAACCGTGAAGGCGGGCGAGAGTGAGCAAGTCGTGTTTCTCGATATGGGCGACGATCTGAGAACCCACGTGATCGGGCCGCGAAAGCCGTCTCCACCCTCAGACGCTACATGCGAGATTCTCGCACGCGTGAACAAGGCAGCAAGAACTGTAGACGTCGAGACCGGCGGAACTCCGGCGCGCATTCAGGTGAAAGAGAAATCCTGGAGCGAATGGGTTCGGTTCAAGTTCAAGCTTTCGATGTTGCAATCGGTGACAGGTATTGCGCGAATTTATCTTCGGCAAATCGAACCGCATGTTGAGTTCTATATTTCGGCGCTGAATTTCGATCCGGTAGCGCCGCTGTTCCCGGTTTCGTCTCCGCCAGTCTTCGCAAAGGACCTCTCTGAGCAGATAGGCCTGTTCTCAACTCTCGGCATGGCCGAAGATCACAACGGATTGAACAACGGCCGGCTCGACGAGGCCGCGTTCCTGACCCACTGCGAGCTTGTTCTTGAAGAGCGCGAGCGCCTGATGCGCTTTGAACTCGACCGGTTCAAAGAGGGTTTCTTCTTCCTGCTCTATGACACGCCTGATCGCGTGCAGCACATGGTCTGGCGCTTTCGCGACGCTCAGCATCCCGGATATGAGCCGGATCTCGCACAGGACTATTCCTCACTGGTTGAGCAGCATTACGCACGCTGCGACAAGTTGCTTACGCCGGTCCTCGATAAGATCGACGAGAACACACTGCTCATTGTCTTGTCCGATCATGGCTTCAATACCTTTCGCCGCGCATTTGACACGAATACGTGGCTCTGGCAGAACCAGTTGCTCACGTTGAAAAACGGCAAGAAGCCAAGCGAACAGATGCGCGAGGGCCTCACCGAAGTAGATTGGTCGCGAACCTACGCGTATGCTACCGGGCTTGGCGGCATTTATCTCAACATCAAGGGCCGCGAGCGAGAGGGAATTCTGCAAGAAGGAAGCGAGGCCGAACGAGTACGGAATGCGATTCAATCAGGAATGCCGAAAGCGTTTGACACCGCTAAGAATCTGCCCGCAATTCGGAGTGTTTCACGCGGAGATGAAATCTATTCTGGCGCGTACGTTGGGAACGCTCCCGATCTTCTGGTGAACTTCTGCCCCGCATATCGTGTGTCTTGGCAGAGCGCGGTCGGCGGTTTCGCCAATTCGCTGATTGAAGACAACCTGCGCAAATGGAGTGGGGACCATATTGTGGATCCCAACGCCGTACCTGGAATTCTGTTTATCACCAAAAATGGCGGTGCCCCACTTCTCGCCGCTGTTGCGAGAAGTGGGGACGTGTCCAGCATTATTGACCTCGCGCCGACAATCCTGAATTATTTAGGTGTTCCAGTTCCCAAGGCTATGGAAGGAACCTCACTGCTCTGAAATGAAAATCTGTGTTCTTGGACTCGATTGCGCCGCGCCGGAGGTCGTCTTCGGCGATGAGCGCCTGGTCAACCTGCGCCGGCTGATGGAGGCCGGCGTTTATGGCCGGCTCGAAAGCGTCTATCCGCCGATCACCGTTCCTGCATGGATGTGCATGTGCACCAGCCAGGACCCGGGGTCGCTCGGCGTCTATGGCTTTCGCAATCGCGTGGATCATTCCTACGAGAAACTCGGATTCGCGAACTCGGCTTCGATCAAGTCGCTAGCCATCTGGGACCAACTCGCGCGGGAAGGGAAGCGCTCGATCATAGTGGGCGTGCCGCCGAATTATCCGCCGAGAAAGATCAACGGTATCAGTGTCGGATGTTTCCTCACGCCGGACACGACGAAGAACGATTTCACATATCCTCCGGCCTTTAAATCGAAGATCAACGAACTCGTGGGCGAGTATCCCGTCGATGTGAAGAATTTCCGCACCGACCGCAAGGACTGGCTCAAAGACGAGATATTCAAAATGAGCGAGAAGCAGTGGAAGGTTGTGCATTGGCTGCTCAAAGAGCAGGAATGGGATTACTTCCACTTCGTGGACATCGGGCTTGACCGCATGCACCACGGGTTCTGGAACCACTTCGACCAGAAGCATGTGCAGTTTGTGCCAGGGAATCCTTATCGAAATGCAATTCCGGAGTACTACCTGTGGCTGGACGAACAAATTGGGAAAGCGCTCGAACTTCTCGATCAGGAAACCGTGCTGTTGGTTGTCTCCGACCATGGCGCCCAACGTCTCGACGGCGGAATCGCGGTCAATGAATGGTTAATTCGCGAAGCCCTGCTGGTGCTGAATGAATATCCGGCTACGCTCACGCCTTTTGACAAACTCAATGTGAACTGGGCGAAGACGCGCGTATGGAGCGAGGGTGGATACTACGCTCGCATCTTTTTCAACGTTCAGGGCCGCGAGCCGCAGGGTGTTATCCAAGCCGGAGAGTATGAAAAATTTCAGGCCGAGATAAAAGCCAAGCTCGAAGCTCTGACCGACGACAAAGGCCAGCCGCTGAACTCGCTCGTCTTCAAGCCTCGCGAACTGTACCAGAACGTGCGTAATGTCGCGCCGGACCTGATAGTCCACTTCGGTGGGCTTTTCTGGCGCTCGATCGGAACGGTGGGCCATTCCGCCATTCACGTTCAGGAAAACGACACCGGGCCCGACGGCTGTAATCACGCGCAGTATGGAATGTTTATTCTTGCCGCGCCGAACTGTCCGCTACACGGGGAGTACGAAGGCGCGAGGCTGCTCGATATTGCCCCGACATTGCTCGATCTCGGCGGCTACGAGATCCCCGAAACAATGCAGGGCCGATCGCTGGTAGCCGGCATGGAAAAGAAATCATCGGGCTCGGGTTCAGCCGACGAGCAGGTGATTCACGACCGCCTGGCGGGGCTGGGTTACGTTTAGCGCTACTGTTTTTTCTTTTTCCCGAACAACCCGGTGATGGAGTTCACCACGTTCTGTCCATTTTGTCCGCCGGGCACCTGCGAACCGAGTTTATTGCCAAGCTGGCCTCCCAATTGGCTGCCCAGCATTCCCTTTACGTCCGGAACAAATTTCGGATTGTCGGCGGTTCCCTGGATGAAAAAAGGAATGTTCGCGCCTTTCCCACCGATGCCGGCCAACTGAGACACGCTGCTGACGCCCGTACCGTTCAGGGCCGCACTCATTTTGTAGTCGAGGGCATTGCTCGGGCTGACTGTACCGCTGCCGGTCAGAGTGCCAATGGTCGGCACGACCAGGTTGATATTCTGCGTCTGTATTCCTGAAGGGGCGACGTGAACTTCGGAGCTGAAAATCTGGATGGCAGTATCTTGCCCGGTCTTGATTCCCGCGAGCGCAGAGATCGCGGACATCTTCGAGCCCATGTCAAAGTCGTGGAGTTTTGTATCCGCCAGCTTGACTGGACCGGTGATCATAAGCCGATTCACCGGACCGGTAATTGTCAGATCGCTCGAAAGCGTTCCACCCTGCAGCGAAGATCCTGATGGCAACGTCACTCCAAGCGCAGGCAGCATGGTTTCGAGATCATCCACCGGCATGTTGTCGGCGTTGAGCTTCATGTTCAGAGCGGCGGAGTCGCCCTGCAGGTCATAAGCGCCTGAAAGTTTCGCCACCGCTTTGCCCACGCTGACGTCGCCTTGAGTGAGCCGGCCATTTTGTTTCTGCAAGTCGTAATTGGTTGCGTATTTCAGGTTGACCGTCTTCGGCGCAGGCGATCCCTTCGGCGAGGCTTTCAGTTTGTCGATATTCGCAGTTCCGCTGCTTGTGGCCTGCTTGCCATCGGAGTTCACGTTGCCGTCAAAATTCGCGACGCCCGCAATACCGGAGCTCGGATCAATGAATCCTGAAGCGGCCAGGTCGAGACTTTTTACGTTCAGTTTGGCTTGAAACGGCGTCGAAGCTGCATCACTCGGATTGATCGGCCCTGCCTGTCCGTCAAGGCCGACTGTGCCGCCGCCGGGCAAGTCGGCGCTCAAGGTGAACGGGAATTGCGATACGAAAGAGAAATTCTTCACGGTCAGATTTACGTTCTTGTACATATGGGGCTTGGCGCGCGAGCTTTGATCGGTGATTGTTATCAACCCATCCTTGATGCTCAGCTTCGCCACCGACAAGCTTTGCAAAGACTGGTCGGAACCGGAAGGCGCCGGCTGCTTTTGCTGCGGCGCATTTCCTCCCAGGCTGGAGAAATTCCATTTGCCGGACTTCGCGCGAACCAGCGAGACCTCGGGCTGCTTCAGCGTGAGATCGGTTACATGAAGCGTCTTCGAGAAGATGAGCGGCATCACTTCAACACCCACGTCCAGAGATTTCGCGCGGATGAATGGCGTGTTGCTGAATGCGGGGTCGTCCGCAATCGCAATCTCGTCGGCCCCGAGGCTTCCAGAAAAGATAGAGAGGCTCAGGTTCCCGACTGTTACCTTGCGGCCGAGGGCGGTCGTCAACTCCGACTCGATCCGCGGCCGAAACGAATTTACGTTGATAACAAAGGGCAGGGCTACTAGGACGACAATGAGGACGGCAACGACAATCGCGATGATTTTGATGGCGCGCTTCATAGCAGAAGACCTCCATAACTCAACGTGCGGTTGGATCGCTGACTTTGGGCGCGAAGTGGCAGGCGCGAACAGTCTAGCAAAACGGGCTGCTAGCTCCTAGCGGCTCGCAATCTCAACCCACAGCAACGTGCTGCTGTGCGGGGACCTTCGCCAGCGCCTGATCGAGATCGGCGATCAGATCATCCACATTCTCGATGCCGACAGACAGCCGGATCAGCTGTTCCGTAACCCCCATCTTCGCGCGATGCTCGGCCGAGATCATCGCGTGCGAGGTCAGCACGGGAATCGAGACCAGCGACTCAACTCCTCCAAGGCTCGGTGCCAGCGTGAATAGATTCAACGCTTCGCTCAGGCGTTTAGCATCTTCTCCGGTTCCTTCAACTTCAAAGCTCAGCACGCCGCCACCGCCTTTTAAGCTTTCGAGCCCGAGGGTGCGCTGAGGATGTCCCTTCAAGAACGGGTAATTAACCGACCGAACTTTGGAGTGCTGCGCCAGGAATTCAGCAATCCTTAAGGCGCTTTCGTTCTGGCGCTCCACACGAACCGCCAGAGTTTTCATTCCGCGCAGCAACAAGTACGCGGCATGCGGATCCATTGCCCCGCCCAGGGTAGTGCGCGTCTCCCAGATTCGCTGAATCAGTTCGCGACAGCCGGCGACGATGCCGCAAATCAAGTCGGTATGCCCGCCGAAATATTTCGTGCCTGAGTGCAAAACGAGATCCACGCCATATTCGATCGGGCGCAAATTGATCGGCGTTGCGAATGTGCTGTCGATCAGGGTGAGCAATCCGCGCTGCTGCGCGATTGCCACGGCTCGGCGAAGATCCACAACCCGCAAAGTCGGGTTCGTTGGCGATTCCAGGTAAAGCAGCTTCGTATTCGCGCGGATAGCGCGTTCGTGCTGATCGTATTCAGTCGTATCTACAAATGTGGTTTCAACGCCCAGCTTCGGCAGCCAGGTAGAAAGGAATTTCGTGGTACCGCCGTAGATGTCCCGCTGGGCAACGATGTGATCGCCCGTCTTGACCAGCGAGAGAATGCTGGTGGTGATCGCGTTCATGCCCGAGGCGAATAGCAGCGCAGCTTCCGCCCCTTCTAGTTCAGCTATTCGCGATTCCACGGTGGTGTGCGTGGGATTTCCATAGCGCGTGTAAAACATGTCGGTGTGCGTTGCCCGCACCTGCTGGCCGGAGTCAGTTACTTGAAACGTCGAGGTCTGGTAGATGGGCTGGGCTAACGGCGCATTGCGTTTGTCGAGGCTTTCTCCGCCGCGAACGGCTTCTGTATCGGGGCGAAACTGATGCTTCTTCATGGCCACTCCTGTGTCAGAGCTTTTAGGTTAAATTCGCGCGGTACGTTGGGCAAGCGTGCGCCATATAATTCAAAGCCGGATCGGGAGCAACAGTCATGGCGAAACCTAAGACGCAGGCAAAGAAGAAAGTTAAGAAAAACGACCGCACCAAGCCGTTAACGCTGAAACGGACCGTTTCGAAGCGGACGCAACCCGCGGAGCTCAAGTACGTTGCCTGGAATGATGTCGAACGCGAAGAGATGAACCCGCTACTGTATCGCCAGCTCATCGTTGGTCAGCAGGTGATGTTGGCCCGCATCCTTCTCAAAAAAGGCTGTGTCGTGCCCTGGCATAGCCACGTGAACGAGCAGTTGAGCAGCATCTTCGAAGGCGCGCTCAAATTCTGGATTGACGGCAAGGAAATCGTCGTTCGCGCCGGCGAAGTGCTGGTCATTCCTCCCAACATGCCGCACAAAGCGGAAGCCCTTGAAGACACACTGGCGATCGATACCTTTCACCCACCCCGCGAGGACTGGATCAACAAAACCGACAGCTATCTGCGGAAGTGAAGCGCAGCCCTCTGCTATTCTTGTAGTTCCTCTGAATGGCGGAATCCGCGATTAAATCGGGACAAAGTGTATCCGAGCTCCGCTGCATAGGCTGCGGACGAACGGCGCTGCCCGACCGATTTCGCTGCGAGCATTGCCACGATCTGCTCGAAATCGTCTTTTCAGGATGGAATGATCAAGGTCCCGGCGGGCTCGATGCGGCTGCTCTAAAACAGCTCTGGAAACAGCGACGCTCATCATTCGACCCTGCCGACCAGAGCGGCGTCTGGCGATTTCGGGAAGTCCTGCCCGAGATTTCCCGGCAGCAGATCATCACCATCAAAGAGGGCAACACGCCGGTTTATGAGTTGCCGAAGTGCGCCAAATCAGCCGGCGTAGATCAACTTTTCGCCAAGCACCAGGGCATGAATCCGACGGGATCATTCAAAGACACCGGAATGACCGTTGCCGCTTCGTTCGCCAAGCAGGCAGGATATCGTTGGGTCGCGTGTGCATCCACTGGAAACACCTCTGCGTCAATGGCGGCTTACGCCGCTCGTGGTGGAATGCACAGCCTCGTGCTCATTCCGGACGGCAAGATTTCCTGGAGCAAACTTTCGCAGTCGCTGGATTATGGCGCGATCACCTGCCAATTGAAGACTGATTTCGACGGCTGCGTGCGCGTCTTGAACGAAGTTGTCCAGCGCATGCCGGTGTATCTGCTGAATTCCATCAATCCATATCGTGTTGAGGGCCAGAAGACGGTCGCATTCGAGTTGCTCGAGCAACTTGCATGGGGGCCGCCTGACCACATCATCGTGCCCGGTGGGAATCTGGCAAACTCTTCGGCGATCGGCAAAGCATTGCGTGAGATGAAGCAGCTTGGTTTGATTGCGCGCGTGCCAAAGGTTTCCGTGATCCAGGCCGAAGGAGCGAACCCCCTGGTTCGGACCATGCGCGAGAATGGCGGCGAAAGTCTGGTGCCAGTGCAGGCTGAGACCATGGCGACTGCAATTCGCATTGGGAACCCCGCTTCGTGGAAGAAAGCGGTGCGTGTAATTCGGGAAACCGGTGGCGCGGTCGAACAGGTGAGTGAAGTTGAAATGTCGATCGCGAAAGCGGAGATCGGCGCGGAAGGAATCGGCTGCGAGCCAGCCTCGGCGGTGACTTTGGCGGGCCTTAAGAAGCTGGTCAAACAAGGTTTCGTGAAACGGAATGAATCAATCGTGCTGATCGTGACCGGCCATGCTTTGAAAGACGCCGAGTTTACCCTGAAGTTCCATCGCGGCGACCTCTTTTCGGGCGATGGGAATGACGTGGTCAAATCCCAGCAGCGCGCGCCGATCGTGCTCGAACCGAACGTTGAAGCTGTGATTCAGTTGTTGAAGTCAGCAGACAATTAGATTTTCCTTCGTGTACCTTAGTGTCCTTTGTGGTTGATCCATCTTGGTCACCCACGAAGGTTCACGAAGCCAAATCTGCAAAACATGCGCCCATTTCACATCAGCCTTCCGGCGACATCTGCCAATATCGGACCGGCGTTCGATGCCGCGGCTTTGGCATTGGACCTCCAGCTCGAAATTCGCGCTACTAAGTCGAAGAAGTTTTCGATTGTCGCCACCGGGCGCGATTCGGCAATCTGCAGCCGAGTGGAAAATCACCTGATCCTGAATACATATAAGGAAGTCCTGCATTCCGCAGGCAAACACGTCTCGCCGCTGAGCTTGAGCATTGAAAACGAATTCCCGATCGGTAAAGGCTTTGGATCGTCAGCAGCTGCCCGGCTTGCAGGCATTGCCCTCGCCGTTCACTTTGGCGGACTCAAATGGAATAGCACCAGGATCATAGGCGAAGCTTCCCGCCGCGAACATCACCCCGACAACGCCGCGGCGTGCTGGATGGGCGGGATCACCGTAGCACGGGATTTCGGGAACACAGAGGCGCAGGTG
>JBKPSP010000211.1:0-25744 GCA_046735175.1 Acidobacteriota bacterium
TGACTTTTCGATTCCACTCTCGGGAGAGGCTACGGCGCAGGAGCATGTAGTCGTTGTGCGTGCGTTCGATCGCTACGACAACATGAATTCGGCGAAGACCGTGGTCATCGGCAAATAGATTTTGTCTCCGACGAGACTCGCTAGGTAAGCATGCGAAAGCTGTCTCAACTGCTTCAGACCACTATTTGCCGCCGCTCCACGACCTCGGCATAAAGCGCTCGGACTTGCCTGAGAGGACCTTGAGCGCCCGCACGATATTGCGCTCGCGGGCCTCGGGAGACTTCAGCGCCGCAAGATAGCGGAGGATTTCCTTCTTTCGGCTCGGGATCAGCGCTCCCAGTTTTTGCTTGCTGCCGGATTCTTCTTCAGCGCGGTCCGGAACCACGCAGGCATCGGGTGAGCACGGCCGCTTCTGTACTTGGCGTCAAAGCGGACCTCCACCTCAACTCGATCGCCCACGCCTGTACCAGAAGCTTTGCGGATCACCCCATTCAAATAGAGGCGAAAGCTGCCCTCGCCAATGGGCATCATGTTGATGTGCGAAGGCTCTTCCGGCTTTCCGTCAATCCGGATGAGCACCGGCATCGGCTTACGCCAGTTTGGCTTGAGTTGGGAGGCGCGCGTAGCACTGACGAGGACGTAGGGGTTCACGCCGTGAATTTTCATCAGAGCCCTAAAAGTCATGTTTTAAAGACCGACTTTGGACGCGATCAAGAGTGATATTGATTTTGCAGCAATCTCGTGTAGTCTTCCAGACGAAAAGGAGTCTTGCGCCCTTGAAATGCCTCGTGCGATACGTCCCACTATTTCTCGCCTCGACAATGGTCGTTGCGCAGTCGGTGACGGTTCAACAATCCAGGCCGACTAACGAAAACTTGACTCCGGACGCACAGGCCACAGTGGTACGGCTGTCTAATCTTGAACAAGCTATTTGGACAGGCAGCGGGAATAGCCCAGGGGTGAAGTTGTCGCTGAAGGAAATCAGCCGCTCTCGGGCTACGGATCGCACACTCGTGAAATACGAACTTTATGCGGCTGGGTTGCCATCGAATCTAACCTACACCCTAGTTGAGATCAAGATAAGCGGCAAAGTTGTCCAGTCCTTGACCGGCGTCACACTCGATGCAGATGGTAGGGCTATATGCGCGGGGCGCCCGGGTACATGCAGCGGCCGCGGCCCCAACAGTCCGATTGACTTGGTTTTCTTCGCAGGCACTGCCGAGCCTAAGCGTTTGTCGTTAGTTTCCGATGATGAGGCCCACTTGAGGGGCGTTGTGTCAGTCGTCCCATTTCCGAACGTAGCGACCGATAAGAGCTGTAGATTGGAGTCCGTGATTGGAATGCCGAAGGGAGAAATAACCTACATCCACGGCAGCGGATTTGAGCCGAATGAAGACTTGGTCATGGATTCCGAGAGCTATGGTGAGAAGACTCACAGTGTCCGAAAAGCCGGCTCCGACGGGTTATACTTTGCGACACTTCTCCCCAATGTTCTGGGAAAATCCTCCGGCACCACCGTTATCGAGGTCAAGGGCAAGAATTGCGACCCCAAGCTCACCTTTTCCTGGGGCACATACCAACTGGAGTAGCTGATTCACACCAGCACCCAGGACGATCCGAAAGCCTACTCCCTCAGCAACTGCCTGGCAATCACCAGTCTCTGTATCTCACTCGTGCCTTCGCCGATGGTGCACAGCTTCACGTCGCGATAGAACTTTTCGGCAGGATAGTCTTTGATGAAGCCGTAACCGCCGTGGATTTGCACGCCCTCGTTGGCGCACTTGACGGCAACCTCGCTGGCGAAGAGCTTGGCCATGGACGACGCGAGTGTGGTCTTCATGCCGGCGTCTTTCATGGCGGCGGCTCGGAGCGTGAGCAGCTTGGCGGCTTCAATTTCGGTGGCCATGTCGGCCAGCTTCCACTGGATCGCCTGAAACTCGCTGATGGATTTTCCGAACTGCTTGCGATCTTTGGAGTATTTCAGCGCCGCTTCGTATGCACCCTCGGCCATGCCGAGCGAAAGAGCCGCGATGGAAATCCGGCCGCCGTCGAGCACGCGCATCGCATCGACGAATCCCTGGCCTTCGACGCCGAGCAGGTTTTCGGCGGGAATGACGCAATCTTCAAAGATTAGTTCGGCCGTGTCACTCGCGCGGAGGCCCAGCTTGTCTTCTTTCTTGCCGGGACGAAAGCCCTTGGTTCCCTTGTCCACTACAAAGGCCGAGAGTCCGTGCGTGTGCGCGGCGCGATCGGTCACGGCGATTGCGACGATCACGTCCGCGTAATGTCCATTGGTTATGAATGTTTTTGTGCCATTCAGCACCCAGTTGCCGCCCCGACGGACCGCGGTCATGCGCGCGCTGCCGGCGTCGGAACCGGAGGAAGGCTCAGTCAATCCCCACGCGCCGATGAACTCCCCAGACGCCAGCTTCGGCAGGTACTTCTTCTTCTGTACATCATTTCCCGCGAGAAAAATGTGGTTGGAACAAAGCGATGTGTGCGCCGCAACGATGATGCCAACCGACCCATCCACCCGCGAGAGTTCTTCGATCGCGATCACGTACTCGACGTAGCCCATCCCCGCGCCGCCGAGTTCCGAGGGAAACACGACACCCATAAGCCCGAGTTTGCCGAGTTCTTTAATCGTGGAGAGCGGGAACTCGCCCGCATCGTCCCACTTGCGGACGTTGGGCGCGATCTCGCGCTCGGCGAAGTCGCGGACGGACTTCTTAAGTTGCAGTTGTTCGTCGTTCAGCTGGAAGTCCAAAGTGACTCCTGAAAATCAAAATCTTAAACCGCAGGGAGCGCAAATAGCGCAGAGAAAAGCCCCAGGGAAGGCGCTACAGAACTCATTAGACCATAGGGAGTGCGGCAATGAAAAAGCCACACACCGACCGGTTGGTCTAGCGACGTCCGAGGAATTGCGGCAGGAACGCGAGGATGGTGAAGGTCACAATGACGACTATGATCACGAGAAGAACGACCTTCTTTTGCCGCGCCGCGAACGAACGCTGGAATTCGATTGACTCGCGTTGGTTTTGCAGGGCGATTTTGTAGTTTTCGGTGTTCTGCTTCTGCAGGTCCCGGATCTCGGTCAGCAGGGCGATGATCTGGTCGTCAGACATGCTTTTCCTGTGTGGCACTGGCGGCCCGCCGGTGCTCGCGTCCGAAAATCCTTTTTGCCATCCAAATCGGCGCGACGAATACGTGAACCGGGTTGGTCAAAAACGCCGGCTTATTCCCCTCGATCAGATGGCCAAGCCAAGCCAGCGCGAACGCAGTCGGGATCAGTAATAGCGCGATGATCCAGTGGAACCAGACAACGATGAGCGATGAGAATCCAACCGGAATGGCAATCAAATGCAGCGCCCGGTTCACCGGATGATTGTGCGCGCCGTCGTAGTGGGAGTAGAGACCCATGCGTCACCTCACGACGGCAGGATTATAGCGCGGAAGGGACGGAAACGAATCTCTCGAAGACTTCATTCGAAAGCAAGCGGCCGCGGGGCGTCAGGCGAATTATGTCGTCCTGGCGGAGGAGCAAACCCTCAGAAACCAGCTCCGTGACGTTTTCATTAAGGCCGCTGAGTGCTGCCTGCCCGAAGTCGCGACCGAGCTGATCGAGCGACACTCCGCGATTCAGCCGCAACCCCAGGAATAAGGTCTCCTGCAGGGCCGCGTCGCACGAAACAATGGTCTCGGTTCGAGGTGCAGCCGAAACATATTGTTCCAGATTCTCGGGATTCGCGAAGCGAATGCAATCAGCAGATTCGGTAAGGGCACGGCTTTCAGCCGTGCCGTCGCTCGACTCAGGTCTGTTGCGGCACGACTGGAAGTCGTGCCCTTCCCGTTCGTGCTCGGCAGCTAAGCCGTGAGTTGTAGCAGCAGACTGCGCTTCGCGCTCCATTTGACTTTGGAAGCCGGAGTTCGCCAGCCGCATCGAGTGCGCATCCACCCCAAAGCCCAGATAAGGCTGACGCCTCCAGTACTTCAAGTTGTGCTTTGACTCGCAACCCTCGCGCGCGAAGTTGGAAATTTCGTATTGCTGAATTCCAGCTGCGTTCAGAAGCTCGCACGCGACCTCATAAAGATCGGCGGTAAGGTCGTCATCTGGGACAAAGTGCGCGTGATACTTTTGCCCGCCGGCCAACAGCTCGCGTCCCAGCCGGGAATCTTCATCAACCTCGAGCATGTAAACGCTCGCGTGCGGAACTCCGCTCGCGATCAATTCGTTCAGCGAGTGCTCCCAGCTCTCTAGGCCCTGGTGAGGCAATCCGGCGATCAGGTCTACGTTGATGTTGGAAATTCCAGCGCTGCGCAGGCGTGCGATGTCGTCGAGCACGACTTCCCTTTTGTGAAGCCGTCCGACAGATGCAGACTCCTGGTCCACAAACGACTGCACACCCAGGCTGACGCGATTGACACCGCATCGAACCAGCGTCTCCATCATTGACGCAGAAAGCGTGCCCGGCGCGCATTCTACGGTGATCTCCGAATCCGGCTGCACGTCGAAATTTTGCCGAATAGTGACAAAGATGCGATCGAGCTGTGCTACATCCAAGAGAGTAGGAGTGCCGCCGCCGAAGTAAATGGAATCGACGGCGCGGTCGAATGTGCCTCCGACTTGCTCAGCGGTTTGCTGGGCCGACGAAATTTCGTCGCACACGCGGGAGATGTATTTCTCGAATACGGCGCGCGAGAAGACGTCAGAGGCGAAGTTGCAATACGTGCACTTAGTGCGACAAAAGGGCACGGAAATGTACAATCCAAGCGGCATCTGTATGATTATCGCTCAGGCGTCAGGCTTCAGGCTTCAGGAAACGAAAAACCCTAAGCCTGATGCCTGATGCCTGATACCTGACGCCTGAATATGCTCCCACGAGTCGTCATCACCGGAATGGGCGCGGTCAGCCCGAATGGTATCGGCAAGGAAGCCTTTTGCCGCGCGGTACTGGCAGGCAAGTCCGGCGTGAAGAAGATCACGCGCTTCGACTCGTCGCATCTGCTGGTCCACATCGGCGGCGAAATTCCCGAGTTCGATGAGCTCGCCTGGGTGGATGCGCGCGAGCGCAAGCATGTGTCGCGAGTCGTGCCGCTTTGCCTCGCTGCGACCACCGAAGCTGTGAAAGACTCCGGCCTCGACACCGCTTCCATGTCGATTGAGGAAAAGCGGCAGATCGGAATCATCCTCGGCACTGGCGGCGGCGCGCAGGAATTTTCCGAACAGATGTATCGCCTGTGGCACAGCGGCAAAGAAAAACAGGTCAGCCTGTTTTGCGTTCCCAGCGGAACCATGGGGACGATCCCCAGCGAAATCAGCATGCGCTTTGGATTTCGCGGATACAGCCACGTGGTCACGGCAGGCTGCACGTCTTCGACCGACGCGATTGGCTATGCCTATCAGCACATTCAGGCCGGCGTGCAGCCGATGTTCGTTGCCGGCGGAGTCGATTCGCCGATCACGGAAGGCATCGTCAAGGGCTACACCATGATTCGCGCCCTGACGCAATCATGGAATGATGAACCGGAGCGGGCGTCGCGTCCATTCTCCGCGGATCGCGATGGTTTTGTGCTTGCCGAAGGCTCGTGGATGTTCGTGCTCGAAGAATATGAACACGCGAAATCTCGAGGCGCGCGAATCTATGCCGAAATCACGGGTTATGCCTCCACCTGCGAGGCCTTCCATCGCGTGCGCATGAGCGACTCGCCGGAAGAGCCGGCGCGCGCAATCACCCTCGCGCTCGACGAGGCGCAGCTGAAGCCTGAGGACATTCAATACGTCAGCCTTCATGGAACGTCCACCGAAATGAACGACCGAGTGGAATCGCGCGCGGTAAAACTGGCGCTCGGAGATCACGCGTACAAGATTCCGATGTCCGGCCTGAAATCGCAGATCGGACATGCGCAAGGTGCCTGCGGGTCGGCGAGTGTTGCGTCCACGCTGATCGCGATGGAGCATGGCCGCATACCGCCGACTATCAACCTCGAAAAACCCGATCCCGATTGCGATCTCGACTACGTTCCCGACGTCGGCAGGAAAGCCAGCATCGAGCACGCAATCTGCAACTGCGTTGGCTTCGGATCCAAGAATTCCGCGCTGGTGCTGAAGAACGCTGCTTAGTGTTTCCTTCCGCCCAAGTGGCCGAGTCGGCATCACGCGTGCTTTACTTTTAACGTGAGGTTCCTGGCGTTCGTATTCCTGGTTGCATCGACTGCTGCGGCTCAAGCCGGATCCGAGTATCCTTACCTGCTTCGAATCTCCCATAAGACCTACGACGAGTCCTCCTGCGCTTTGCTGCAGACGAATGGCAGGTTTCACCTCGAACTCGCGCAGGAGCGCGGCGACGTTAAGGTGCACGAGGGAACAACAACTCTGGAAGACGTGAGGAGGATCCAGCGAATCCTGGAAAATCCGGATATTGCGGGGCTTTCGCAGCGCCAGATTGAAGAGCCGATTTTTTCCGGCCGCTACGAACAACTTCAGTTGACCATTTTCCGCGGCGACGGATGGCAGGACCTGTTCTTTCAAAGCAGCGAGAGTGAGGAGCGATTCAGGGATTCACTCGATCCGCTGGTCGAATGGCTCGACGCTCTGCGCAGGTTGCCGCATAAAGAACTGTCGGAAGACGAGGGAAAGCAGAACTGCCTGCCGCCGCGAAAAATCGTGCTCAAGAAGCGCGAAACCATCTCGTTTCCCGACGTCGTGACTCCAAATCCATTGGGGGTCAAATCGGTGTTGAAACTTCCGCCGCTGGTCATATCGACGCCGGCAATTCCCTCCGCAACGCCCTTGTTGCGGGTTTCTTCAGTCGTGGTTGGCAGCAGCGACGCGCGTCAGTTCTGCGCGTTGACTGCGGACAACGGACACTTCCGCTATGAAAACCATTTGCAGAAGGCAAGCAAACCGGTTCGCACCGAAATCTTCGCCGGACATCTCAGCCTGGACGAACTGTCACATTTAAGGTCGCTGCTGGATACTCCGGCATTGGCCAATATTCAGCATCACGAACCGCGCGGAACGGCTCCGGTGCCCATGATGGGAGACATGCTCAACCTTTCGATCGCGCGCCCCAGTGGCGTTCAAGAGATCATTCTATCGAGCCGCTATGGCCACGAATTCGGCACGATTTATGGTGGAGACGGCGACATTCGTTCAGCCAGTAAGTTGATGGAGTTCTTGAATCACCGACTGCCGGAGGAAAAAGACGGGCTGCTGGATAACTCAGCCCGCAACGAGTGCACGGCACTGCCGTAAATGTAAAGACGTAGCTCCGCTACGTCGTCAGATTCTGCACCGAACGTTTCTAACCTATGATTCGGGCGACCAGATCGTAGTCGTGCGTCTCCGTGATCTCGCACCGATAGAATTCGCCGGGGACTGGTTCGAGTCCGTCCGGGACATCCGAAATGTAGAGCTTGCCGTCGATCTCCGGGGCGTGCATCGCGGTCCGCCCTTCGAGCAGCATGTCGGTTTCTTCGGACGCGCCTTCGAGGAGAACGTCGAACGGCCTTCCTTTTAGAGACTTTTTCTTGCGGCGGCTGATTCCCTGCTGGATTTTCATCAGGTGTTTGCGGCGGCTTTCGATTTCGCGCGCCGAAAGCTTGTGTTCGAGGCCAAAGGCGGTTGCTCCTTCCTGGTCTGAGTAGGCAAACGTGCCCATCCAGTCAAACTCCGCTGCTTTTACGAATTCGCAGAGCTCCTCGAATTCCTTTTCGGTCTCGCCAGGGAAACCTACGATGAACGAAGTTCGGAGCGTTACGCCGGGGATTGTGCGGCGCGCCTTCTCGATCGTGCGCAGGAAAATATCGGCGCTGCCGCCGCGCTTCATGCGCTTGAGTGTTGCGGCGGAGGCGTGCTGCAGGGGAACGTCAACGTAAGAGCAAATCTTGTCGTGGGCGGCGATTGTCTCGAGCAGCTTCGTTGTGATCTTGTTCGGGTAGGCGTAAAGAAACCGCACCCAACGCAAATCATCGATCGCAGCTAGCTTTTCGAGCAGCAAGGCCAGTCCATCTTTGAGACCGAAATCCTCGCCGTAGCAGGTTGTGTCCTGGCCGATTAACGTGATCTCGCGAACTCCGGAGCGGGCAAGCCGCTCCGCCTCGGCAATCACCGACTCGAACCGCCGCGAGCGAAACTTCCCGCGCAGTTGCGGAATGATGCAGAAGCCGCAGGGATGATCACAGCCTTCGGCGATTTTGATGTACGCCGTCGAGCGCGGCGTGGCCAAGACGCGGGGCGTGGCCTCGTCGTAAAGATAGTTCGGCAAATCGGCGATTGCCCCGTCCCAGGTTTCGCGCGAGAAGCGTCCGCTGGCAGCCCGGGCATCTCCTTCCGGGCGCGAACTCAGAATGCGAAATGGCGAGCCACTTGGCTGAGCGGGAGCGATGCCGGCCGCGTCCAGAATTCGCTCCAACTCGCCGGTACCGACGACTGCGTCAACTTCGGGAATGTTCTTGCGAATCTCGTCGCGGTAGCGCTCGACCAGGCAGCCGGCAACGATCAACTTCTTCGCATTGCCGCCCTTATGCCGCGCCATCTCCAGAATCGTGTTCACCGATTCCTGCTGCGCGCTTTCAATGAAGGAGCAGGTGTTTACCACAATGACATCAGCGTCCTCGGCTTGCGGCACCAGATCGGCGCCCGCCTGCGAGAGCATGCCCATCATGACCTCGCTGTCTACAAGGTTCTTGGGGCAGCCGAGGCTGACGAAACCCACTTTGGGAGCTGATTTCGGAGATTCGACGAGGGCTACAGATGAGGACTTAGACTGCATAGAATCTATTGATTTTAGCATCTGGCGGATGTATGACTTCCGGACGGACAGTCACCGACGGCACCTACGAATACTGGCACGAGAGCGATAAAGTTGCCTCATGAGCTCCGCTGGAACCGGGAAGAAATACGTCTGCATGCAATGCGAGATGATCGAAGAGAAGTGCTATTGCGAGAAGTATTGCTGCCTTTGCCAGAGTCAGATTGACATCCGGCTCTGCCAGGATGGCCTGTTCTATTGCCCACCCTGCCGCGAATCCTGCGACTACAAGACTGCCGACTGACACTCCATCCGAGCCCCATGAGCATCGCACGAACATGGTACTTATTACTCCGAATATCTTGGCCGCGTCTTCTTGGCGGCTTTGTTCTCGTACTTAGTATGATTTTGCTCACGCCTGGCGGACGAACAGCCGCCGAGCGAAGTGCCAGTCGAGCCGGATATTGGGAAGGTTTGACCTCGCGTCTTGCTGACTTAATGCTCTGGGAAAAGGCAGCCTTGTGGTCCGCCGCAGTCATTGCTCTGGCAACAATCTTCGGTTTGGTTTGCTACCACTTCGCCGATTGGGCAGATTCTGTGTCGCGCCGCGTCGGTCAAAATTCCAAACACTTCACTAAATGACTACCGTCTCCTGATACTCGCCAAAGACCGCGCGCATAGAATCCGAAATTTCGCCTACCGTGGCGTAAGCCTGAACCGCGTTCACGATCCGCGGCATCACATTTTCGCCTGACTTTGCCGCAATTCGTACAGCCTCAATGGCGTCTTTCCAGCGTCCCGGATCTCGCTTTGCGCGCACAGCCCGCACACGTTCGATCTGCTTAGGCTCCAGTGAGGGATCTATGCGCTGGATCGGAACGGCATGCTCGCTCTCCTGAGCAAAACGATTCACCCCGACCACCGTCGCGTCGCCAGTCTCCACAGCCCTCTGGTACTCATACGCGGCATTCTGGATTTCCAACTGCACATACCCTCGCTCGATGGCCTTCAGCATGCCGCCAAGGCCTTCGATTCTCACGAGGTAGTCACCGGAACGCCGCTCGATTTCGTCGGTTAGCGCTTCGACGAAATATGAACCTGCGAAAGGATCGATCGTGTTCGGCGCGCCGGATTCATAGCCCACAATCTGCTGCGTTCTCAGCGCAATCCGTGCAGCCTGCTCGGTGGGCAACGACAGCGCCTCGTCAAAGGAATTGGTATGCAGCGACTGCGTTCCGCCAAGCACCGCAGCCATCGCCTGAATGGCCGTGCGCACGATGTTATTTTCGGGCTGTTGCGCTGTGAGCGTCGAGCCGGCGGTTTGAGTATGGAAACGCAGCATCCAGGAGCGGGGATTTTTCGCGCCAAACTTTTCTCGCATGATGCGAGCCCACATGCGCCGGGCAGCGCGAAACTTTGCAACCTCTTCCAAAAAATTGTTGTGCGCATTAAAGAAGAATGAAATGCGCGGGGCGAATTTATCTACATCCAAGCCGGCGTCAATCGCTGCCTGCACATATGCCGTCCCGTTGCCGAGCGTGAATGCGACCTCCTGCACAGCGGTCGCCCCAGCCTCGCGCATGTGATAACCGGAAATCGAAATCGTGTTCCATTCAGGTACGTTCTCATTCGCCCACGCGAACAGGTCAGTGACCAGGCGCATGCCGCGCTCAACCGGATAAATGTAAGTACCGCGAGCGATGTACTCCTTCAAAATGTCGTTCTGCACGGTGCCGGAAAGCCTTTTCACGTCCATGCCCCGGCGCCGCGCAACCGCCACGTACAGCGCCAGCAGAATCGGCGCCGTGGAGTTGATCGTCATGGAGGTAGATATCTTCGTGAGATCAATATCGGCAAATAGGCGCTCCATGTCTTCAATGGAATCGATGGCAACACCGACTTTGCCAACTTCCGCCGCGGCTAACGGATGGTCGGAATCAAGCCCAATCTGAGTGGGAAGATCGAAAGCGACCGACAGGCCGGTCGTGCCATGGCCCAGCAGGTATTTGTACCGTTTATTTGACTCCTCCGCATCGCCCATACCCGCGTACTGGCGCATCGTCCAGAGGCGGCCGCGATACATGGTCGGCTGTATGCCACGGGTGTAGGGGGGCTCGCCGGGATAGCCGACCTGCTGGTCATAGTCCCACCCCGCGCGATCGGCCTCGGTGTAAATCTGGTGAACTGGAATGTGAGACGAAGTTTCTGGGTCGGCCGGCAGGTTTCGAACTTTCGGGGGTTCCGACATAGCCTATGTCTTTCGGCGTGCCTTCCAGAAGGAACTGAGCCCGAACCAGCCAAATACCAATGCAAATCCGGCTGCTTCGGCAATCCGCGCGCTGGTCCCCCGTCCTGCGTGGTAGGCGGAGTACTCGCGAACCAGGAAAACCACCCCGATTCCGGCGAATGCCAGGAAAACGAACCCTGTCACCTCAAGCCAGAGTTGATGCAAGGCTGAACTGAAATGCGAAAACATGGTCCTGGCGCCGTTCATGACTGCGCCGTAGGCGCGGCTTTGCTTGACCTGCTGGCCAAAAACGCGGGCCGCCAAGCCTGCTATCCGGGTGGTGGAGGTACTTGCCATTGTTCTCGATTTTACCAACCAGCGGGTTTAGAATACGTCATAGAAGTAATGTCAGGATGCCTCGTTCCAGGGTTCGGCATCCAAGTGGAAGACCGGGGGATTCGTGGACCAACAACTCAAGCAACTGATGAAGGAACTGGGTGAAGCTATCAACGAGTCGCTGGCGGACTCGGAACAGATTGCCGATGTTGTGACTCGAATCAAAGACGGCGGCTATGACATCTTTCTCGTCCTCGAAGCGACGATTGGCGTCAGCCGGCCGGGAGAGAAAACCACCGACAAGACCTCCATGGTCACCACTCTTGCCAGCAACCCCGACCTTAAAGTCAGCGAGCAGGACCTTAAGTTCCTGAAGTCGCTGCGAATCAAGATCGAGGACGACGCGGCGTAGCGCCGCACTCGATTTCCAAGCAACGAATTCACTGACCTCGCTCTCCAAGCCTGGGAGAGGGTGACTCATGCAACTTATCAGCAGCAGCTTCCAGCACGGCGGAGAGATCCCCGCTTACTACACCTCCGATGGAAAAGATGTTTCGCCGGCGCTCTCATGGGGAGATGCTCCCGCGGAAACCAGGTCCTTTGCGCTAATCGTGCACGACCCAGATGCTCCCCGGCCCGGCGGCTTTACGCATTGGACCGTTTACAACATTCCACCAGAAACGGACCATATTGACGAGAACGTTCCACATAATGAGGTAGTGAGCGGATTTGGCACCCAAGGCAAAAATGATGCGGGTAAAGTTGGTTATATGGGACCCGCGCCGCCTTCCGGTACGCACCGCTACCTTTTTCGGCTTTACGCGCTCAACGCCACTCTCGCTCTTTCGGCAGGCGCCACCCCAAAAGAGGTGAACGACGCAATGAAGGGCCACGTCATCGCTCACGGCGAACTCATGGGAACCTACCAGAACAAACACGAGCGGGCGGCGTAGTTTCTACAACTCAGGTGCGGATTTCCTGCATCCTTGAAGCACACGCAGCAGGAGCCCCCACCGATGTGCCGCCACTTTGTTTCACTTGTAACTCTAATAGGCTTTTTCTCGATCTCAGCTGTGCCTCAAACCTCGACAGCCGTCGTCTACGATTACGCGACGATCGCATTTCCCCACGCCCTATCCACCAGCGCGAATGGAATTAACAATAACAACGTGATCGCGGGTTCATACCTCGACTCGGCAAGTTTTCAACATGGCTTTACTTACAAAGCAGGCAAATACACCAGAGTTGATTTTCCAGGAGCCAGCGCCACTGCGGTGCTTGGTATCAATGACAATGGCGATCTGGTCGGCGTCTATCAGGTTCCCGGGCCACTGAACTTCCATGGGTTTCTCCGTCACAGCGGACAGTTCCACAAAATCAACGTCCCGGCGGCTACCTACAGCACTGTGGCCGCGGGGATCAACAATGCCGGCACCATCGTCGGAACCTACGACGATACTCACGGGTTTATCTATCGCAACGGCGTTTACAGCCGATGGAACGCGCCGCAACTCTCCGGGGAGCCCAAGCAGACGCAACTCAACGGAATCAGTAATCACGGCTGGATCGTGGGGCAGGTCTTCTCCGGGGGTAACTGGCGCGGGTTCTGGTTCAAAGGTGAGGACATCGATTTTCTGTCGCCGGTGTATTCAAAAGCCGGGCAAGTGACCGGGATGAATGGTCGAAGTGACATTGTCGGATGCCACGATGCGGCGGCCGGGTTTGTTTCGTTCAACATAGAGAGCACGGAAGGCAGTGAGAAGACGGAATCCTTTCCGACTCAGCACTCACTTCCCTCTTGCGCTTCCTCCATCAACTTTGCCCGCGCAATTGTCGGCAACTATTTCACGGTCGATCGACCGAATGGGTTTCTAGGCGTGCCAGTACTTACGTTGACCGTCGGAAGCCCCGCGAACCACGCGACGGTTACTAATCCTGTGCACTTTTCAGCGATTGCATCGGGCAGCCACGCTGTTTCTCAAATTCAAGTCTGGGTAAATGGGAAGAAGGTCCTTCAGGCGAACAGTGGAACTCTGTTTGGAACTGCCCGGCTTCCGGTGGGCAGCAACGAAAGCATTGGAATACAGGCTATCGACAAGAACGGAAGGGTCGCTAAGGTTGTACAGACGGTCACAATCCAATAGCACAGCAACCCGCCAGCGCCGCGAGCCTTCTTAGAGCTCGAGGTGCTACATGGCTAAGTGCGAGGTCTGCGGGAACGACTACGACAAATCATTCGAGCTGATCGCGGCGGGATCACGACACGTTTTTGACAGCTTCGAATGCGCGATTCAGGCGATTGCCCCCGTCTGTGAGCACTGCAAGTGCAAAGTGATCGGGCACGGCACCGAAGTCGGCGGCCGCTTTTTCTGCTGTGCGCATTGTGCCAGGGAAGCGACCTCTGCCGACGTGAAAGACCGGGCTGCTTAAACCTGGGCCCTTTCGCGCGATCAAGCCGCACGTGACTTGTCGGGCAGGATGAACACCGGCCGCTCATACGCAACTTCAAGCAGATGACGCGCTGCAGCCAGATGTTCCGCCAGCGGAGTGGCGGCGGCATAGCCCTGGGCACGGACCGTGAGCACCGGTGCGGACGCCTCTATCTCGATGTGCCGAATGCGTGCATCGCGTTCCAGGTCACAGGCGCATGCGAATCTCAGAATGCCCGCTAATAATTTCACTGAAGCTTGCTTCGAAGCCGGAAGGGCGCGGAAGCGCTTTTGTTTTTCGCTCGGCAGCGCGCCACGGTGATATCGCGCAATCATCGCTATCGTCTGAATTTCGTCGATTGTCCATCCCATCGGAGGCACGATTTTGCGAATCATACGCGCTGAGATTTTGTGGTGTCCCCGGTTTACTTTGGCGCAACCGACATCGTGCATGAGAGCTGCGGCATGCAAGACGTAGCGATGGCTTTGACGCCTGCCGAGAGGAATTTCGTCGGGGAGACCATCGAAGATCTGCAGGGCAAGTTCGGCAACATGCCTGGAATGCGACACGTTCGGATCCAGGAGAGACGCCCAAATCTTAAGGCGCTGCGATCCAAGCTCGCGAAGGCGATCGTCGCTGGGTAACGCCGCTCGCCAGGTGTTCCACAAAGATCCTTCGCCGACCATTTTGCTTCTGTATCTCTCGACCTGCCGCGTTCGCGCTTCTCGAATTCGAGATTGCCATATTTCTCGCGATGCCGTCTCCGGAAACGCCTGAACGCCGACAATTGTTTGCCAGAGGACATCCAGATCGTGAACGTCTCCGAGTGCGTCCTGCACGTCTTTGAGGTCGTCGGCCCAGAGTTCGTGCAGGGTCGGCAGGAAATTTTCAACGGTATAGCGAAAGCGCTTGATCCCGATTCGCAAGTCATGGAAGGCCACGTTGGTACGATTCCGCAGCGCACGCCGATGTAGTTCGCGAGCCTGGTGCCAGCGCTCGAGCGCTAAATGCGCAAAGACCGGGCTGTCGAGTGGAGTTCTCGTCCCTCGCGACGGCAGCCAGCGTGCCCACTCGCTCCATTTTGCGCGGTCGAACTGATGAACCGCGGCGGCCGCTGTAATCCGGAACTCATCTTCCCTGCGAGTGAGAAATGCGTTTATCGTCGCAGCTGAAGGATCGTTTTCCGGCGCGAGACGCCCGATCCAGTCTTTGAGCACGTGCGTGTCTCTCGACTCGCCCAGGCTCTGAAATAGTTGTTTGCCGGCCTTCTTCATCTTTTTCCAGGCGGGATCGGCATCGAAGGCCATCATCCCATCTGCAATTGACCGGCAACGCCGGAGTGCAGTCCGGAGGTCATGGACGGCATCGGCGTCGAAGGTTTCAGCAGCCTTCTCAGCTTGCAGCAATACCTGATCCATCCAATGAGCCAGGCCAATTCGTTCCGGTGATATTGCGAGGGTTGCCATAGTTGAAAGTTGCTCCGAACGAGCGCCTCAGAATTCCAGATATCCTCCGACCGCATGGCGCAGGGCGCTTTCATTGACGTTTTCAGGAAGAGAACGGGTCAGGACTTGCAGCGATTCCCACGCGGCGTCGTTCAGCGAGGGATCGGAGCTGACCAGTTCGCGGATCATCTCCCATGCGGCCAGGTTCAGAGCTCCTTCCGGCGGAGGTCCCATGGCCAGCGACACGGCGCACTGCGGGCAGAAGCAGATCCGTTTCGCCGCCGATTTCTGCCGTGGCCGGATCCCAACCGTCTGCGCGAACAAATACACTGCGACGGACTTACTTCCCGATTCGAGTTCGCGGTTGCAGCGAAGGCAATAGAGGTGTTCCAAATCGGCCTCGGAATTCCTTCAGACATGATCGTCAGGCCATAGCTGTGCTGCCAAGTGCGAAACCAGATTCGGGATGAACAGCGACTCGCAGCCGAATCAAGTTGTGCTCTAGCCATCGTGAACGAACTCATGCAACCTCATGCCATGCGCTTCGAAACGCCAGGGCTTGTCCGACGTGTGAATCGGGAAGTTCAATACAGTGAACGTCAGCAGGTTGCGGCAGTGTGCTTCCGAATTCTTAGCACCGGCGTGGAATTTCTTCTGGTGAATACGCGCCGGAACCGCTGGACATTTCCCAAAGGAGGAGTTGAGCCGGGACTCACCTATGCTCAATCGGCTGCAATCGAGGCCTACGAAGAAGCGGGAGTGCATGGCCGCATCGAAGAGACCGCGTTCGCGCAGTATAAGAACGGAAAGTTGCGGAACGGCGAGCGGCAAGAAATTTATGCACACCTGTGCGAGGTGTTGCGCCTGGGCGAACCTGAGGAACTGAATCGAAATCCGACCTGGTTTCCGCCGGCGAAAGCGAAACGGCGTCTCGCCGAAGGGCGCACAGCTGAGAATGCGAGTGAGCTTGCTCGCGTGGTTGACCGCGCCGTGGCTCGTATCCGCCGGTTCCCCGGCCGCACTCTGGTGGGAAACGATCCGCTGATGCGGGTCAGGTTCGAAGCTGGAGAGTTCCAGCTACAACGAAGCGATCGCTCTGCGATCTTGCAAGGCGTTCGTCATTCCAACAATATGCCCGCCAACTCAGCACGTCCCCAGAACCGCGGCAAAATCCTGGAACTTCGGCCTGTTCACAGAAACCGCGTATAGCAATCAGCACTCAGCATTCAGCATTCAGCCAGGACGCGCAGTGCCGTTTTCATCTGGGACTATCGAGTGTTCCGGATGGGGTGAATGCTGATTGCTGAATGCTAAGAACGCCGGCAGCAAGCCCGAATCTGTAAACCCCTTCGCCTGTGCAGACATCGAACCTTCGGCGTCGTTAACCGCAGACCGAAAGGTGAAAGTGACCTTAGTGACGGTTTCAAGCTACGGGTGCGTTTCGCTATACTGATGGCGATGGATGTCGAACGCATCATCGACGAGATCGAACAGCTGGAAGAGCTTTTTGAAGCGCCCGACATTCGACCGCTTACCGCGAGCGATGTCGCTGCAGCCAATCGGAAGCATGATCAACAGAACCGTACGAGTCCATGGTTTCGGTTGTGGAACGACTTTGGCATCTGTTGCCGGTCCGAAGCTGCCGAGTATCGATTAGGCGACATTAAGACTTAATTTGCGGTTTCTTTCCAGCGATCCCCACCCAACTTTTCACTGCGTTTGACTATCCGCTCGGTGCAGGTAAAATTAACCTACCTGTTGTGGCGCGGGCGCCCAAGCCCGCGTTTTCTACGTGGGCCTGTGGCGCAGCTGGGAGCGCGCTTCCATGGCATGGAAGAGGTCGTCGGTTCGATCCCGACCAGGTCCACCAATCTCAAAAAGATCCGGGGATACGCCCGAAGGCCCTGCGTCCCGATTTCAAACTTCTGAAGAAGCCTGGCTATTTATGCGTTAGCTATAATCAAACTCACGGCTTACAAAGAACAAGCTTGCGACGGGTCGGGAACAAGACCGCCTTGACGCCGAGATGCGCGCTAGCCAAACTAAATCCCATTAAACCCTCAATTCTTCACGGCTCGTGTCTGCACTGCCTCTCGGCCACGAGGCCGCCGGATTCGCCCGCCTTCCTCCGTACCCCCAAGTTGCGAAACCTGCGAAAATGAGTATGCTGAAACGGTGAGTTTCCAGGAATGACGCGAAAGACTGCCCTCCATATTCTCTGTTGTCTCTCATTGAGCGTTTTCGGTATCGCTCAAGCGCCGCAAGCGCAAGCTCCAGCGCCACCGGTTTCCTATTCCTCGATTAACGAGTTGAATCAGATTCTCGGAAACCTTGAGCAGACATCGCAAGCTACTCAGACCGACCTCAGCCACCTGCGCATCGACAAATGGAAGACCGATGGGAACACGAAAAAGCAGACGGAAAGCGACGTCGAATCCATCCAGCGCAATCTGCAAAATGCGATGCCTGCCCTGCTCAATGCTTTGAAGGGCTCGCCGGAGAACCTGGCTCAGACTTTCAAGGTCTATCGCAATCTTGACGCCTTGTACGACGTCATCAGTTCCGTGGTTGAGTCCACGGGCGCGTTCGGCAGCAAAGAAGAATTTCAGGCGTTGAACCGCGACTTGGGCGCACTGCAGGAGTCGCGTCGCGCAGTTGCGGACCGCATGGACCGCGTCGCATCCGCCAAGGAAACTGAGATCGGGCAATTGCGCACCGCATTGCAAACGGCTCGCGCTGAGGCAACGCCGAAGAAAACGGTTGTGGACGATACCGCGCCTCCGGCGCCAAAAAAACCGGCCCCCAAGAAGAAAACGCCAGCGAAATCCGGAACTGCATCGCCAACCCAACCTGGCACGCAGGCTCAGCCGTCCAACCCGCAACACTGATCTGCTTGAAAATCAAGCTGTTAGCCTGTTGGAACCTCCGGCCCAGTGCCGTTGTCTAACGAAACAGGCGCCTAGTTTGTGGTCGGACTTATAATTGGGGTGTCGCCGTGGCAGGCATGGCGGGAGCCGCTTTGGGAGATCTCGCAAGCGCGATAGGAATTCGCAGCCAGGAAGCCGCCATTATTGAAGAACTCAAGGCGGGTTCTGAGGACGCATACGCCTGGCTTGTCGGCGAGTTTCATCAACCCGTCTATAGCGTCGTTTACCGAATACTCACGGATCCCGCGGACGCTGCCGATACTACCCAGGAAGTCTTTCTGAAAATTTTTCGCGGAATGAAGCACTTTCATGGCGAGTCGAGTCTGAAGACCTGGATTTATCGCATTGCGATACACGAGGCATCGAACCGCCGGCGCTGGTGGTTCCGTCATAAGGCAAAAGAGACCGCAATCGAGCCCAGCGAAATGAGCTCTGAGTTCAGTGCTCCCCAGGATTCAAACCCCGCGTTGATTGACCATCACAAGTCGCCGTTTGAAACGGTCGCGGACCATGAGGTGCAGGCGCGGGTGGAGGAAGAACTCAGGCAAGTTCCTGAACCTTACCGGACGGCGCTCGTACTCCGCGACGTAGAAGAGCTTTCGTACGAAGAGATCTCTGAGATCACGCAGGTGTCTCTTGGCACCGTGAAGTCAAGGATCACGCGTGGACGCGATGCCTTACGCAAGAGACTTGCAAAGTATGTAGAAGAAATCGGACCAGAGATCGGGTTAACAGTTACACACAACGAGATTGGAGGGCGCGCAGCGGTACGCACGCATGTCGAGGTGACATCATGACCTGTGCTCAGGTGAGGTCGATGCTTTCGGCTTATCTGGACGGCGCCGTAACTGGTAAGCAGATGCGGGGTTTGGGCGGGCACTTGTACAACTGTACGCCGTGCAGCCTGGAGTATGACGCGTTGCGCCGCACGCAGGCGCTTGCCTCCTCCCTTGGCCGGGCGAAAGCCCCGGCCGATTTGTCTCTGAAGCTGCGCCTGGCGATCTCACATGAAGCTGCACGGCAGCGGCGGCCCTATTTCGAAGGGCTGCGCGTTCGTCTGGAAAACACGCTGCGCGTATTTATGGTTCCCGCTACCACCGGTCTGGTAGCAACGGTGCTCGCATTTGGAGTCCTCGTCGGCCTATTGAGCTCTCCGATGTCGGTCCAGGCAAATGCAACCGATGTCCCGCTGGTGCTTGCTACAGAACCTGTTCTGCAACCCTCCAGCTTTGGGTACACCGTCGGCCCAATCACAGCAGATTCGCTGGTAATTGAAGCGTACGTGGACGCAAGCGGCCGGGTCGAAGATTACCGTATTCTTTCAAAGCCTGACGAGCTTTCAGATCTGCCTCACCCGGTCAAGAACCTGCTGATTTTTACCACGTTCCGGCCAGCAACCTGGCTGGGCACGCCACGCCCTGGCACCGCGATCCTTTCGTTTTCGAAGGTCAACGTAAAGGGCTAAGCCGGTCTCTAAATAAAACAAAAAACAGCCCGCCCGCATCCAACTCTGAGTAATCTTTCAGTGCATTTCAGAAGGCTTTTCGGAACTTTTTTCTGCGTTCCGGGTTACAGGCCTGCATCAAAGAAGCTTCATTAGGAGATAAGCGTGAGAAAGATATTGATCTCGCTGTTCGTCGTGTTCGGTTTGACGCTGGCCGCGCAAGCCCAGGAATTCGACGCAGCATTCGGATTTGGGACGGTCACTTCAAAGGGAGCAAGCACAGACTCGAGCGGCAGTTTCCCAACCTTAAGCGGCGGCTTGTACCCCAGCTTCAGCGGCATCGTTCTTCTCAAACATCACATCGGTTTCGGAGGAGAGGTCGCATGGCGCGCGCACCAGAACATCTACAGCGGCACCCAGGGTAACTTTGGGATTCTTCAGCCATACCGTCCGATTTTCTATGACTTCAACGCTGTTTACGGACGGACCTATAAGAAATTCGGTGCCGACGTGATGGCGGGTATCGGTGGAGAAGACCTGCGCTTTTACGGCGTGCTCAATTGCGGTTTCACCGGCTGCACCAATTACGTGAGCAGTAATCACTTCGCAGGCCACTTCGGCGCCGATGTCCGTATTTACGTCTGGGGTCACCTGTTCGTGAGACCTGAAGCGCACTACTACGTCATCCACAACAATCAGGAATTCAACAACGCCAACGCAGCGCGCTTTGCTGTCTCCATCGGATATTCGTTCATGCCGGGGTTCTGAACCGGAAAAGTTTAACGCTTCGAGGGAGTTCTTAGCGTCCTTTGCGGCATTTCTTTGCGTCCTTTGCGGTTAAGAGCTTTTAACGCAAGGTGCGCCAGCAAAGAACGCTAAGACTCAATTGCGTAGAGTACGGCCATACCTCGTTCTTCTAGCGCTCCAGCTTAGCGTTCATTGTGATTTTGGCGTTCAAGACCTTCGAAACCGGACATCCTGCTTTGGCATTCTCGGCAGCTTTCTGAAACGCGGCATCGTCGGCGTTCGGCACGCGCGCGCTGACATCCAGATGAATGGCAGTAATGGCCCAGCCCGCCTCAAGTTTTTCCATCTTGAGATTTGCGGTGGTGTTGATGCTTTCAGCGGTAAGGTTCGCCGCTCCAAGTTGCGCGGAGAGGGCCATCGAGAAGCACGAAGCATGAGCCGCAGCGATCAACTCCTCCGGATTCGTGCCCGGCGCGTCTTCGAAACGTGTGCGAAACGAATACGGTGTATGCGAGAAAACCCCACTGGGCGCCGAAAATTCGCCTTTGCCGTCCTTAAGTCCACCCTTCCAGACTGCGCTTGCCTTTCTTTCCATGAATCTTTCTCCTTATGAAGTGCGTAGCGTCACATTTTAGATGAATGCGGCGAGGAATGCCCCTCGGCGCTTTCGCTAAGCGTCCGCAACAACTTTCTCATCTCACGATTGATGCGCGCTGCTTGTTCTGACGAGGTCTCGATCAACCGCGCCCATTTTTTGTTTTCGGCTTCAGTCTTTCCGTGACTTAGGAGATACGACGCCTGCAGGATCGCTTCGAGCGCATTGCTCAAATCATGCGCCAGCGCGCGAAGACGCGTGACCTCATCCTGGATGTTTGTTTTTGGATTGGAGCTACGTTTCTTCGGCATCACTTCACGCTCGAAGTTTGACACTCATTATCCGCCCTGTAAGAATAGACATCGCGGTTTCTTCCTTCAAGGCGGTTCCGGCCGCCACGCTAGTGGTCACTTGCCGAAGTGGCGGAATTGGCAGACGCGCATGGTTCAGGTCCATGTACCCGCAAGGGTGTGGGGGTTCGAGTCCCTTCTTCGGCACCAGTCATCCAATTTGTGACAGTGACTTAATATCTTTACCCAGGGCGGCCGATATGCCAGGCGTACATCTACCATCTTCGCCCTAAGAGTAAAATAACTCTCTTATGTGTCTCGCGATTCCGGCAAAAATCGTGGAAATCCTTGAGGCCAATGGCTCACAAGCAACGGTCGAAATTGCCGGCGTGCGCCGAAAAGTGGACCTCGGACTTCTGCAGGATGACATGCCACACCCTGGCGACTGGGTGCTGATCCATGTTGGTTTCGCCATGAGCAAAATCAGCGAGCAGGACGCGCTCGACCAGATGAATACTCTTAAAATGCTGGGCGAGACTGAAGAGGCTATGGAGGAAGTTCGCGGGTATGGACTGGAGGAGAGTTGAAGTTTGTTGACGAATTTCGCGACGCGAAAATGATCAACAGAACCGCTGACGAGATTCGCAAACTCGCCGATCCTGCACGTCATTACCGCATCATGGAAGTTTGCGGCGGACACACCCACGCTATTTACCGCTTCGGACTGAAAGATATCCTTCCCGAGAACATCGAACTCATCCACGGCCCGGGCTGCCCGGTTTGCGTTTTGCCGATGGGCCGCATTGATGATGGTCTGTCCCTGGCGAACGACCCGACCGTGATCTTCGCCGCGTTCGGCGACATGATGCGCGTGCCCGGCCGGAATGGCAGCCCGCTCGGACATAAGGCGCGTGGTATCGATGTTCGCGTCGTCTACTCGCCATCCGATGCGCTGAAACTGGCGCGCATGAATCCGGATCGCCAGGTAATGTTTTTTGCCATTGGCTTTGAGACCACGGCGCCTTCGACCGCACTTACACTGATGCGGGCCAAGCAAGAGGGCATCCGCAATTTTTCTGTTTTCTGCAATCACGTCACAATCATTCCGGCGATCCGGGCGATTCTCGATTCTCCCGACATGCGGCTCGACGCTTTTATCGGACCGGGCCATGTTTCCACCGTGATCGGCTGCAGGCCTTACGAGTGGATTGCCCGCGACCACCGTAAACCGACTGTGATTTCCGGATTCGAGCCGTTGGACATTTTGCAGGCGGTTGTGATGATTCTTCGCCAACTGCGGGCGGGCGACGCCAAAGTGGAAAATCAGTACAAGCGCGTTGTGTCCTGGGACGGCAATCGCGCCGCATTGCGAGCGCTGGCGGATGTGTTTCAACTCCGACCTTTTTTCGAGTGGAGAGGACTGGGATTCATTACTCAGTCCGCGCTTCGCATTCGCGATTCGTACGCTGAATGGGATTCGGAGCAGCGCTTCGGCATTCCTGGTGTGCGGGTCATCGACCCCAAAGCTGCACAATGTGGAGAAGTACTCAAAGGCGTTTTGAAACCCGAGCAATGCAAGCTTTTTGGGAAAGAGTGCACGCCAGAGCATCCGGTAGGAGCGCTCATGGTTTCTTCGGAGGGATCTTGCGCAGCGTATTACAACTACGAACACCGCAAGGCAATGGTGGGGCTGCCAGTCTGACGGAAAAACCCGCGGAGCCCGATCTCTCGCTCCGCACCTGTTTCCGGGATTCCCAAATCGAAATGGCCCACGGAGCAGGCGGTAAGGCGAGCCGGCGCCTGGTGGAAGGTCTTTTCGCACCACTTCTCTTTGGAACGTCGCCCGAACCCCTTACCGATGCTGCGCGTGTGGCCGTCGGAGATGTGCAAGTTGCGATCACGACAGATAGCTTTGTGGTTAGTCCGCTCACCTTTCCTGGCGGTTCGATTGGAGAGCTTGCAATCAACGGCACCGTCAACGACCTCGCGGTCTCGGGAGCAAAACCCGAAGCTATTGTTGTCACGTTTGTTCTTGAAGCTGGGCTGCCAACCAACATTCTGGAAGCTGAGGTTCGGGCGATGGCAAGGGCGGCTCAGCGAGCGGGCGTTCGTGTAGTTGGCGGAGATACCAAGGTGGTTGAGCACGGCAAAGCCGATCGCATGTACGTGACGACGACCGGCATCGGCTCACCCCTGCGCGGCATGAATATCGATACGCGTTCTGTTCGTCCCGGCGACAAGGTCATACTGTCAGGCCCGATTGGTGATCATGGCATTACAGTCCTTCTCGCGCGTGGAGAATTGGACATCGAAGCCGACCTTCGCTCGGATACGCGCTCTGTATTTCCGCTCATCGAAGCGATGGCTTGCGAAGCCGCGCCCGGAATCCGTTGGATGCGCGATCCTACCCGTGGCGGCGTAGCGACTTCGCTGAACGAGCTTGCTCGAGACTGCGGACTGGCGATCCATCTTGCCGAGGATGAGATACCCATTCGTGATTCCGTTCGCGGCGCTTGCGAATTGCTCGGCCTCGACCCGCTTCACATCGCCAACGAGGGCCAGTTTCTCGCGATTGTGGGTCCCGAATATGCGGCCAGGGCGCTGGATTCTTTGCAGCACGTCCGCGGAGGCGAAGAGGCACGCATCCTCGGAGAGGTGTGTGAACAGCCCGCGGCGGCCGTATTGATCAAGACGCGATACGGTGGCAGCAGAATCGTAGACATGTTGGTCGGCGATCCTCTTCCGCGCATCTGCTAAAGATGGAAACCAGGTGCAAACTCGCGAGCCAAATCGAAGAGCGGCTGCTTGAGCGCAACCATCTCTTCGAGCGTTTCTTTGCGATCGAGGCGAAGCGCCTTGCAATCGCATCCCGCGAGATGTCGGAGCGCTTTGTTGGTGGAGGCAGACTGCTCGCCTTCGGCCGTGGACCTTACTCGACAGACGCTCAGCACGTCTCGGTCGAATTTGTCCATCCCGTAATCGTCGGCAAACGCGCTCTGCCTGCCCTCGATCTCTCTACAGCATTTCGGCCCTGGCTTCAGACCCTCCTGAAAAAAGAAGATATCGTCATGGGTTTTGGCCCGCCAGATGGCGATCCCGAAGTGAGGATGGCGTTGGTCGAAGCTCATTCAAAGGGAGCGATGACGTTCGCGTTGCCTGGATCGCAAGGATCCTATTTCGTCGAACCGCCTATCGCCGATGCATTCATCCATCAGGAGATGATCGAGATTCTCTACCACACACTTTGGGAGACCGTGCACGTCTTCTTCGAGCACCGAGAACTGGGGTATGACGTCGGAGACGCCGGCTTTCTTTATCCGTTTCTCGGACATGAAAAGCAGGAAACAAAAGACATTCTCGCCGAGGTTTCCGAATCTGTTTTGATGAAGGTTCGCGATGACGCCAAGCTGCGCGCCCAAGTTGCGAAAGAAGAGATCGAACAGATCAGTGATGCCGTGTCAGCAATACACGGGCGCCTGTCGCGCGGGGGCAAGCTAATCTTATTCGGTAACGGAGGCTCCGCAACTGACGCGAACGATTGGGCCCTGGACTGTGTGCTGCCGGCCAATGGATATCGGCCCATTCCCGCAATTTCACTCGCCCTTGAGCCTGCAAACATCACGGCGGTTGCGAATGACATAGGCACCGATGTGATCTTCCTTCGCCAGTTGATTGCGCAGGCGCAGCCGAACGATATCGCGGTTGGAATCTCAACCAGCGGCGGATCAAAAAACATCATTTTGGCTCTGGAGGAAGCGCGCAAACGCAACCTGCTGACCGTGGCACTTCTTGGGTACGACGGTGGAGAAATCAAGCGGCGCAACCTTGCTGACTTTCCGATCGTTGTTCGATGCGACTACATTCCCCGCATTCAGGAAGTGCAGGCCTCGATCTATCACACCATTCGCGAAATGCTGGAGGTTGTGGCACGTGCCTAAACTTGAACTTTTTGGCACTGCATCCTGCCCCTATACGCAAGAGATGCGCGAATGGCTTGAGTGGCGTCGGTGCGAGTTTATCGAGCACGACGTCGAACGCGATAACACCGCGCGCGTCCGGATGTGCACGCTAGCGGGGAACGTCCGGACGGTGCCGGTTCTGGTCGAGGGCGATAAGGTTCTGCAAGTTGGATGGCAAGGTCGTGGCTGCACTATTGAATAGGTACCTATGAGGTCCGCAGTTCTCATTCGCGTCCGCGGCATAGTGCAAGGAGTTGGATTCCGTCCCTTTGTTTATCGCCTGGCGCGGGAGCACGCCATATCTGGCTGGGTTTTGAACGGCATGAAAGGGGTCGAGATCCATGCGGAAGGCTGCGATTTGAAGCTGGGCACTTTCCTCGATCGCCTTAAGCTTGAGGCGCCTCCGGCTGCCCGTATCTCTGAAATCGAAGTAGAGACCGCGAACTTTCAACACATTTCTGAATTCACGATAAAAGACAGTCAAGTACGAGACCGTCCTACAGTCCGCATTTCTCCCGATCTGCCGGTCTGCGATGATTGTCTCGAGGAACTTTTAGACCCTGCGAATCCGCGCTATCTCTACCCCTACAT
>JBKPSP010000212.1:0-14863 GCA_046735175.1 Acidobacteriota bacterium
GCTCAAGATGGACTTCCTGGGCCTGACGACGTTGACGATTCTTGATGATGCGGTGAAACTGATCCAGCAGACGCGCGGCGAACTGATTGATCTGAATGCGATCACGCTTGAGGACCAGACGACATACGAAAAGGTCTTTCACACCGGCCTGACTTCGGGAGTGTTCCAGTTTGAATCACATGGCATGCGTGATGTATTGCGTCGCTATAAACCGACCACGATTGAGGATCTCACGGCGCTGAACGCGCTTTATCGTCCCGGCCCGATCCAGGGCGGCATGATCGATTACTTCATCGACCGCAAGCACGGACGCAAGAAGATCGAGTATGAGCTGCCGGAACTTGAGGAGATTCTTAAGGACACATTTGGCGTAATCGTGTATCAGGAACACGTGATGCAGATCGCAAACCGCCTCGCGGGTTACTCCATGGGCGAGGCTGATCTGTTACGCCGTGCCATGGGTAAGAAGAAACCTGAAGAAATGGCCAAACAGCGCGAACGGTTTATTCAGGGTGCTGTCGAAAGAGGCTATCCGGCAAAGAAGATCGAAAAAATCTTCGAGCTCCTCGAAAAATTCGCCGAATACGGTTTCCCAAAGGCTCACTCGGCCGCGTATGCGCTTCTCGCCTACCACACGGCTTATCTCAAGACGCGCTATCCGGTCGAGTTCATGGCCGCACTCCTGACTTCCGTTACCGGCAACACCGACGACGTTGTGAAGTACATCAACGAATGCCGCGAGATGGGAATTGCAGTCGAGCCCCCCGACATTAACGTCAGCGATGCGAACTTCACTCCTCATGGACCGGCGATTCGGTTCGGTTTGGCGGCGGTGAAAAACGTCGGACACAATGCGATCGAGTCCATCGTTGCGGCGCGCAAAGATCTTGGGCGGTTTCGATCAATCTACGAATTCTGCGAGAAGGTGGACCTCCGTCTGCTGAACAAACGCGTTCTGGAGTCGCTGGTCAAGAGCGGAGCCATGGATTCCCTTGGCCGCCGCGCGCAGTTGATGGCCGTACTGGATCGGGCTGTAGAGCATGCGGAAAAACTGCAAAGGGATGCCGAATCCGGCCAGCACGGGCTCTTCGGCGTGTTCCAACAGGAGGAGGCCAGCGTCCAGGAAGAAAAGCTTCCTGACATTCCTGATTGGGATGAACATACACGGCTGAGTAACGAGAAAGAGATCCTGGGCTTCTTCATCACCGGACATCCGCTGGAGAAGTATCGTGACAAGCTCGAGGATTTGCGCGCGCTCTCGATCGAAGAGCTAGCTGCTATGAAATCATCGACCGGCAAAGACGAGAACCTAACCACAGCCGGGATCGTTGTGAATCTGCGGGTGCTGAAATCGAAGAAGGGTGATTTTTACGCTCAGGGAACGCTTGAAGATCTTTCTGGCTCGATCGAATTGCTGGTGTTCCCGGAGGCGTATCGCAAGCTTCAGGATAAGTTGAAGAACTTGCTGGAACTTCCCGTGCTCGTGCGTGGTGGGGTCCGCATTGAAGAAGGTGCGAACCCGAAACTCACGGTTAATGACGTTCTTTCTCTCGAGGAAGTAAAGGTTCCTCTGCCCAAGTCGCTGCGCATTCGCATTCCTCTTGAAAAGGCGTCCGAGAGCACCGTCGATGAACTGCATCTCCTTTTTTCTCAACGACAAGGCGAGGCCAAGGTGTTGTTCGATGTGGAGCGCGAGGGAGATTTCATGGTGGTGATGGAGGCGGAGGGCTATAATGTGCTGCCAGACCGGGCCTTCATTGGCCGCGTGGAAGAGCTCTGCGGACGCGGCGCGGTGCGGGTGATTAATTGATCGGGTGATCGGGCGATCGGGTCATCGGACGATCTGAAAACTGCTTAGGAACTTCTGACAACTGTTCCGTAGCAGCGGATCGCATGTTTTGGTGGAGTTCATCGAGTTGAGATCACCCGATGACCCGATTATCAGATCACCCGATCCAGGAGTCGGAATCGCTACGGCGAAGATACATTCAATGAAGACAGCCGACATTGGCGCGGCACTCACAGGCGCTCAGCTATTGCTCTCGATGGTCGAGACTCGACGGGCAGCCCGCAACGGACACAACACAGAAATGACCGCTCCCCAGGAACTCGAAAGAATCGAGGAACAGATTGGCAAACTCGAGGCGCTGGACGGCCAGAGCGCGGAAGTGCGAATTGAGATCGAGGAACTGAAGCAGCGGGTCGAGGCCCTGCGTCGCGATATGTCACACCGGGAAGCCTGGATCAAAACCGAACTGGCGCGCCATCCGCAGCGGCCATACTTTCTCGATTATGTAGAAAAGATCTTTACTGACTTCAGCGAGATTCATGGCGACCGGCGCTATGCGGACGATCCAGCAATGATCTGCGGCATGGCGCGGTTCAATGGCCAGGAAGTGTTGGTCATCGGCACTCAAAAAGGCCGCGACACCAAGCAGAAGGTGTATCGGAATTTTGGACTGCCGAATCCTGAGGGCTATCGCAAAGCACTGCGGGCGATGCACATCGCACAGAAATTCTCGCGTCCGATCTTCACCTTTGTTGACGTGACCGGCGCGAATCCTGGACTGGGCGCTGAAGAGCGCGGACAGGCCGAAGCGATTGCTCTGAATCTGCGCGAGATGGCACGGCTACGAGTTCCGATCATCACGACCATCACCGGCGAAGGCGGCAGCGGTGGCGCCCTGGCAATTGCGGTCTCCGATCGCGTGCTGATGATGGAAAACGCGATTTATTCTGTCATCTCTCCCGAAGGCTGCGCGTCGATTATGTGGCGCGACGCGTCGAAGAAAGAACTCGCAGCCGAAGCGCTGCGCATTACCGCGCCTGATCTGCAGGAGCTTGGCTGCATTGATGCGATCGTGGAGGAGCCGCCGGGTGGGGCGCACACCGACCATGATGCCGCGGCAAAGCTGCTATCCACCGCGCTGGAGCGGCATTTTGCGGAGTTAAAAGTTAAGCCGGTGCCCGAACTGCTTGCGGGCCGGTACGACAAGTTCCGCAAGATGGCGCAGTTTTTCACGGAGCAGTAGGGCGGTCTCCCCAATGAGTGCAAATGGCAACAAGCCTTCAGCGACTCAGAAATCCCGTAAATCGCCACCGCAGGTCCCAAAGCACCAGAAACCAGGTCTTAGGCGTGCGTTTGATTTACTGGCTGGCCTGCCTGACGATTTTTACGTTGAGCCTCGACAGAAAGAGCCGCCGCGGAAGCGGCGAGGACTCTGATCCGATTGCCCTCACCCTGCGGATATACACTGTTGAACAGCTTCCCTGCTTGAGAGCCTAGTTCCTACTCGGTAACCACACACCTTGGTTGGCGTTACTTACAACGCACTACTGCCGTATAATTTAACTACTCCCGCCTGAAAAGCAGGCCTGCCCTGAGCGACAGTCGAAGGGTTCCTTACCGCTGACGCGGTCCGGAATGAACGTGGGTTGAGTTCTCCCAGTCAGAGGCAATGGCGGGGATGATTTGCGTTTGCATAAACGATTTTGCGAGGCTCCCAGGTCTCGCAACAGCGGCAAGAGCTGGGGCACCCCAAAGTTGGGTACTCCAGGCCGGAACGCACCAGGCAAACGCAGGAAGGATTTGCTAGGTAATGGCTACAACTGACGTCGGGCTGAAGGAGGCCGCGGGACGGCCGCTGCAAGCTCCGGTTGTTAACAACATGAGCATTCAGGTCGCGACCGTGAACGGCAGCGGCTCGCAGAGTTCGAACACTGTACTGCTTCGCAGCATTTTTCAGATGGGCGTGCCGGTTTCCGGCAAGAACCTGTTCCCTTCTAACATCGCCGGACTTCCGACCTGGTACACGATTCGCGCCAACAAAGATGGCTACGTCGCGCGCAAGAAGGAAATTGATTTTCTAGTCGCGATGAATCCTGAGACCGCGCGAGACGACGTTATGTCGCTGGCTCCGGGGGCGTCGGTGCTGTACGACGAGCCGCTGAATTTGCGGGCGCTACGTGACGATCTGATTTTCTATTCCGTCCCGTACGACAAACTTGTTGCTACCGTTTGCCCTGAAGCCAAGCTGCGCAAGCTGGTCAAGAACATGATTTATGTCGGCGTGGTGGCAAAGCTCCTCGACATAGACATGGGCGAAGTGGAGAAGGCGCTGCGCAAACAGTTTGCAAAGAAAGTCAAAGCCGCGAATTTGAATCTCGCCGCGGCGCAGGCAGGATTCGATTACGCAACTGCCAGCCTGACCAAGCAAGATCCGTTCCGCATCGAGCGCATGGACAAAACGCGCGGCAAGATCATCATCGATGGCAACGCGGCGTCTGCGCTGGGCTGCGTTTTCGCCGGATGCACGGTACTGAGCTGGTATCCGATCACGCCTTCGTCATCGCTGGCGGAAAGCATGATCGACTATCTGAAGCGTTTCCGCATTGGCGCGGACGGCAAAGCCACATTCGCGGTAGTGCAGGCTGAAGATGAACTGGCGGCGATTGGCATGGTGCTCGGAGCCGGCTGGGCGGGTGCGCGTGCGATGACGACAACCTCTGGACCGGGTATTTCCCTGATGTCGGAATTCGCGGGGCTTTCCTACTACGCAGAAATTCCGGCGGTGGTTTGGGATATCCAGCGCGTCGGTCCCTCAACCGGCCTTCCCACGCGCACATCCCAGGCCGACATTCTTTCGACTGCGTTTCTTTCGCACGGCGACACCAAGCACATCATGCTGTTCCCTTCTTCGCCGCACGAGTGCTTTGAGATGGCGATGGACGCGTTCAATCTGGCAGAGAAGTTTCAAACCGTCGTGTTTGTCATGCCCGACCTCGATCTCGGAATGAACAACTGGATGTCGGATCCGTTCCCATATCCTCAAAAGCCGATCGAACGGGGAAAAGTCTTAACCAAAGAAGATCTGGATAAAGTGGCGCGGTTTAGTCGCTACAAAGATGTAGATGGTGACGCAATCGGATATCGAACGCTTCCGGGCACGCAGCATCCTGCGGCGTCATACTTTACGCGTGGTAGTGGACACAACGCGGACGCACTCTACAGCGAGAAACCCGAAGACTACGAGAACAACATGGAGCGGCTGCGGCGGAAATTTGAGCATGCTCGTTCTTTCGTGCCCACGCCGGTTGTCGAGAGGATGCCCAATGCCGAAATCGGCATTATCGCCTTCGGTAGCTCGCACTGGGCGCTGACCGAGGCCCGCGATCAGCTTCGTGACGAGCACAAGCTGGTGACCGATTACCTGCGAGTTCGGGCGTATCCATTCGCGCACGAGATCGCGGATTTTGTGCGATCGCACAAGCGGGTTTACGTTGTCGAGCAAAATCGCGACGCCCAATTGCTTTCCTTGCTTAAACTCGATTTGGACGTAGAGCTCGTGCCCAGGCTGCGGAGCGTGGCGCGACTGGATGGGCTTCCCATCGACGCGCGTTCAGTCAGCGACGAAATAGCCGCGATGGAGGGGAAATAATGGCGACCACGCCAAGCGCACCGAAAACTAACCGCCTGGGACTGGCAGTGCTCGATTATCGGGGCTCGAAGACCACGCTCTGCGCCGGCTGCGGCCACAATGCCATCTCCGAGCGCATTATTGACGCGATGTACGAAATGGGCGTGCAGCCGGAACGCGTTGCGAAGCTCAGCGGCATCGGTTGCTCCTCAAAGACCCCTGCCTACTTCATGGCGCGCGCGCACAGCTTCAACTCTGTGCACGGGCGCATGCCGTCAGTGGCCACTGGGGCGGTGCTCGCCAATCGTTCGCTGATGGCGTTGGGTATCAGCGGCGACGGTGATACCGCGTCGATCGGCATCGGTCAATTCGTCCATCTGATGCGTCGCAATCTACCGCTTATTTACATCATTGAGGACAACGGTGTTTACGGGCTGACCAAGGGCCAGTTCTCTGCTACTGCCGATCTCGGCTCGACGTTGAAGACCGGTGTTGCCAACGAGCTTCCACCGATCGATACCTGCGAGTTGGCGATATCCCTCGGCGCAACTTTCGTCGGACGATCGTTCTCCGGCGACAAGCGTCAGCTGCACTCGATGCTCAAAGCCGCGATTGCTCACAAGGGCACCGTGTTGCTAGATGTGATCTCACCTTGCGTAACGTTTAACGATCACGAAGGTTCGACGAAGTCCTACAAATACGCGAAAGACCACGACGAGCCGTTGCAGGAGATCAACTTCATTCCTGTATTCGAGGACATCGCTGTTGAGTACGATCCCGGCACCACCGTTCAGGTCACAATGCACGACGGATCGCGCCTACAACTCCGAAAGCTCGAGGAAGATTACGATCCCACGGACAAGATCCGCGCGATTACCCGCCTGAATGAAGCGAAGAAAGATGGTGAGCTGCTAACCGGCGTGCTGTACGTGAATACGCAGGCGCCGACGTTCCTGGATATGTTGAATATCACGGACCAGCCTTTGGCTACCCTGCCCGCTTCGGCCGTGCGGCCCGGACCTGAGGTACTTGAGCGGGTGATGGAAGAGTTGCGGTAATTGGTTGTAGCTAGATTCGTGCCAAGGCATGTTCAGCCGTGCCTTTTCTTTTCATTTCAGCTGTTTCGCACGGCTGAAGGCACGAACCGTCCTTTCGGGACTCCTCTGGTAATCTTCTATTCTCGACGATTGCACCTTGCGAAGAATCCTTCTTACAATCCTGGCGCTCGCGGTTGCGACCGGCCTCGGCTGGTGGTACTTCCACGAGCGCGAACTTGCGAACCTGGACCCCGCGTATCGCGAGTACGCTTACATCACAAACGGAAAGAGCAACACGGTTTCGGTGATCGACCTGCGGACTTTGCAACTCGCAAAGATCCTCAAAGTCGGCGCCGGCCCCAGCGGAATCGCAGCCAACGGCAAGAAAAATGAAATCTACGTGGTCAATACTGCTTCGAACAATGTGAGCGTGATCGACGCCGAGCGGAATGCTGTGATCGCTACCATCGGCGTGCATGGGTCTCCATACTTCATCGATATTTCGCCAGATGGCAAGCGGGGCTACGTGGCCAATTCGGCATCCGGCAATGTTTCAGTAATCGATCTCGATCAGCGGAAGGTTATTGCCACGGTTCGGGTTGGCAACTCGCCGGGGCTGGCGCGGGTCTCGCCCGACGGCGGAATAGTGGTTGTCAGCAACCGTTCGAGCGATTCTGTCTCCCTGATCGACTCCCGAACGTTCACAGTTCGCAGCACGATTTCGATCTGTCATGAGCCCACAGACATCGCCGTCCTGCCTGACAGCAGCAAGGCATTCGTTGCCTGCTCGGGATCGGCGCAGGTGGCTTCGATCAATCTGAAAAATGACAAGCTGATTGCTTTGCTCGACGTCGGCAAGACCCCGGCCAGCCTGGCCCTTAAACCGGATGGCGGCGAACTGATGGTGTGCAACTTCGACTCGGACTCCATCTCGATCATCGAGACCACAACCGATGAAGTGAGCGGAAGCTATCTGATTGGGACGCATCCGTCGCGAGGAGTAGTTTCGGCTGACAACTCGCGGCTGTACGTCAGTAATTTTGGCTCGAACACGATTGCGGTTTACGATATCGACATCGGCAAGGTGATCGCCTCGCTGGCGGTGGGCACGAAGCCGGATGCGATCGCGCTCTCGCCGAATCAGAACTATCTGCTCGTGCTCGACTCGGAGTCCGGCGACGTCACTGTGATCCAAAAGCGGAAACCGCGAAAGCTGGAGCCTGGCGAATATGGTTTGCTCACGATGATTCCCGCAGGAATGCAGCCGAATAACATTGCGGTGAAGTCGTTTATGCTACGCCCCAATCCATAGTTCCTACTGACACCCCACGGCGAAGCCGCGGCCGTTGAACCCACCGGTAATGACTCCGTTCGCTGATATGCCGCCCAGAAAGCTTTTGACCTGCGACGGAGTGGGCGGGGACTGCGTAAGCCTTATCCCCGCCTCCCGAGTGCTATTTGCAGGTCGCAATAAATCCCGTGTAACCCGAGAACCCCGTGATCAGGCTTTGGCTCGGACTCACGCTATCCGCGTACGTGGGGACGTCGCTATTCGGCATGACAATCTTCTTAAATGTGCCATTCTTGTATAGGAACGAACTGGTTGCGTTGCTACCTTTGATCGTTGTTCCAATTATGAGGTTGGAATCACTGATGCCGGTGAGTTCGGTTTGCAGAGTGGTGCTTGGAAAATCCAGCTTCGCAAACTGACCGTTGTTGTAAATGAAACCGTGGCGAAACAGATTCGGCGACGCAGTCTTGCTGTAGTACCCCACGATGGTGCCGTTGTCGTTGATGGCGAAAGCGTCGGTTTGTGCGGCTCCCGGAAAGTTCAGCACTATTGCTTTGCCATCGCTCGACCGCTTGAAGCCGCGCACTTTGCCTGTGGAATCCGTAAACGCTCCCACCATCGTGCCCCACTTATTGATCGATCGAACCGTGAACTTCTTGTAAGTTGTGCCACCAATGGTCATTGTGATTGGAGTGAAGGTCGACCCCTTGAGGAGAAAAGGCGTTCCGGTGGTCGACGCCAGGGAAAATGCCGGACCCGTTACCCCGACTGTCACGCCGGTATTACTTCTATCCAAGAAGTAAGTTTCTGGATTATTGCGCTTGTAATAGATGATGCTGCCATCCGGCAAGCGAGTAAACGCACGAACAGTGAAATCGGCGTCGTCGTAGGCATCTCCAACTACGGTGCCGTTATCGGTGATGCCTTCGGGATTTAGATAGCGGTGACCCGCGTTAAGAACGAGTCGCCTATTAAACTTCACGAACTGACAAGATGCCTGGGCCTGAGCGCCGGCAGAGCCTGCGAGCATGGTAACGATCGATACGGCTATCAGTAAAAAGGTCGAGCGGATGAAGGTGTAGGAAGATCCCACAGAGTGAAACAAGAACATGACTCTTCTCCTGGGGCCGGGCCAGAACTGCGGCCGTGATTCGGGAAGTCAGATGTGGGTAGAAAACGCGCCGGTTGCTGGAACTAAGGTGCCTTAGGGAAGAATAAGCACGCGGACAAGAGTGTCCGCCGCCACATGGACATTCTTAAGCGTTTGCGCCGCAGCACTTCTTATATTTCTTGCCCGAGCCGCAGGGGCAGGGATCGTTCCGTCCAACTTTCGCTGCACCGCGAACAACCTGCTGTACCGGGGCGCGATCACCGGCGCCGGCCATACTGGCCTGCTCGAGTTCCCGGCGCTTGCGGCGCTGGAACGCCTCTTCGACGTCGTCAATTGATGTGGCAACATTTCGCGGCGGGCGCCTGCCGTTGCCATCGGTGCCTCCGCCGGAGCGGATCATAGGAACACCCGCCGGGCCGCCTTGGTCCTGATCTTGCGGGCCACCGCCTCCGAAACCAACCGGGCCGGCATCTCCACGCTGGATGATCTGCATGAGGTAGAGATAGCGTGTGGTGTCTTCCTGGAAGCGCTGCATCATGGCTTCGAACATATCGAAGGACTCGCGCTTGTATTCGACCAAGGGATCTTTCTGGCCATAGCTGCGCAGACCGATTCCCTCTTTGAGGTGGTCCATGTTGAGCAGATGGTCTTTCCACTGCTGGTCTAGCACGCTGAGCATGATCATGCGCTCGTGATAGCGCATGGCGTCGGGACCGATGAGTTTTTCTTTTGCGTCGTAGCGTTCTTTGAGTTTGTTGAAGATCGAGTCGCCGAGCTCCTGGCGATTGAGCGTTTCTGGCTTGATGCCTTCGGCAAGAATATCCACTCCGAAGCGAGTGAAGATCGCGTCTTTGAGACCCTTGATGTCCCAGTCGGCGGGATGTGCTTTAACCGGCGCGAATTGCTCGAGCAAGTCGCCAAGAATTCCTGCAACGTAGTCTTCGAGAATGAGATCTTTTTGATCGACGCCTTCGAGCAGCTGACGACGGAGTCCATACACCGCCTCGCGCTGCTTGTTCATCACGTCGTCGTACTCGAGCAGGTGTTTGCGCGACTCGAAGTGCTGGGCTTCGACGGCTTCCTGAGCTTTCTCGATGCGGCGGCTGATGAGCTTCGATTCGATCGGAACGCCCTCTTCCATCCCGAGCCGCTGGAGCAGAGTTGAGACCCACTCTTTCGCGAAGATGCGCATCAGGTCATCTTCGAGCGAGAGATAAAAGCGCGATGCGCCGGGATCGCCCTGGCGCCCGGCGCGTCCGCGAAGCTGATTGTCAATGCGGCGGGCTTCGTGGCGCTCGGTGCCGAGGATGAAAAGACCGCCGGTTGCGATCACTTCTTCGTGCTCTTTGTCGGTCTGCGCTTTGTATTGCTGAAAGGTTTCGTGCCATTGCTCTGTGGGGACGACGTATTCGCTCCCGGCGTAGTACCACACGGTGCTTTTCGAATCGTCGACGGCAACTTGAAGTTTGCCCTGAGCGGCGCGGAGCGGCTGGGCAATTCCCTTCTTCACGCAGTCCTGCTTGGCCATGAATTCGGGATTCCCGCCGAGCAGAATGTCGGTACCGCGGCCAGCCATGTTGGTGGCAATGGTGACCATGCCTTTGCGGCCGGCTTGCGCAACGATTTCGGCTTCCTTCTCGTGATACTTCGCGTTCAGGACTACGTGCCTGATGCCCTTCTTCTTCAGAAGATCAGAAAGCCGTTCGGATTTTTCGATGGAAGTCGTGCCAACCAATACCGGTTGTCCAGCTTCGTTGAGCTTCTGGATTTCATCTGCCGACGCGAAGTACTTCTCTTTTTCTGTGCGGTAAACGAGGTCAGGATTCTCGATCCGCAGCAGCGCCCTGTTTGTGGGGATGACGACGACATCGAGGTTATAGATCTTGCCGAACTCGGCAGCTTCGGTTTCCGCAGTGCCGGTCATGCCGGCAAGTTTTTTGTACATGCGGAAATAGTTCTGAAAGGTGATGGTCGCGAGCGTCTGGTTCTCGCGCTCGATCTTGACGCCTTCTTTGGCTTCCACGGCCTGATGCAGGCCATCGGACCAGCGGCGGCCCGGCATAAGGCGTCCGGTGAATTCGTCGACGATGATGACTTCGCCGTCTTTCACCACGTATTCAACATCGCGATGGTAGAGCGCGTGGGCTTTGATTGCAGTCTCGACGTGGTGCTTGAGCGACCAGTTCTCCGGATCGGCGATGTTGCCGATGCCGAGCAGGCCTTCGACCTTTTCCCAACCTTCGTCGGTGACGGTTATGTTGCGGTGCTTTTCATCCACTGCGTAATCGCCGGTAAGGATTCGCCGTTGCGGGTCGTCTCCGACCTCGTTGAGCTTCTGCTCCAGTTCGTCCTGCTTATCCTGGCGAAGCTTGCCGCTTTCGATCAGGCGGCGCGCTTCGGCTGGCGTCAGCTCTTCGCCTCGCTCCAGCTTGGGAATGATGCGGTCAACGCGCGCGTACTTGTCAGTGGATTCTTCGCTCGCGCCCGAGATGATGAGCGGTGTGCGAGCTTCGTCAATGAGGATGGAGTCAACTTCGTCGACAATCGCGAAGTTGTGCGGCCGCTGCACGCACTCGCGCAGGTCGAACTTCATGTTGTCGCGCAGGTAGTCGAAGCCGAACTCGTTGTTGGTGCCGTAGGTCACATCTGCGGCGTAGGCGTCACGGCGCTGCTGGTCATCAAGGTCATGGACGATCACACCCACTGTAAGGCCCAAGAAGCGATAGAGCTGGCCCATCCATTCCGAGTCCCGCTTGGCGAGATAGTCGTTGACCGTCACGACGTGAACGCCGCGTCCGCTGAGCGCGTTGAGATAAACCGGAAGCGTGGCAACCAGGGTTTTGCCTTCACCGGTCTTCATTTCAGAAATCTTGCCCTGATGCAGGACCATGCCGCCGATCAACTGCACGTCGAAGTGCCGCATGTTGAGGACGCGGCGACCGGCCTCGCGGGTGACGGCGAAAGCCTCTTCCAGGATTTGATCGAGGACCTCGTTGGTGGCTGCGAGCCGGTCTTTATCCAGCTGTTTCAGGCGATCAGGATCGGCGTCCGGTTCGTCGGGAACCTGGCTAAGGCGGTCGGCAATGCGTTTACGGAATTCGTCGGTTTTCGCACGCAGTTGCTCGTCCGAGAGCTTCTGCATTGCGGGTTCCAGGGCGTTGATTGCCTCGACGCGAGGCAGCAAGCGCTTTACTTCGCGCTCGTTCTTGGTTCCGAAAACCTTGCCTAGTAAAGTGTTGATCAAAGCAGAAATCCAGTTGTCAGCGGCCGGTTGCCAGTGGTCAGAGAAAGTCCGATGTGGCAGTTCGCCCTGCTTAAAAGCCTAGCATATTAGATGCGGAGGAACGGCTTAAGTCGCTGAGAGGAACTTACATGGACACGGCAACGCCAGCGCCTCGCGCGCAGATTTTATGGCGATGCGTCAGGTTGTCACTAAACCCGCCAGGCGGTACCACCACGAAGTGGTTGAAACAAATACCTGGAGGAGGCAGGTCACGACAACTCCCGCGAACCCGGCAGCAAAATATTTGTCCCACGATCTGGTCACCAGCAACTTGATGAGAACGAGCAGTGCCCCCAAAGTCAGCATTGGAACCCAGGTTGCGAAAATTGAGGGTATTGCTGCCATGACCGGTCCGTTAAGCGCTGGGATTCGAAATAGTCCCGCCGGGCCTGCGACGAACAACGTGGCGAGAAACATCATCGGCCTATGAATCTCGGGCCGACGCCGATAGACGAGCCCAATCGACGCCAATGTGCCGAACCCGAGAATGTTGGTCAACATCAAGCTCAGAAATCGCCGCGCACCCCAGATTCCTTTGTAGCCGTCGGGATTGTAATGGACGGAAGCAATGGCGGTCGCCAATCCTACAAGCACTAGTACCGCCAGAAGCACTGCGCCGCCAGCGCCTAAGGACATGTGCAGCTTGCGGTTGCCGCTCACGATCAGACCAGACTGAACCGCGAAAAGCACGATCCAGCACGACATGGCAACGCCGTGAAGAATGACTAGCGGCAGAATTGCCTGAGTAACAGGCCCTCCATCGCTCGCTCTACCGTGCAAGTAGAACTTCTGAAATCCAATTACAACGATGACAAGCAGAAGGCAGGCCGAGAGGAAATAGAACATTCTCTCGATCTTCTCCCGGCTCACTGGAGCCTGGGATGCAACCGCAACTGCACTGGATGAGCTCATAGCTCGCCCCCCCTGGGATGAGATGTTCGTAGTTCGCCGGGCTGGCGTGACGCGCGCGAAGGGCCTCTAAGACCGACTCAATCTACTCTGGATCGGGGGCCAAGTCAATAAATACACGCGGTTCGCCGACTTCGATCCCTGCCACTGTGGGAGAGTTTTCGTGTATATTTCCGCAAGTCCATGCCCACCTTTTACGATCGCTTTGTCGAATGCGCCGAGCGCTGGCCGCAGAACGTCGCAGTAGAAATCCAGAAAGCTGACGGGGTTGAAAGCTACACATACTCCGAATTGCGGCGTATGGCGGAGTCGTTTGCCGCATGGTTGCACGGGAACGGCATGCCTGCGGGGGAGCGGATTGCCATTCTCGCTGACAATCATCCGCGCTGGGTGGCGGCTTACTTGGGAATCATCGCAGCAGGTGGAACGGCGGTGCCGCTCGACACGGCTTATCATTCCGATCAGGTTGCGAAGCTGCTGAAGGATAGCGGGGCTTCACTGCTGGTTTGCGATGAGAAGCATTGGTATGTGGCTCGAGAATCGGTACCTGGCTCAGGAGTCCAGGTCATTCGTAGCGACTCGGCGCTTCGGGCCGATGGGCCCTTCGACTTCGCTCAGGGCGGGCTCGCGGCGGCACCCGTCCCTACCCAGGCAGAGAAGACCCCCCTGGTCGAGCCACTCACCGATCTGGACGCCATCTTCGCCCAACCATCTAACAACTTCACTCCTGTTCCGCGCCAACCCGACGATATTGCTTCCCTGCTCTATACATCCGGCACGACTGCTGACCCCAAGGGAGTGATGCTGACCCACGCGAATCTACTGGGCGAGGCCGAGGCAGTGTTTGCCTGGGCGCATATTGGCCCCGACGATGCAATCCTTGGCGTGTTGCCGTTGTTTCATGTGCTCTCGCAGATGGCGAATCTATTGTTGCCGCTGGTTGCGGGAGCGAAGGCCGTCTTTCTTTCGACACTGAACACCACTGAGCTGCTCAAGGCATTGCAGGAGAGAAACATCACAGCGTTTGCGGTGGTGCCGCAGTTCTTCAACCTCATTCACGAAAGAATTTTCAAAGAGGTGGCCAAAAAGGACGCGGCGGCGCGTTTTGCATTCAGGGTTATGCGCCGGGCGACGCTATTCTGCCGCAAATTCGGCGCCAATCCTGGGCGAATATTCTTCGGCAAGGTTCACGCGCTATTTGGCGAGCGCATGCGCTATCTGGTCACCGGCGGATCGCGGTTCGATCCACAGATCGCGCGCGACTTCTACTCGCTTGGAATTGATGTCATGCAAGCTTACGGATTGACCGAAACCAGCGGCGGGGCGTTTGTCAATTCGGTGGGCGATGTCGTGATCGGCTCTGTGGGCAAGCCGTTGAAGGGAGTCGAAGGCAAGATTCTCGATCCTCAAGCATCGGACGACGGCACGCCCGCGAGCGGCGAGATTCTGATTCGCGGGCCCATTATCATGAAGGGCTACTGGAACCGTCCGGATGCGACTGCCGACGTTTTAAAAGATGGTTGGCTTTACACCGGCGATCTCGGCTACTTCGACGCGCATAACAATCTCTTCATCACGGGGCGCAAGAAGGACGTGATCATTCTTTCGAATGGAAAGAATGTTTATCCCGAGGAGATTGAGGCCCATTATTTGCAGTCGCCGTACATAAAAGAGATTTGCGTGATGGGCATTGAAGGGGCCGACAAGCTCTATGCGGTGATCGTTCCCAATTTTGAAGTTCTGCGCCAGCGAAAAGTCGTCAACGCAAAAGAGGTCATTCGTTTCGACATCGAGGGGCTCTCGGCGAAGCTAGCC
>JBKPSP010000213.1:0-18252 GCA_046735175.1 Acidobacteriota bacterium
ATGTGCGTTCTCGGTCGCGTACTTTGATAGCAACGTCGCCATGAGGGCAGTGTCCTGCTGCACCTCCTCAGCCGGAGTCGAAAACCACCGCTCAATGGAGCGATTCATCAGCCCATATGCGAACCAGAACATTACGATCACAGGGATAAATGAAAGCAGCAGGCTACCCACCACCAGCCTGGTCCGAAACTTGGACCCCAAGACCCCCAACCGCCGTTCGGCGAAGAGCTTGATGAGGTTGCGCATCAGGACGAACGTCAACGCTCCGAAGAGAAGCGAGACAAATAACGTCAGTGCAACCAGCGAGACTGTCTGCTGGCTGGTTTTGGGATTGATAAAACGGAGCTCGAATGAGGATAGAGAAAACAATATCCCGAACAAAGGGAGTCCGGCCGCTACGAGCAGCAGGATCACTTTCTTGCGGCTGGGCCGGCGGGATTCTTTCTGCAAAGCCATAAAAAGCCTGAAATCAGTGTGAAAGGCCATTATATGTCCGCCATAAACGGACTGAGCGAGGGCCTGCTCGCACGCGATTCAATGCGGCGGCAACGTCTGGAATCGTTGAGTTCAGCTCGAACGGCGGTGGTCCGCGGAAATAGGAATGAAATCCGAAGTACATGACCGCCCACGCGAACACTCACGGAAAGCCGCATTCTGCCCGGGTTTTAGCGCAGTCACGATAGCTTCGGCGAGTACAAGCACCAAAGTTACTTTTGCTGTTACTCAATCAAGGTGACAATTTGTGTCATCGGATTTGCGCGCCTAACTCCCCTGAACAGGCGCATTTCCGTCCCGGACTTGCCGTCCGGATGCCGTTTTCTGCCGTACAGACAGGAGCTCGACGAATGTCCCAGAGACTGGGCGACCTTCTCGTCAAAGAGAAGATCATCACCCCGGAGCAGTTGCAGCAGGCGACCAAGGTGCAGAAGGAAACCAACTGCCGCCTGGGCAGCGCTTTGGTCAAGCTCAACTTCCTCACCGATGAGGACGTCACCAATTTTCTTTCGCGCCAGTACGGCGTTCCCGCAATCAATCTTTCGTACTTCGAGATCGATGCTTCGGTCGTGAAGTTGATCCCATATGAAACGGCGAAGCGTTATCAGATCCTTCCGCTGAGCCGCGTGGGCGCATCGCTCACCATTGCCATGGTTGATCCGACGAATGTCTTCGCCATGGACGACATCAAGTTCATGACGGGCTTCAATATCGAGCCCGTAGTCGCGTCGGAGACCTCGATTCTCGAAGGAATCGAAAAAGCTTACGGCACCAGCAAAGAAGAAGACCTCGACCAGGTGATGCAGTCCATCACTGATATGGAAGAGGCTGACGTCGAACTGCAGGCCGATCAAGCGGAGATGGATCTGGCGGACCTTGAAAAGGCCGCAGACGAGGCACCCATCGTCAAGCTGGTGAACCTGGTTCTTACCGACGCGGTGAAGCGCGGCGCCAGCGACATTCACATCGAACCCTACGAAAAAGAATTCCGCGTGCGCTTCCGTATTGACGGTGTGTTGCAGTCGATCATGTCTCCGCCGGTGAAGCTGAAGGATGCGATCACTTCGCGCCTCAAGATCATGGCGAAGCTCGATATCAGCGAGAAGCGGTTGCCGCAGGACGGCCGCATCATGCTGAAGATGAACGTCGGCGGAAAGAAGAAGCAGCTCGACTTCCGTGTCAGCACTCTTCCGACCCTCTGGGGCGAAAAGATCGTTCTCCGATTGCTCGACAAAGAGAACTTGCGACTCGACATGACCAAGCTCGGCTTCGAGTCCGAGTCACTGGTCAAATTCGAAAAAGCAATTTTGAAACCATACGGGATGGTGCTGGTCACCGGTCCAACCGGCTCCGGAAAGACCAACACGCTGTATTCGTCCATTGCCCGGTTGAACACTCCTGACACCAACATCATGACCGCGGAAGATCCGGTCGAATTTCAGTTGCAGGGCGTCAATCAGGTCCAGATGAAGGAACAGATCGGCCTGAACTTCGCAGCCGCTCTGCGCGCCTTCTTGCGGCAGGACCCCAACATCATTCTGGTCGGAGAAATCCGAGACTTTGAAACTGCCGAAATCGCGATCAAAGCGGCTCTCACAGGTCACCTGGTGCTCTCGACTCTTCATACCAACGGCGCCCCTGAAACGATCACCCGTTTGATGAACATGGGTATTGAGCCTTTCCTGGTTGCGACCTCAGTTCACTTGATCTGCGCTCAGCGGCTGGTCCGCAGAATCTGCAAAGATTGCGCCGAACCCGTGGAAGTGCCGGTACAAACCCTCATTGAAGAAGGCTATACGCCCGAAGAAGCCAAGACTGTGAAGATCCACAAAGGCAAGGGCTGCGCTACTTGCAACAACACCGGATACAAAGGCCGCGCCGGTCTTTACGAAGTTATGGAAGTGGATGACGAGATCAAGGAACTGGTGCTGGTCGGCGCATCCGCCGTCGAACTTAAGAAGAAAGCCATCGATCGAGGCATGATTACGCTCCGCCGCAGCGGCCTCATCAAGGTTGCGGCAGGTGTCACCACGCTCGAAGAGGTTGCACGCGAAACCATTCACTAGGAAAAGGGAACGGAATAACACTATGTCGCTTTCATTAAGTGATCTGTTGAAACGAATGCTGGAAATGAACGGCAGCGACTTGCATATCACCACCAATTCGCCGCCGCAGATTCGTGTGCACGGGCATTTGGTCCCGCTCGACCTGCCGCAAATGACGCCCGCCGAGACCAAGCAGTTGGCCTACAGCGTGATGACCGACTCTCAGAAGCACCGGTTCGAGGAACATCTGGAACTCGACTTCTCGTTCGGTCTGAAAGGGCTGGCCCGCTTTCGTGCCAACGTTTTCAATCAACGAGGCGCGACTTCGGCTGTATTCCGTGTCATTCCCTTCGAAATTAAATCGTTCAATCAGCTCGGCCTGCCTCCGGTGGTTGCCAAGCTGTGCGAGAAGCCGCGCGGACTGGTGCTTGTGACTGGACCTACCGGTTCTGGCAAATCCACCACGCTCGCGGCCATGATCGACAAAATCAACTCCGAACGCCACGATCACATCCTCACCATTGAGGACCCGATCGAATTTGTACACATGAACAAGAACTGCGTGGTCAACCAGCGCGAGTTGCACGCCGATACTAAAAGCTTCGCCGACGCATTACGCGCCGCTCTTCGTGAAGACCCGGACGTGGTTCTGATCGGCGAAATGCGAGACTTGGAGACGATCGAGTCGGCGCTGCGAATTGCAGAAACCGGCCACTTGACCTTCGGCACCTTGCACACCAACTCTGCGTCTTCCACCATCAACCGCGTGATCGACGTATTCCCCGCACACCAGCAGTCGCAGATTCGCGCCCAGTTGTCTCTGGTGCTCGAAGGGATCATGTGTCAAAGCTTGCTGCCGACCGCCAACGGAAAGGGTCGCGCCATGGCGATGGAGATTCTCGTTCCCAATGCCGCCGTGCGCAACCTGATCCGCGAAGACAAGATCCATCAGATCTATTCGGCAATGCAGTCCGGCCAGGAAAAATTTGGAATGCAAACGTTCAATCAGTCGCTGGCGACGCTCTATTTCCAAAAGCAGATTTCGCTCGAGACGGCACTCGCGCGGTCAAGCAATCAAGATGAGTTGCAGGAAATGATCAACCGCGGCGCGAGCCTTGCCGGTCGCGCGGGAACCGGAGCAACCGCCAGAGGGACCGCGACTGGAAAGCACTGAGTTTGAAGCACGACCAAGTTCACGGTAAGCACGTAAAGAGAGGACACAATGCCAGTTTTTACATTTTCGGGAAAGAATTCAGCGGGCGAGAAGGTCAGTGGAGAGCGCATTGCCGTCAACAAGCAGGTGTTGGCGCTGCAGCTTCGCAAAGAACAGATCACCGCGCCCACCATCCGCGAAAAAGGCAAGGAATTTGCCCTGCCGACATTCGGGGGCGGCAAGGTCAAGACCAAGGAGATTGCCATCTTCTTCCGGCAATTCTCGGTCATGATCGACGCCGGCTTGCCGCTGGTGCAATGTCTGGAAATCCTGGCTGCAAACCAGGAAAACGGGACATTTCAGAAGACTCTCACCGGCGTGCGGACCACGGTTGAAGGCGGCGCCACGCTGGCGAACGCTATGCGCCAATATCCCAAGGTGTTCGATGATCTGACCACCAACATGATCGAGGCCGGTGAAACCGGCGGTATTCTCGACATCATCCTGCAGCGTCTGGCGCAGTACGTGGAAAAAGCCGTAAAGCTCCGCTCCGCAGTCAAATCCGCCCTGATCTACCCCGTTGCCGTCGTCAGTATGGCGGTGATAATTGTCGGTGCGCTGTTGAAATTCGTCGTACCAATCTTCAAAAACCTCTTTGCCGGCCTGGGCGTCACGCTTCCGCTGCCCACGCGTATTGTTATGGGACTAAGCGACTTTATCGTTCAGTTCTGGTGGGTGTTCATTGCTGGAGTGGTGGGACTTTTCTTCGGCATTAAGCAAATCCGCAAAGACCCCCGCGGAAAATACTGGTTTGATTTCACGCTGCTGAAACTGCCAGTCGTCGGCGTCCTTCTGCGAAAAATCGCAGTAGCACGCTTCACCCGGACACTGGGCACCCTGATCACCTCCGGCGTGCCGATTCTTGAAGGCCTGAGCATCACCGCCCGCACTTCCGGCAACGCGGTTCTCGAAGAAGCTTTGATGAAGGTCCGCAAGGCCATCGAGGAAGGCCGCACCATCGTCGATCCTCTGCGCGAATGCGGCGTGTTCCCCAACATGGTCACCCAGATGATCGGAGTCGGTGAAGCTACCGGAGCAATGGACTCCATGCTGCAGAAGATTGCCGACTTCTACGAAGACGAAGTGGACAGTGCAACCAAAGACATGTTGGCGATGTTGGAGCCGATCATCATCGGCATTTTGGGCGTCACCATTGGCGGGATTGTGATTTCGCTGTACATGCCGCTGTTCGCCATGATCGCGAAGCTGGCGGGATAGAAACGCTGGCATCAGGCGTCAGGACTGATTGAGAGCCGATTTGTGGCCATGCATTCGAGGGTTAAACGAACAACTCTGCGGATAGGGCTCGGCCTCAAACCTGAAGCCTGACGCCGCTACATAACCAATGCATTCTTCTTTCGAAAACCGACAGTGGCTGGCGTGGCTGGTAAAGGTCCGTATTTTGATCCTCACCATCATTTTGGGGATCGAACTCGCCATCGCCCAGTTCACCACGGTCTCTTTTCCGATCAGCTTATTGATCGGGACAATTCTTGTCGGGTATGCGGTTTCGTTTTTCTACCTGGCATTGCTCAGGATCAGCGGCAACATTCACATTCAGTCAGCGCTCCAGATTGCAACTGATCTGGTGCTGGTCAGCATGCTGGTGTACATCACCGGCGGCGTGGATAGCTCGCTCAACTTTCTTTACCCCTTGGTCATCATCGTGGGCAGCATCCTGTTTCGGCGCGCCTGGGGGTATCTGATTGCGGCGGTAGCATTCATTCTCTACGGTACCGTTCTTGAGCTTTGCTTCTTTCAAGTGGTCCCGTCGTACTCAACCACCCACCCCGCCATCCGTACCTTGCAGGCACTGATTTTCGTGAATTTCTTCGGGTACGTGGCGGTGGCCTACCTCGCGGGACTGCTCTCCGCTAAATTGCGCCAGGCTGATACCAAGCTGGAAGTCGCTCGCGGCGCTCTAGAAAACCTGCAGGCGCTACACGAAAACATTATTCAGTCGACCAGCAATGGGCTGATCACTACCAGCCTGGATGGCCACATCACCTTGGTGAACGCAGCCGCCGAAAAATTGCTCGAGCGCGGTGAAGCCGAACTGTTGCAGTTGCCGATTGCGCCACTGTTTCAGGACCCGTTGCCAACCATCGAGTCGCAGCCTTCGTATGGCGAGATGCGCTTCATCGCCCCCAACGACTTCCGCAAAACATTTCGCGTCATGGTCTCGGAGCTCAACGTTCCCGGCCGCGGCGCGGTCGGCCACGTCTATACGCTCGACGACCTGACCCAGATTCGACGGCTCGAACGCGAAGTCCGGATGCAGGACCGGTTGGCCGCCGTAGGCAGGCTGTCCGCTGCCATCGCTCATGAAGTCAGAAATCCTTTGACCTCGATTGCAGGGTCGGCCAGCTTGCTAGCGGAAATGCCCGACCTCAGCGACGAGCATCGCCGTCTCCTGCAGATCGTCACCCGAGAATCTGAGCGCCTTAACAACATCATCACGGACTTTCTCGCCTACTCGCGGAACAAGCAATACAAGTTCGCCAATGTCGACCTCATTCCGTTGCTCGAAGACACTCTGACGCTTCTCGAACACCGCATGCAGGCCCAGAATACCGGCATCGCGATCAAGCGCTCCTATGCGGCTCAGAAAACCCCGGTTCTAGCCGATGGAGACAGAATGAAGCAGGTCTTCTGGAACTTCTGCGAGAACGCGGTCCGCGCCATGAAGAAAGGCGGCACCCTGACCGTCAGTATCGACGAGATGGAGCACGAGTGGGAGATGAGCTTCGCCGATACCGGGCCAGGCATGAGCCCGCAGATGGTCGAAAAGGTGTTCGAACCCTTCCAGTCGCAATTCGAAGGCGGCACCGGATTAGGGCTGGCCATCGTTTACCAGATTGTGCAGGCGCACGAAGGCAAGGTGTTCGTCAGGTCGAAGCCGGGAGTTGGTTGCACGTTCGTGCTGAGGCTGAAAAAGGCCGCTGCCGCGGGTGTCACTGCTCCTTCGACTCAAGTCACGGAAGCGGCGGCCGTCGGGCTGATCGGAAGGGGCGCGCATGCCTAATCTTCTGATCTGCGATGACGAGCGCTCCATCTGGGAAATGCTCGATATCACCCTGCGCCGCGAGGGCTACAAAGTCGAGACCGTCAACTCCGGAGAGATGGCGAAGCGCAAGCTCGAATCCGCTCTCTACGACGTCGTCGTCACTGACATCAAGATGCCGAACATCAACGGCATCGAAGTTCTGAAGTTCGCCCACCAGGTCTCGCCCGATTCCGCGGTTATCCTGATCACCGCCGTGGACGATTACGAAGCCGCCGTCGAAGCTGTCAAGGCGGGGGGCGCCTCAGACTACATCCGCAAAGGTCCGGGCCTGGTCGATGAGATCAAGATCAGCATCCGCCGCGCACTCGAAAAAGTCGCCCTTAGCCGACAGAATTTTGCTCTGAAACGCGACGCCGCCACCAGAAATTCTCTCGACAACATCATCGGCATCAGCCCGGCCATGGCCAAGCTCAAGCAGACCATCCGTACGGTAGCCTCAACCCAAAGCACCGTGCTCATCTACGGTGAAAGCGGCACCGGCAAAGAATTAGTGGCTCGCGCGGTGCATACCTGCTCGCCACGCGCTGCCGAGCCGTTTGTCTCCATCAACTGCGGCGCGTTTCCCGAGACTCTGCTGGAGAGCGAACTCTTCGGTTACGTCAAAGGCGCCTTCACCGGCGCCAATCAGAACAAGCGCGGCTTGTTCGAAGTCGCCGACGGCGGCACGATTTTCCTCGACGAAATCGGCGAAATGGCGCTGACCATGCAAGTCAAGCTCCTGCGCGTCCTCCAGGAGCGGTGCGTGCGCCCGGTTGGCGGCACCAACGAAATTGCCATCGATGTTCGCGTCATTGCCGCTACCAACCGCGACCTCGAAAAGCAAGTCGCCGAGAACACCTTCCGCGAAGATTTGTATTACCGGCTGAATGTAATTCCTGTTACCGTCCCGCCATTGCGCGACCGCCGCGAGGATTTGTCCTTGCTGGTGAACCACTTCGTCAAGAAATACGTCTCCGCCGCTGGAAAGAACATTGCGCGCGTGAACGCGGATTCGCTGGCAAACCTTGCAAAATACGATTGGCCCGGAAACGTTCGCCAGCTCGAAAACACCATCGAACGCGCCGTCGCCCTCGAGACCGGAGAAGAGCTTCACATCGAACTGCCGGTCGAGCGTGTACGCGCCAAAGCGGCTGCTGCAGGAGTCGGCGGTGACGCGCTGACAATTACCCCCGGTTCCGTCCTGCCCGAAGGCATGGACATGGAAAACTACGTCGCCGAAATCGAGCGCGGCCTACTCAAGGGCGCGCTTGCACAATCCCACGGCGTTCAGACCCGGGCCGCAGATGTGCTGCGTATCTCGTACCGGTCATTCCGGCATTTGATGAAGAAGTACGATCTGTGAGGTAAGGTCTTTGCAGCCCATTTTTATTCCATAGCCTCCATCTGGTTCCAACTGGACCAAATTCTATGAGAGTAAGAGCGCTAAAAATCTTGATTCCCGGCCTGGCGCTTCTGGTCGCGTACGTTGTGATCTATGCGATGGGGATGCCGCAGTGGAAGGGGCGCATTTTGATGATGGCCCTGCTATTGCCATCCGTTAATGTATGGATACTTTGGTACGGCATTAACCCGAAAACTAAGATGATGAACCCAGATCCGCAGTTCGACAAGAATCGCCGAAGGCATGAGTTCGAACTTCGCATGGTTACGATCTTGTTCGCGTTACTAATAGGGTATTGGATGACATTGCCACTCCTGGGCGATCTCATCGGTTTAGCTCGTGGCGAAAGGCTCGTTACAAGGACGAATGTTGTTGCGCTGCACGAAGTGGGAGGAACGTCAGACTGGGCTTTCTATCAATCTGTGGAGTTTTCCGACAAAGGAAAGGTAGAGGCCTACATATTCGTTTTCTTTCCCACCAGAACCATGGCTGGGATGACGTACGACTTCATTGCTCTGCCTCGCACTCACCTAATCCTTGATTGCCATGAGAGCAAGACGGTAACAAGAGAGAAGGGGATAACCGCTAAGGGCTAGCCGTCGCCCTTCTTCAACTGCTGCTTCCACCCCAGCACCCGCGCCTTGTTCGCTTCGGCCTCGGCTTCCGGGATCATACCCTTCTTCTGATACAGAACCGAAAGGCTGGTGTGCGCCAGCACGTCATCAGGATCAACCTCGACGATCTTATTCGATACACCGATGGCTTCGTCTAACCGTTCCAAATCCTGCAGCGTGCGCGCCATCCCGTGCAGCGCCTCCGTGAAAGTAGGATCAGCCTCCGAGGCCTTCTTATACTCCGCTAATGCATCTTCATGCTCGCCATCCGCGAACAGATCCAGCGCAGCGTAATAGTGCTCTTCAGCCTTCCGGCGTGCGTTTTCCGTCATGAGCAGCCTGGATTCTAGCATTGCGGGAATGTAATCAGCTCACGTAGGGGCGGGTGCCCTCACCCGCCCAGCCGCGCCTCGCGCGGCCGTTGCAGGGATCTACGTGCGCCGTGCACCGAAGTCCGTCCGTGGACGCTCGCGACACTTGTGCGTATCATCAATGCTCAAATGCGCTACATACTCCGCTTCATGTGGAACGCCACCCGCGGCCATCGCCTGACGCCCTGGCGAAGCCCATATTTGCTGTGGAGAATTGAAACCTACTGCGGGGTCAAGATGCAGCAGATCGGCTTCCTGGAGTTCTGGGAGTTCCTCTGGCACGAGCGACGCAACCTCTGGCGATTTCTCAGGTGGACGGGAGAGATGGAGCTCCACGCCAGGCCCGTCGAAAAAAAGACCTAGTCTACTGTCCATTGCCTGCAGCCGCTGCGCCTTCCAGAACCAGGCTGACCTCAGCCCCTTTGCCCACGCCCGCAAGTTGCGCAGCAGGTGCGCGGTTGGCTGCGATCTCCAGATATCCCATGCTGCCGAGAATGGCGAACAACTCGTTGGGAGCGCCATCGGCGTAGTTTGTCTTGAACGAAGTAACTTCGCGTTTGCCGATCGTGATCTTGAACGCGGGCCCAGGCGTCTGGAACAGCGCCGGCACATCTTGTGGGGCAACGTTCGTCACCAGATTTCCAAACCGGTCTACCTTCAGCACAATTCCGCGAATCGTCTTGGCATCCACCGCCTTCGGTTTCGGCGCGTTGAAGCGCACGAAGTCCGTGATCTCAGGCCCGAACTTTTCCTGGTCCACGCCTTTCGCCAGATACGCCGCCACCGGAGCAAAAATATCGCGGCCATGAAACGTGTTGCTGAGCGGCTGCAGAAAATAGTGTTCGGAGTTAACGTGACGAACGTTGAGCCGCTCTTCGCGCGCGTACATCAGCGAGAGCACGCCGTTATCGGGCGCAACAAAATTGTATTTATCGGAACTGGCAATGATCGGACGCCGTGCGCTGCCCACGCCGGGATCAACCACGACCATGTGAACGGTTCGAGTCGGGAAATAAGAATAGGCCTGGGCCAGCACCAGCGCGCCATCAAGGATGTCGAAAGCCTGCACCGAATGGCAAATGTCTATGATCTCCGCTTCTGGGGCAATACTGAGGATTGCGCCTTTGACGGTGCCAACAAAGTGGTCGTTTAAGCCAAAATCGGTAGTGAGCGTAATGATAGGACGTGGCGCCAATGCAGCCTCTCAGTTAAGTTGGGTTGACTTGAAGCTAAAGGTTTCAAACAGATGCGTCAAGGTACTGAGGTGACTGGTGAACAGGTACTGGCCATGTAGCACAGGCGGCTCGCCTGTGCAGGAGCGCAGAAGGCCCGATTTGAGTTTGACTCTGCACAGGCGGACCGCTTGTGCTTCACGAACGTTTACTCGATCATGATATTTCCCGAACCCGTCTGCACTTCGACCGGAACGCCGCCTGAGCCCACCTTCCCGCGAACTTCCTTGCGCCCGATCGTGCCTTGAACGGTAACTGGGTGAGAAAGGTTGATCGACCCCGACCCGGTATGCGCATTCAAATCAAACGACGCATTCTGTGGAAGCCGCAGCTGTACGCTGCCCGATCCGGTGTGCACAGTCCAGCCGCCGGTGGCTTCGCCATCAGCCCTGATACTGCCGCTACCTGCTTGCGCTTGCAGTGATCCGCGCACATTATGCAATTCCAGGCCGCCAGAAGCGGTCTCGGCTCGTACCGATCCCGGAGCGGTCTGCTCGAGTGTGAGATGCCCGCTGCCGGTCTGGCCATCGAATCCGCCGGCCACATCGCGGGCGTGAATCGAGCCGCTGCCTGTTCGGGCATACACGGATCCCTTTGCGCCATCGATCTCCACGCTGCCTGAGCCAGTGTGAGCGCGCACGCTCGAGCCGATGTCCGAAATTTTCAAGCTGCCTGATCCCGTGCTCGCTTCCAGCGTTCCCGAAATACCTGAAATCGTCTGGCTGCCCGATCCACTCGAAGCCTTCAGTTCCGTGTTGGCTGGCACAACCAGCTCATAGCTGATCGAAACGTTGCGCTTGAGGTCGGGGTCGTCAATGTGGCCGTTGCGGATATCGTTCCCACTTTGCTGAACCGGCGGATTGCTCTCGATCTTCTTTACTTTGACGTCGGCATCGCCGCCACCGAACCACTCGTTGACGTAGATATGTCCAACCACGTGGACTTCGCTGGAACTGCCGGTGCGCACGTCGATCGAGCCCGAGCCGGTTTCGACCTGGAGGTTGACGTTTCCGCTCACCTTCAGCGTGCGCTCAAACTCGCCGCGCGCCGACGCAAAAGCGCCAGCAGTTAGGGTCGCGAGAATAATAGGAATAGAAAGGAATTTGACTCGGAAGGAAGAAATGGCAGGGTACATTGCTCCTCCACGTTCTGAGATTATCTTTGCGAACTTTGCGACATCTTAGCGACCTTTGCGGTTAAAAGCTTTGACCGCAAAGGTCGCAGATCTTTACTGCAATATGACCTGATCATCCAGTTTCAATCCGCTCAAGACCTCGGTTTTGGCGCCGTTCGAAATCCCGATATTAATGGCAACCTTACGCTTGCCTTCCTTGCCCTTGGGATCTGGCACTTCAACCGAAGCTTTACGGTCCTTGTCGTAGATAATCGCGCCTTCCGGAATTTGCAGAACATTCTTGTGCTCTTCCAGAATGATTTCCGCGTTGGCAGTCATCTCAGCCTTCAACTGCCCGTCCGCATTCGCAATTGAGACTCGGACTTCAAACGTCGTCACATTGTCCTTCTCCACACCCATCGGAGAAATCTTCGTGACCACTCCGTTAAACGTCTTGTCCTTGAAAGACTCAACCTTAATGCGAGCAGGCTGGCCGAGATACACACGTCCGATGTCGCTCTCGTCGACTTTACCCTTCACATAGACTTGGGTGGTATCGCCCATGGTCATGACCAGAGTCGCACTCGATCCCAAGACGAGAATCGAACTGACCGCATCTCCCACCTCGACGTCACGTGACAGAACGATTCCGTCGATTGGCGAAACGATGTCGGTATAGCTCAACTGTTCCTGGAATTGGTTCAGAGTCGCACGATCACGCGCCATTTCCGCCTGAGACTGGGCGATCTTCGCCTGCAGCACGGTCATTTGCGCCCGCGCCACATTCTGCTTGTTGACCGCGAGCTTGTATTCCTTCTCGGCGGTGTCAAGGTCAGATACGGAAACCACTCCGTCTTTCTGCATGGATAGCGCGCGTTCATAGGAGCGCTTCAGCAGCGGAACGTCCGGGCCCTCGGCATCAACTTTCGCCCGCTCGTAATCAGCTTCAGCGCCCTTCAGATTGGCCTCGGCTGCCTGCAGGGCTGCCTTCGATTGCTCAACCTGTGCCTCGATCTCTTCTTTATCCAGTTGCGCTAACAGTTGTCCCTTCTTCACCCGATCGCCGTACTCCACCAGCAGCTTCTTCACGATGCCGCTGGCTTTCGACTTGACCTCGACCTTGGTGATCGGCTCAACTTTCCCAGTCGCGACTACGCTCTTCGCAAGATCATTCTTCTCAACCTTCGCCAGCTTCGAGGGATCGATCTTCGAGCTGCCGTGGGCAATCGCAATTCCGGCCCAGATGATCAGGCCCACCACAACCACAGCAATACTGGAAAGTATGATGATTAGCTTTTTGCGACGCTTTCTGCGTCCGTTACCATTGCCGTTCACAACTCCTCCTGAGAAATGACGCTCTAGATATGGAGCTTCTGGGCCAGCTTCAACTTCTGATACGCACGGTGTTCGACGATAGTTCCCGAAACCTTAGCGGGTATGTATGCCATCCAGCCGGACCTGCCGGGCTTACCCAGTTAGACCAGCCAGAGTAGGAAATGGAAGCAAACAACCGAGCAGTTACTTTGAAGGGACCGCCGCGCTTCGGCTTCCACCGATGCCATATTGTACATTTCTTTGCGCTTCCGCCCCATGAATGCAGCGGCTTTGGAATGTTAGAATTAGCCGCAAATGGTAGCCTTCGTGCTGCTCCGGGTTCTGCTGATCGTCTCCCTGGTGGCGGCAAATGCCTTTTTCGCCGCGGCTGAGTTCGCCCTGGTCAGCGTGCGTGATACGCGCATTCAGCAGCTGATCGAGGCCCGCCGCATCGGCGCCCGCATCGTCCTGAAACTCCACCGCAATCTGGATGAAGTCGTAAACGGCGTGCAGTTGGGCGTCACCGTCGTCAGCCTGACTCTTGGCTGGATCGGCGAGCCCATGGTCGCGCGCTTCGTGGTTGGCCTGCACTTTCTGGAGAGGGTTCCGCATGCTGTTGTCTACGCCCACGGGATCGCGATTGGGATCGCTTTCGCGCTTATCACCTTCATGCACGTGATCCTGGGCGAACTGGTACCGAAATCGCTGGCCCTCCAAAAGGCAGAGCAGGTAGCACTCGCTGTCGCCGCGCCCATGGACGTGTGGTTGACTTTGACTCGCCCACTCAGCTTTCTCCTGGGCAAGTCGGCCGGGTCAGTGCTGAAAGCGTTCGGCCTTCGCAGGATGCGCCAGGGCCCGGTGCACTCGCCGGACGAAGTCAAGCTGATCGTCTCCGCCAGCAGGGAACTGGGCCAGATGACCGCGGCCGAAGAGGAGATGGTCCATCACGCCCTGGAGCTTGAGAACATTACCGCGCGCGAGGTGATGGTTCCGCGTCCCGACATTTTTTCGCTTCCCGGCGATCTCACTTTGCAGGAAGCCATCGATCGCGTGGTCGAAGAACAACACTCGCGAATCCCAGTTTACGATCCCAAGAGCGGGCCGGAACACATCATCGGGATCCTGTACGCCAAAGACCTCATGCGCTGGGCCGGACTCCGACTCGCCGCAAGGCAGTTTTCAGCCCTGCCATCGCGCATCTCCGACATGAAGATCAGCCAGGTGATGCACGATGCTCTCGTGATCCCCGAGACCAAGCCACTTTCGGAATTGCTCGAAGAGTTCAAAGACCGCAAGCGCCACATGGCAATCGTTGTGGATGAATTCGGTTCCACAGCCGGACTGATCACGGTCGAGGACATTCTCGAGCAGTTGGTCGGCGAGATAGAAGACGAATTCGACGTGGTGGCTCTCGATTCGGAGCAGGCCGGAAGCAAGTCCCTCCTCCTCGAAGGCACGGTAGGGCTGCGAGATCTCGAATCACAGTACGACCTGCTCTTGCCGCGCGATGCCGGCTTTGAAACGCTCGCTGGTTTTCTGCTGTCGCGCCTCCAGAAAATTCCCGCCGTCGGGGATTCGTGCTACTACGGCGGCCGCAGGTTCACGGTCGAGGAGATGGACGGCCATCGCATCTCGAAGGTGAGAGTAGAGGACGTACAGCCGATGCCCGCGCAAGTGGGAGATTAGTGCTGGATTGTGTGGCACAGGCGGCTCGCCCGCGCGGGTAAAGACAGCAGCAGTAAATTTTGGCTCGGGTCTGAAGCCCAGAGCCTGGAGCCGAGAGCCTGAGATGCACATCCTGCGCTATCTCGCAATCCGTACTGCTTACACCTTGCCAGTCATCTGGCTTGTTGTGTCCGTCGTTTTTCTTCTCATCCATCTCGTTCCCGGCGATCCCATCCTGCAAATGCTCGGCGAAGGCGGACCCCCCGCCGACATCGAAGCCACCCGCCACGCTTACGGTCTCGACGAACCTCTCGCAGCGCAATATTTCCACTACTGGAAGGGAGTCTTCCATGGCGACCTCGGTCCTTCCTTCCGATTCAATCAAAACGTCGGAAAACTTCTCGGCAAGCCGTACCGCCACACACTCGAACTGACCGTTGCCGCAATGTTTGTCGCGCTCATCATTTCGATTCCGGCCGGAATCCGCTCGGCGCAGCATCGCGGCAAATGGGACGACAAGCTCTTAAGCGTGGTGAGCCTGTTTGGACTCTCTTTTCCAAACTTCGCCCTCGGCCCAATTCTGATTTTGCTGTTCTCGATATATCTCGGACTGTTGCCGGTCTCAGGCTCTGGAAGCCTGGCCCATCTGGTTCTGCCCGCAATCACCATGGGCGGATCGCTCGCTGCGATTCTCACCCGCATGGTGCGAACCTCCATGCTTGAGGAGCTTGGGCAAGACTACATCCGCACCGCGCGTGCTAAAGGATTGCCCGAACGCACAGTTATTTACCGTCACGCGCTCCGCAACGCGATGCTCCCAATCCTCACCGTGGTCGGACTACAATTTGGTGCGTTGCTGGCGGGGGCGGTCGTCACCGAAACCATCTTTTCCTGGCCGGGAGTTGGCAGGCTCACTATCCAGGCGATTAACAGTCGCGATTACTTTCTGGTACAGGGCTGCATTCTCGCGATTGGGTTGACCTATGTGCTGGTGAATTTTACGACTGATTTGCTCTACTCGCTGGCGAATCCGAGAATCAGGCAATAGCAACTGCCTTCACGTGGGGATGGGCTTTTCGCAGGTGGCAGTGGCGACCAAAGTTGTTGAAGAAGGGGAACCCATGCAGGCAAATTCGGCAATAGCCGTGGCGTTGATTTTGATTGCTCTGTTGCACGGGTGCGGAGGTGGAAACGGCGGAAATGGCGGCGGGGGCGGTGGAAACCCGGTTCCAGGGCCGACCATAGCCACAAAATCCGCGCAGGGTGGCGCAGTGATCGTGAGTCTGTCGTCATCTGCAGCGGGAGCGAAAATCTACTACACCGTTGATGGCAGCGCTCCCACCACTTCGTCGCAACAGTACCAATCCCCACTCCTCGTCGCCTCGAACCTCATGATAAGAGCCATCGCAGCCGCCGGCGGCGTCTCGAGCTCTGCTGTTACCCAGTCGTTCTCTCCAAACATCGCATCCGGCACGCTGGTGTGGAGTGACGAATTCACCAACTCCTCCGCCACTCCAGCCCAGCCCGATCCCACCATCTGGACTTACGACACCGGCAACAGCGGCTTCGGCAACCACGAACTGGAAAATTACTGCGCATGGGGATTATCAACTGCTCCGTGCGACACTGCGAATCCAAGCGAGTTTGTGGGTACCGACGGATTCCTGCACATCGTTGCTCAACAACCCACAGCGAACGTGTACACATCCGCGCGCCTGAAGTCCCAAGGTCTGTTCAGCTTTCAATACGGACGTATCGAATTCCGCGCCATGGTTCCCGAAGCCCAGGGACTCTGGCCAGCAGCCTGGCTGATGGGCAACAACATCGCCACCGTGAACTGGCCGAACTGCGGCGAGATGGATGTCCTTGAGCGCGTGAATGCAGCGACAAATCCCGACTGGAACGAGGGATCGGTTCATGGGCCGGGTTTCACTGGCTCAAACATTGGTACCCAGTTTCCGTTTCCGGCCGGCCAGACCGCGGCGCAATGGCACACCTACGGAATGATCTGGAAGCCGGGAAGCGTTGCATATTACATTGACAATCCCAATCAGCCATACGCGACCTTCACACCGGCAAGCCTCAACAGCCTCGCGGGAGCCTCTTGGCCTTTCGACGGCGGTCAGAGCAACTTCATCATTCTGAATCTCGCCATCGGCGGCGATTGGCCGGGTAAACCGGACAACACCACCCCGTTCCCGTCAGAAATGCTGGTGGATTACGTGCGGATCTATACGAACTAGAGTGGCCATGTGGGGACGGGCGCCCTCGCCCGTCCGGCTGAGCGAAGCTCAGCAGTTCACGAGGCTGCACGCAATCCGACTTTGAAATTTGACCTCACGCCAGCCTCTCGTCCCTCAACAGCGGCAGACTCGCGGGCGGATGCCCCTCGCCCAGCGGGTCCGCAATGGCCTTCAGCTCCGGATAATGGTCCAACAGCGACTCGGGCGCCAGCACCCGCCGTCCGGTGAGCATGTGCTTGAGTTGTAGCCCGTTCACTCCCGCCTTCGCTTCGAAGTGATTATTGGTTACCACAAACGTGGTCTTTGCCTCTTGCGCGATTGTCTCCACACGTTCTTTCCAGCCGGCTAATTCATTCGCCTTGTACAAGTAGTTGTAACGGTCGGCAGCCTTCTCCGCCTCGAACCACTGATCGTAGTTGCGCCCATGCAGCCGCACGTATCCGATCCCGGAAGTCACGTGCGTAGTCGGCTCAAGCGAGCGCCCCAGCAGTGGCTGGTCAATGTTCACGAAACTGACGTTTCGTTCCGTGAAGTACGCAATCGTCTCGGGATTGTTCCAGGTCGAATGCCGTACCTCGACTGCCCGCGGATACTCGATGAATTGTCGCAGCAATGTTTCAAGATATTCACGGTTCAGTGCGGTGTTCTTGAACGAAACCGGAAATTGGATGAGCAATGCGCCGAACTTTCCGGTTGCGGCCAAAGCTTCCAGTCCTTCGCGCGCCAGTCGCTCATCTTCGTCATTCGGGCGAATCGAGACAGCGGAAGTCGGCTCCGTCGCTGCCAGTGGAGAATGTGTGAACGAGCGATGCAGCTTTGCGGTGAACAGGAAGCTGGGATTTACGTCAGAGGCAATCCGCGCCCAAAGTTTGGCGATCTCCGGCTTGATGTGGCCGTAAAAAGATGTGTTGACCTCGACCACGTCAAAGCAGCTCGCCACCAGCGTCAGCGGATGCTGCTTCCGCCGCGACATGCCCGGCGGATAGAAGATGCCCTCCCAGTCCTTGTAAGACCAGCCGGCGGGGCCGACGCGAATCACAGTAGACTCACCCACATGCTTATTTAAGCAGGTGTGACGAGTTTCGAGCAAAACGTAGGAAACACTTAGAAGCTTATCGAATCTCCAGCCGATATATCGAAGGTTTGAAGATGATCGCGCTAGCAGCTAGTGCAGCCTGGGCGTGTGATGCGCGGTCAGGACGCCGCAGGTGATGTGGGCGGCTGGAGAGGGTCTGCTTTGGAAACGCAGTGCCATGTTGGCAGTGGGGTAATATGATAATCAACATCGAAGGTGATATATGCCTACTAGCACCGTAAAGGAAATCGAACGCGCTATCCAAGGACTTTCTCGCCAGGAAATTGAGGAGTTGTACTCTTGGCTCGAGAAACATTATCCCGATCCGATGGACGCGAAGCTTAAGACCGATCTGGTCGCTGGACGCCTTGACGCAGCGATTGACCGGGCTTTGGACGATGAAAAGAACGGACGAGTCCGGCC
>JBKPSP010000214.1:0-14231 GCA_046735175.1 Acidobacteriota bacterium
GTTCCAACTTGGGAACGACCAACCGTCGAAGTCTTGCAGGATTCACCACAGAAACCGCCGGAGGGGCACCACGGAAACTATTGTCTTTCTAAAATTCTAGCAGCTTTGCATGGTTCTCCGGGGCGCTCAGTTTTCGAGTCAAATCAGGGTATGCATTCACGCGTGCGGCATGAGGAAGAGGAACTGAGCGCCTTTAGGCGCTGCGGAACGGGCTTCAAAAAACCTGAAGCTAACTACCGAATCTGCTGAGAGCGGGTGGTGAGCTTCCCAATGAGATCCATTTTCACTTGATAACCGGTTCCTGGCTTGTCGCTCACCTTAATCGTCCCCTGCGAAGCCACCTCGATCTCCGGTTCCACAATGTCCTCCGCCCAGTAACGTTTCGAGGCTGATACATCTCCCGGCAGGCTGAAGTTCGGCAAGGTTGAAAGCCCGACGTTGTGGGCCCGCCCGATGCCGGTCTCGAGCATGCCCCCGCACCAGACCGGGATGTGGTGCTGCCGGCAGAGGTCATGAACGGCAATTGCCTCGCTGAAGCCGCCGAGCCTGCCAACCTTGATATTGATGATCCTGCAGGCGCCGAGTGCAATCGCCTGTTCCGCGTCGCGCCGCTGGCGGATGGATTCGTCCAGGCAAATGGCGGTCTTCAGTTCTTTCTGCAACTTCGAATGGTGGAAAATGTCGTCATCCCAGAGCGGCTGTTCGATCATCAGCAGATTGAAAGCGTCGAACTTGCGAAGGTGCTCTAGGTCGCAAGGGCGATAGGCGGAGTTGGCGTCGCAGCTTAAAGTAATGTTTGGCCAGCGCTTGCGAATTTTTGTAAGCACATCCAGGTCCCAGCCGGGTTTCACTTTGACTTTGATCCGCTGATATCCGGCCGCGAGCTCGATTTCGATTTTTTGCATCAGCTGCTCGTGCGAATCCTGAATGCCAATCGAAACGCCGCACGCGATCTCTTTCCGGGTGCCGCCGAGCAGCTTCCATAACGGGACTTGCTTCTGTTTTGCTTCCGCATCCCAAACCGCATTTTCGAGCGCAGCTTTCGCCATGTGGTGGCCGCGAACCTGCGACATCAGGACGGCCGCGTCTTTTGCTTGCGAAATGGTTTTTCCGATCAGGGCAGGAGCAAGGAATTGACAGATTGTCGTCCACGCGGTTTCGACCCACTCATAGCTGAAGAAGGGGCCCTCTCCGGCCACGCTCTCGGCCCAGCCTTCGACTCCCTCGCAATGCACTGTTGCCAGAAGTACGCGCCGCTCCGTCGTCCGTCCGAAGCTGGTCTCGAAAAAATGCTTCAGCGGCATTCGCAGCTCGCGCAGCGTGATGGATTCAATTTTCATCGTAGTGCGTTTTCACCACAGAGACACAGAGGCACAGAAAACCAAAAGAGTGTCCCTGTGTCTCTGTGTCCCTGTGGTGAATGGGATTTACAGCTTTTCTTGCTCCTTCGACCTTTGCCACAAATCCTCCAACTCGTCGGTCGTGGCCTGCTGAGGCGTCCGCCCGTTTTCCCGCAGGCGTTCTTCCATCCACTGAAAGCGTCTGCGAAACTTCCGGTTCGTCTTCCGCAATGCCGATTCAGGGTCAACCGACAGATATCGCGCAATATTCACGAGCACAAAGAATAAATCACCAACTTCCTCTTCCAGCCTATGACGCAGCTCTTCGGGTACCTGCGGCTTACCCGATCCCGCAATGCCTCGACTCTGCGGACCAGGCGGAGCAGGGAGCTGCGCGATTTCATTTGTGAGCTCGGTTGTCTCTTCCTGCAGTTTTTCGAAAAGGCTGCCGACTTCAGGCCAATCAAATCCCACGTGGGCAGCTTTTGAGCTGAGCTTGTGGGCCTCGAGCAGTGCGGGCATTGCGGATGAAACGCCGGCCAGTATGGACACTGGACTCTCAACCTTTGCCGACTTGCCTCCGCCCGCCTCCAGCCGCTTCTTCTTCTCTTCGGCCTTCAGCGCCTCCCAGTTGCGCAGGACATCGGCGGAGGTTTCGGCGGTGACGTCTCCGAATACATGCGGATGGCGATGGATCAGCTTGTTCGAGAGGCGATCCAACACGTCATCGATCGAGAATCGGTGCTCTTCACTCGCCATTTGCGAATAAAAGAGCACCTGCAGAAGCAGGTCGCCGAGTTCGCCACGCAGCTCGTCCCAATCGCGATTGTCGATCGCTTCGAGGACTTCGTAGGTTTCCTCAAGCGTGTACGGCTTGATGGAATCGAAATTCTGCTCGCGGTCCCACGGGCATCCACCCGGCCCGCGCAGGCGCGCCATGATGGAAACTGCACGTTCGAAGAGTTCCCCAGTACTGGACATGAGTTTGAATGTAGAGACGTAGCTTGCTACGTCTTGCCGGTAACGCCTCAAATTTTATGGGAATAACGAAGAGACGTTGCAAGCAACGTCTCTACATCTGACGTTTAAGAAACAGGATCCCCAGCGGCGGCAAAGTCAGCGACAGTGAATACGGCCGTCCATGTGCCGGCACCTCTTCCGCCTGCCTACCACCGAGATTGCCCATCCCGCTGCCCGCGTACTCACGCGCATCGCTGTTCAGCAGTTCCTGCCAATAGCCTTCGAACGGCACACCGATTCGGTAATTCTCCCGCGGCATGGGCGTGAAGTTACAAACAACCAGAATCGTGTCTTCCGGCCGTTTTCCTTTTCGCAGAAGAGAGATTGTGCTGGCCGCGGTGTCGTTGCAATCCACCCATTCGAATCCGGCGGGATCGTTGTCCAGTTCGTGCAGCGCGGGCTCGCCGCGATAAATCCGATTCAACTGTTCAATCCACTTCTGCACGCCCGAGTGCACCGGATACTGCAGGACGTGCCACTCCAGGCTCAGGTCGTGACCCCATTCGCGCACCTGGCCAAACTCGTCACCCATAAACAGCAGCTTCTTTCCCGGTTGCGCGAACATGTAGCCGTACAATGCGCGCAGGTTTGCGAACTTCTGCCACTCGTCTCCCGGCATCTTGCCGACGATCGAACCTTTGCCATGGACCACTTCATCGTGCGAAAGCGGTAGCACAAAATTTTCTGAGAACCCGTACAGCATGCGGAACGTCAGCAGGTTGTGGTGAAACTGGCGATGAATGGGATCGTGCGAGAAGTACGAAAGCGTATCGTGCATCCAGCCCATGTCCCACTTCATGCCGAAGCCGAGGCCGCCGAGGTACGTTGGCCGGGAAACCATCGGCCACGCGGTCGATTCTTCCGCGTAGGTCTGAATGTCCGGGTGCTCTTTGAATGTCTCGTGGTTCAGTTGCCGCAAGAATTCAATCGCGTCAAGATTTTCGCGGCCACCATACTTGTTCGGAATCCACTCGCCTTCGCGGCGCGAGTAGTCGAGATAAAGCATTGATGCCACAGCATCCACCCGTAATCCGTCCACGTGATATTTGTCCAGCCAGAACATGGCGCTCGAAAGCAGGAAACTTCTCACCTCGTTGCGGCCGTAGTTGTAGATATAGGTGTTCCAGTCGGGATGGAATCCGCTGCGCCAATCCGCATGCTCGAACAGATGCGTGCCGTCAAAATATGCCAGGCCGTGCGCGTCAGAAGGGAAGTGCGACGGCACCCAATCGAGAATCACGCCGATGCCGCGCTGGTGCAGGTAATCGATAAAGAACATGAAATCCTGCGGCGTTCCATAGCGAGCGGTGGGAGCGAAGTACCCTGTCGTCTGATATCCCCACGATGCATAAAAAGGATGCTCCATGATGGGCAGCAGTTCGACATGAGTGAAATTCATGCGCTGGACGTAGTCGGCCAGTTTGGGCGCGATCTCACGATAACTAAGCGAACGATTGCCATCTTCCGGAACGCGCATCCATGAACCGAGATGCACCTCATAAATGGAGATCGCCGATTGCAGCGACTGCTGACCGCCGCGAGATTTCATCCAGTCAGTGTCTGACCACTGATACTCGAGGTCCCAGACGACCGACGCGGTTCGCGGCGGTTGCTCGTGATAGACCCCGAAGGGATCGGCTTTGTCGGTCACATAATCATGGTTGTGAGAAACGATATGAAACTTGTACAGCGAGCCTTTTGCGACCTCGGGAATAAAGCCTTCCCATATCCCTGAACTGCCGCGAGGCTGCAGCGCATGGGTGTTGTGGTCCCAATTGTTAAAGCTGCCAACTACGGACACTTTTCGCGCATTCGGTGCCCAGACGCTGAAAACCGTTCCGGGTTCGCCATCGAACGTGGCCTCGTGCGCGCCCAGGTGGTTGTAGGCGCGGTAATTGCGTCCTTCATTGAATAGATAAAGATCGTCAGCTGAAATGAGGCTGACGTCGTGGCGAACCAGAGCAGAAGTGGAAGCTTTAGTGTTCATCGTTGAACAAGCATTCAGCAATCAGCCGTCAGCATTCAGCCAATCCAGTTTTGATGCGCCTCGTATCCGATCTGGCTGAGTGCTGAATGCTGACTGCTTTGTTATCCTGCACAAGATTCATTCTACTCAGGACTCCAGCCACCCATGCCGGTTTTACGCGTCGTCATTCTCTGGCACCAGCACCAGCCCTTTTATAAAGACCTTGTCACCGGCGAGTACCGCCTGCCTTGGGTGCGCCTGCATGCCTTAAAAGATTACTACGGGATGGTGAAACTGCTGGATGAGTTTCCCGACGTTCATCAAACTTTCAATCTGGTTCCATCTCTGATCACGCAAATTCAGGATTACGCCGCCGGGACTGCACAGGACCCATTTTTGCGCGTGGCATCTCGTCCCGCGGGCGAACTTACCCCTGAGGAGCGTCGGTTCGCGTTGCAATATTTATTTCAGGCAAACCTCGATCACCTGATCCGCCGTTATCCTCGTTACGCCGAGCTTTGGGAGCGCTTCAAGGGGTCAGGCGGCTCTCCCGAAAATGCCGAAAAATACTATCAGCCTCAGGATTTCACCGACCTGCAGGTCCTGTCACAGCTCGCATGGTTTGATGAGTTCTTTCTCGATGAGCCCTCGATTGCCGAACTGGTTCGCAAAGGCCGCGGCTATTCGCCGGAAGATCAGGCCTTCGTTATCGGGCAGCAACGCGAGCTGATCAACAGAGTTTTGCCCGCTCACGCCGATGCTGCCAAGCGAGGTGGCATTGAGATTTCCACGTCGGCTTTTTATCATCCAATCCTGCCGCTGGTCTGCGACAGCAATCAGGGCCCTGTTTCCACTCCAGGCCTGCCGCTGCCTCAGAATCGCTATCGCCATCCGGAAGATGCCCGCGAGCAACTGAAACGCGGCCTTGATCTCCACGAGCAAGTGTTCGGTCAGCGCCCGCGCGGCGTCTGGCCATCCGAGGGCAGCGTCTCTGAGGAAGTTCTCGCGATCGCGGCCGAGCTCGGCGTGAACTGGATGGCCACCGACGAAGGCGTGCTCTCGCGCACACTCGGCATGTCCTTCATGCGCGATGGCAGTGGCCATCTACCGGATGCTTCCGCCGAAAAGCTCTATACCATCCACCGATACGAGAATGCGCAGACCCGCATGCATCTCATCTTTCGCGACCACGCTATCTCCGACCTGATCGGATTCGTTTACTCAGGCATGCCGGCGCATGAAGCCGCGGGTCATCTGATCCACAACATAAAGGAGGCAGCCCGGGCGGTCACATCACGCGGCAAGGATGCGGTTTTCCCGATTATTCTGGATGGCGAAAATGCCTGGGAGTATTACCCCGAATCCGGCCGCGAGTTTCTGCGCAGGTTTTACGACGCCTTGCAGAAAGATTCAGAGATCGAGGCCCTCACGGTTTCCGAGGCGATCGAGCGCCATCGCGATGTGAACGTGTTGAACTCGCTGACTCCCGGTTCCTGGATCCACGCGAATTTCACTGTCTGGATCGGCGCTCCCGAAGACAATAAGTCTTGGGATTATCTCTACCATGCTCGCAACTTCTACGAGCAGGCGTCACCGAACTGTTCGGAGGAGCAGCGGAAGCTTGCGCTGGAAGAGTTGTTCATTGCCGAAGGGAGCGACTGGAATTGGTGGTATGGTCCTGAGCATCATTCAGCCAACGATCGCGAGTTCGACGAACTCTATCGCAAGCATCTCTCGAACGTGTATCAGGCCCTCGGAGCAACTCCGCCGGATTATCTCGCGCAACCCATCATCGGCGGCACTGTCGAGCCCAGCTTCACTCCCCAGACCCATTACATTCATCCACGGATTGATGGCGAACTCATTCGGTATTTCGAATGGATGGGCGCGGCGCACTACACCGCCGATCGCCGTGCCGGCGCCATGCATGGCAAAGTGTTTCTGCTGGAGTCGGTGTATGCCGGAATCGACGAGCAGAACGTTTATGGCCGGATCGATTTCGCCGATGGAATTCCCGAAGGTCAGTTTGAGGTCGTGGCAAATCTGGAGTCGTGGGCAGAAGGCTCGCCGCGGCCCCGGCGAACTTTACGGCTGAGCGCGGAGATCACGAATAAGGCGATATCGAACTGGAGTGTCGCTGACGGCGGGGAATCGTTCCCAAAAGAAGGGGCGGCAGTGGCTCTGGCCCGCAACTTCGAGTTCAGGCTATCGCTTGCCTGGCTATACGCATTGCCACGCGAGTCGTCGGCTAACTCGTCTGATCCAGCCGCAACCAAATTGCGCCTGCGATTCAGCGTCTGGCAGAACAAACTCCCCGCTGACGCACTTCCGGTTGAAGGATGGATCGACCTGCAGCTACTGCCGGAAGAGGAGTTGATGGCGCTGGCGCAGTGATGAATTTTGGTCTGCAAAGGGTTCTACACGAGCTGTTCGACTGAGCTTCGTATCAGGGCATCACTTCAGTCGTGCCGCTGATGAGCGATGACGAGTTACGCGGGCCGCAAGCGAGCAAAGAACCGGTCCAGCACGGAGGCAAGCGATTCTGTTCGTTTATAATTCCTTACTTCACCCACATTCATGCCAAGCACTTATACAGGTATCGGATACCTGACAGGGAAACGCCTAAATTTTATAGGCGGGCTCGGCGAAATCCCTGAATCTAAATTCGAAAGGAAGTCCATGAGCAATATTTCCGAAATTCGCGGACGGCAGGTCCTCGATTCTCGCGGCAATCCCACCGTCGAAGCCGAAGTCTGGCTCCAGGACGGCACCGTCGGCCGCGCCATTGTCCCCAGCGGGGCCTCAACTGGCGAGCACGAAGCCGTCGAGCTTCGCGACGATGACAAAAGCACCTACGTGGGCAAAGGCGTGCTCAAAGCTGTCGAGAACGTGAACGGCGAGATCGCCGATGCCCTGGCCAACTTCGATGCTGCCGACCAGCGCGCCCTCGACCAAAAAATGATCGAACTCGACGGAACTGAGAACAAGGGCCGCCTCGGCGCGAACGCGATCCTGGCGGTGTCGATGGCAAACGCGCGTGCCGCTGCCACGTGCTACGAACTGCCACTCTACCGATATCTTGGCGGCGCAGGTGCGAACACGTTGCCTACTCCCATGATGAACATCCTCAACGGCGGCGCGCACGCCGACAACAACGTCGATTTCCAGGAATTTATGGTAATGCCCGTCGGCGCGCCTTCATTTTCTGAAGCTTTACGCTGGGGCGTTGAGGTCTTTCACACGTTGAAAGGCGTTTTGAAAAAACGTGGATACAATACGGCCGTCGGCGATGAAGGAGGCTTTGCTCCATCGGTCAAGTCGAATGTCGAGGCCATAGAAGTCGTGCTCGAAGCCATCACCCAGGCTGGGTACAAGCCGGGCGAAGAGATCGCCGTCGCGCTCGACCCCGCCGCCAGCGAGTTCTACCAGGACGGCAAATACGTCTTCAAGAAATCCGACAAATCATCCAAGAGCTCCGACGACATGGTCCGCTTCTGGGCCAAGTGGGTGAATGACTATCCCATCGTTTCTCTCGAAGATGGCCTCGCCGAAAACGATTGGGAAGGCTGGGCGAATCTAACCCAGGAGATCGGCGGAAAAATCCAGCTCGTCGGCGACGACCTCTTCGTGACTAACGTCCAGTTCCTGCAGGAGGGAATTGACAAGAACGTCGCCAACTCGATTCTGATCAAAGTCAACCAGATCGGCACCGTCAGCGAAACCCTTGACGCCATCGATCTCGCCCGCCGCAACGGATACACCAGCATCATCTCCCATCGTTCCGGCGAAACCGAAGACACATTCATCGCCGATCTTGCCGTTGCAACCGGAGCGGGACAGATCAAGACAGGCTCGGCATCGCGTACGGACCGCGTTGCGAAGTACAACCAGTTGCTGAGGATTGAGGAAGAGTTGGGTGGCGGCGCGAGATTCCTCGGGTTGAAGGCGCTGAATTACAAGGGGTAGAACTTAGCAGTTGACTTAGCTAAGGACTTAGTCCACAATAAATTCATGGAAATCAATGTCCATGAAGCCAAAACCCATCTTTCCAAGCTCTTAGAGCGGGTAGCCCTTGGGGAAGAGGTAATCATTGCCAAGGCCGGCACTCCCGTCGCAAAGTTGATTCCTTTCAATGACGAGCCAAAGACTCGAATTTTTGGCAGCGCCAGGGGTGAGTTCCTGGTTCCGGATGATTTTGACGAGGCTGATCGGGAAATCGAAGCGATGTTTTACGACGGTGAGATTTTTCCCGGCGAGAATGCACCAGATAAATGAGAGCGCTTCTCGACACACAAGCGTTCTTGTGGGGAGTGGCCGGAGACCCGCGAATGTCACAGACTGCCCGGGAGGTTTTCGTCGGGCCGAGCACCCTGTCTATAAGCATAGCCAGTATCTGGGAGATGCTTATCAAGGTGCAAATCGGCAAGTTGAAACTCCCGCGGCCGGCTGGATCGTACATCATAAGCAAATTGGCGGACAACAAAGTCGAAATCCTATCCATCGAGTTGGATCATTTGATTGCATTCGAAAATCTCGCTCTACATCACCGTGACCCCTTTGACCGCATTCTGATCGCGCAATCGATCGCAGAAGGCTGGCCAATCATCACCGCGGATCGAGACTTCCAGAAGTACCCCGTCCGCGTAATCTGGTAAATTCATTTTTCGCGGATGTTCGCTTACCTGCTCGCTTCCGAGAAGCAGTGAGCTAAAGCTAAGGGCTAACAGCTAGGAGCTGACTTTGTCCCGTCCCAAACCACTCGTTCTCATCATCCTCGACGGCTGGGGATACCGCGCCGAAACCAATGCCAACGCCATCGCGTTAGCGCGAAAGCCGACTTACGATCGTCTGCTGCGCGAATATCCCAGCACGCTGATTCAGACCAGCGGCCCTTACGTCGGGCTTCCCGACGGGCAGATGGGCAACAGCGAAGTCGGACACTTGAACATCGGAGCGGGGCGGATTGTGCACATGGATTCGACTCGCATCGAGCTGATGATTCAGAACGGCGATTTTTGCAAGCAACAGGCTCTGCTCGAAGCCATGAACAACGCTCGCACCAGCGGCCGGCAGCTTCATCTCTTCGGTCTGGTTTCAGATGGCGGCGTGCATTCCTATCAAACTCATCTTCACGCGCTGCTGAAAATGGCCAAGCAGAACGGAGTCGAGCGCGTTTTCGTGCATGCCTTCATGGACGGCCGTGACACGCTGCCAACTAACGGCGCTGGATATATCGAGCAGCTCCAGCAGGCAATGCGCGAGTACAACATCGGCAAGATCGCGAGCGTCAGCGGTCGCTATTACGCAATGGATCGCGACCGCCGCTGGGAGCGGATCGCGAAAGCCTATGGCGCAATGGTCTTCGGCGAAGCCGAAGGCGGCAAGTTCACCAATGCGGTGCAAGGCGTAAAAGACTCTTACAACAAGAGCGTGACTGACGAATTCATCGTGCCGTTCGTCTGCACCGATGCCAAAGGCCAGGCACTCACCACCATTCGCGATGAAGACTCCTGCATCTGTTTCAACTTCCGCGCCGATCGGGTTCGCCAGATCACGCGCGCTCTGTGCCGCAACAGCGGCTTGAACGAGCAAGGCGGCCGCGATCTGCAGGGCGCCGACGACCTCGACGCCGCGATTCCGCGCGATCGCGTTCCCAAGAATCTGACCTACGTCTGCATGACGCAGTACGACAAGAAGTTCAGCCTGCCCGTCGTGATTTCGCCTGAATCTCTCGACAACATCCTGGCGAATGTGATGGGTCAGATGAACATGCGAAATCTGCGCGTGGCCGAGACGGAGAAGTACGCGCACGTCACATACTTTTTCAACGGAGGCATCGAGCAGCCCTTTCCCGGCGAGGATCGCGCGCTTGTTCCATCTCCAAAAGTTGCGACCTACGACCTCAAGCCTGAGATGAGTGCTGCCGGCATTGCTGAAACTGTGGTGAAGGCCGTCGAAGACGGCACATTCGACGTTATCGTCGTCAACTTCGCCAACGCCGATATGGTCGGCCACTCCGGCAAGCTCGAGCCCACAATCAAAGCCGTCGAAACCGTGGACGCCTGTCTAGGCCGGATCGAACTTGCGGTGCGAAGCAAAGGCGGCGCCATGCTGATTACCGCCGATCACGGTAACGCCGAGATGATGATTGATCCCGTCAGCGGCGGCCTGCATACCTACCACACCACGAATCCGGTTCCGTTTATCGTGATTGCGGAGAATGCCAAGCAACTCAAGCTGAAGTCAGGCGGATCGTTGCGTGACATCTCCCCGACGATTCTGGGCATGCTCGGCCTGCCCGAGCCGAAAGAGATGACTGGCCAGGATCTCAGGACGAAGATCAGCTAAGATCGGCCGATGACCCGATCACTCAATGACCCGATCCGCAAGCTCCTCATCGGCACCGCCAACGTCGATATCTGGATTGCTCCCGACTGGTTTTCCGAACGGCTTCGCGCCGACTTTCCCGACTTCGAGGTGGTGCGCCTCAAGCAGCTTGCCGAACTCGACCGCGAGATCGTTGACGCGGAAATTGCGATGACGGTCATGTTGCGGCCTGAGCAGTTTCGGGCCGCGAAGAAATTGCGCTGGGTCCATTCGTCCGCTGCCGCGATTCATCAGCTACTTTTCCCTGAGCTGGTAAACAGCGATGTGCTTCTCACCAACGGCCGTGACGTCCACGGCCCCGCGGTCGCGGAACAAGCCATGGGCATGATTTTCGCGCTAGCCAAGCGCATCCCTCAGGACGTTCGCTTTCAGCAACAAAGAGTGTGGGGACAGATGACCATCTGGCGCGAATATTCCGGGCCACAAGAGCTAGCCGGACTCACTCTCGGAATCGTCGGCCTCGGGGCCATTGGCCGCAACCTGGCGAGGCACGCAGCCTGCTTCGGCATGAAAGTCGTGGCGACGCGCGAGCACACTGAGCTGCCAAAGCCGGAATTTGTAGAGCAGGTATTTTCAACGTCGCAGCTGAACAAAATGCTTGCCATCTCCGATTACGTCGTGATTGCTGCGCCGGTCACTCCATCTACGGAGGCTATGATCGGCCGCGAACAGATCGCGGCAATGAGAGCGAGCGCATTTCTGCTTAACGTCAGTCGAGGAGCGTTGGTTGACGAGTCCGCTCTCATCCAGGCGCTTCGAGAAAACAAGATCGCAGGCGCCGGGCTTGACGTTTTCCAAAAAGAACCACTGCCTGCCGACTCGCCGCTATGGGACATGGAAAACGTCCTCATTACCCCTCATACCGCCGGGATGAACGCCAAAATGTGGGAACAGCAGTACGATCTGTTCTCCCAAAACATTCGCCGATACCTTGCGGGCCAGCCGCTCCTCGCGTTGGTGGATAAGAAGGCGGGATACTGAGGCGGAAGTCAGAATGCAGAATTCAGAAGGCAGAAGTAAAACCGAGCACAATTTACTTCTGCATTCTGCATTCTGCTTCCTGACTTCGCTCGGGTCTTGCTATCCTGCCGTTATCAGCCATGCGCATCCTCACCCGCTACATCCTCGGCGAAGTCACGTCGCATGCGCTGATCGGCACCGCCATCTTCACGTTCATCATCTATACCAAAGAACTTGGCCAGATTCTCGAACTCGTGGTTCGCAACAGCGCGCCCCTTCCTAGCGCGGTTCAACTCTTCATCCTGATCATTCCGGAAGCGCTCACCATCACACTACCAGCCGGGGTTCTCATCGGCATCCTGATTGGACTAAGCCGCCTCGCCGCCGACAGCGAAATCACGGCGATGAAGGCGAGCGGCATTGGTGTGTGGCACTTTTTGCGCGTGCTCTCGTTTTTCTTTGTGATCGCCTGGCTGCTCGCGCTGGGGAACAGCGTCTATCTGGCGCCCCGTTCGCAACAGGCACTGGTCCATCTTCAGGACCAACTGAAAGGCTCTCAGGTTTCTTTCCAGGTGCAGCCGCGAGTGTTTTACGAAGGCTTCCCCAAGATGGTGCTCTATGTTCACGACGTGAAGAGCGCTCAGGGTGCCGCCATCTGGAAAGGCGTCTTTCTTGCGGACATCAGCAATCCCTCCGCACCGCGAGTAACGCTGGCGGAGAAGGGAATCCTGGTCAGCGAGAGCCGGAACACGTTGCACCTGCATCTGATCAACGGTTCGGCACACGATTTTGACCCCGCCAAGCCCGACCAGTACCAAATTTCAACTTTTCAGGAAACCGATCTGCCGATTCCTCTACCCGAAGGCAGCGCGGCCAAAGAAGTCCAGCAAGCATCGATCCCTCAGGTGCCCACGCTCCAGTTGCCTCAGATTGCGCGGACGAGGAAAAGTCCGGAGGTGGCGCGCTGGTATTGGATCGAGTTCCATCGCCGCTTTGCTTTGCCGACCGCCTGCATTGTGCTCGCCCTGGTCGGCTTTCCGCTGGGACTCTCGGCCAAGAAGGGTGGAAAATCTGCTGGGTTTGTGCTGACGATCATCCTGGTGTTCGCGTATTACTTCGTCTCGCTGTTCGGACTTTCATTGGCGCGCCAGGGCAAACTGTCGCCCGGTCTCGGAGTGTGGCTTGCCGATTTTGTTTTTCTCGTGCTCGGCGGATTCTTGCTTTGGCGCTCAGAGCGCCGGCCATTTGAAATTGCCGCCATGAAGACCAGCTGGGCATCGCTGAAAGCAAAATTCCATCGCGGAACGCTTCTTCTGCCCAGCACTCCGACCGAAAACGCGTTTGAGCGAGCTGTTAATCGCACCCGCGTGTTTCGCGCCAGCTTTCCCATGATTCTCGACGACTACGTCATGCGCGACTTCGTCGTGAACTTCGGCCTGGTGGTCGGTTCGCTGCTCATCTTGTCGTTGATCTTTACGGTATTCGAACTCCTGGGAGACATTCTGCGCAATCAGGTTCCGCCGTGGATTGTGGGCGCGTACCTTGTGAACGTTACACCCTATTTCCTCTACAACACCGCGCAATACGGAGTGCTGCTGGCGGTGCTGATCACTCTCGGATTGATGGAGCGCTCGAACGAAGTCACTGCGCTCAAAGCCACGGGCACCAGCATTTATCGGGTGATCGTGCCCGTGCTCCTGACTGCAAGCCTGGTCGCGGGAGCGCTGTTTCTTTCCGACCAGTTTTACTTGCCGCACGCAAACAAGCGCCAGGACGAACTCCTGAACAGGATCAAAGGCCGGCCGGCGCAAACCTATTTGAACCCCTCTCGTAAATGGATCTTCGGCCAGCACGGCACCATTTACTACTATCAGGTGTTCGATTCGGACCGGAACCAGTTCGGCGATCTTTCCGTTTTTCAGTTCAATCCCACGACCTTCCAACTTGTGAACCGCATCTACGCCGACCGCAGCCAGTGGGATGACAGGCTCAATCAGTGGGTGTGCGCGCAAGGCTGGCAGCGCATGTTTCAAAACTCCGCGATCGAGGACTACAAGAAATTTGATGTCTCGACCTTCAGCGTTCTCTCGGAGCAGCCGCCCTATTTCAAGAAGGAAGTGAAGCAGTCGCTGGAGATGAATTACGAGCAGTTGAGCCGCTACATTCACGATCTGCAGCAGAGCGGTTTTGAAGTGGTCAAACTGAAAGTGCAGCTCTACAAGAAGCTCGCGTTTCCGATCATCACATTCGTGATGGCGGTTCTCGCCATCCCCTTCGCGCTCTCAGCAGGGAAGCGCGGAGCGGTCGCCGGAGTCGCCACTGCCATCGGAGTCGCGGTTGTTTATTCCCTTGTATCAGGATTGTTCGAAGCCATGGGGAACATCAGCCAGCTGCCGCCGGTGCTGGCCGCCTGGGCGCCGGATGTGATCTTTGCGCTGGTGGGGGGATATTTGATTTTGAAAGTACCAACGTGAGACAGCGGTGGTGCTCCTGAGCCAACAACCAAGCGCCTCTACTTCGCTCCCTTATGCTTCTCAACCGTACTCCAGGTTTTATCT
>JBKPSP010000215.1:0-9240 GCA_046735175.1 Acidobacteriota bacterium
GATGCCGCCTGCAACCACGCGAATGCGCGCGCCCATGGAATCGCGGTTGGTCTTGGTCCCGACCAGCTTGAAGTTCAGGAAATGGTTCGAGCTGCCCGAATTGTGAAGCAGCGCAGGCGGATCATCGTTGTTTGCCACAATGATGTCTGTAGATCCGTCGTTGTCGAAATCAGCGAATGCCACTCCCCGACCAACCCGGGTCGGAAGCGCGGAGATGCCACCGGCCTCGGTTGTCTCAACGTACTTGCCATTGCCCTGATTGTGAAAGAGCGAATTTAATTGTCGATATTGTTGGCGGACAGGAAAAAACTCGACCTCGGGGTAGACGTGGCCATTTGCGATGAAAAGGTCGAGCCAGCCATCGTTGTCGTAATCGAAGAAGCCGCCGCCGAAGCTCAGCACGTTGAGTGTTGGCACAAAAAGACCGGCTTGACCCGTGACTTCGTGCATGTGGCCACGGTGATCGTTGCGCCAAAGGTGGTCGCCGAAGGCCTGGAAATCGGAGATGTACAGGTCCAGCCAGCCGTCGTTGTCATAGTCCCCGAGCGAAACGCACATGGCCGCCATTTCCCTGCCGTCCAGGTTGTAGGCCATGTCCACCGAGGCCGCGATCTCAGTGAACTTGCCGCGATCGTTGTGATATAGGTATGCGGGCAGGCCATCATTGGCGACAAACAGGTCCAGCCAGCCGTCGTTGTCGTAGTCACCCGCGCCGACCGCCAGGTTTTTGCCTTTAGGTTGGAATGCACCGACTGCCTTGCTCACATCGGTGAAGGTCCCATCGCCGCTGTTGTGATACAGAATGTTCGGGCTGCCCTGGTAGGCTTGCGGAGGGCAACTGCTTTTGACGCTCCCTACGTTGCAATACAGGGGGCCATCGGGCTCGAGTTGCACGTAGCTGCCGACGTAAAGGTCCAGATAGCCGTCGCGGTCGTAATCAAAGAAAGTCGCACCGCTGTGGAATTTGCCCGACTCCAGGCCGGCGACACCGGCCTTATCCGTCATGTCGGTAAAGGTCCCGTTGCCGTTGTTGTGATAAAGGACGTTCCGTCCGTACTGAGTTACAAAGAGGTCTGGAGAGCCGTCGTTGTCGTAGTCTCCCCAAATGCAGCCAAGGCCATAGCCGGTGCCGGGAACGCCGGCTTTGCCGGTGACATCCGAGAATGTGCCGTCTTGATTGTTGCGGTAAAGGGCGTTTTGGACCGAAATGCCCCGGTTGTAGCGGTCGCGGCCGTTCACAAAGTAGATGTCAGGCCAGCCGTCGCCGTCGAAGTCGGCAACGCAAACCCCGGGGCCAAATTCCTCAAGGTTGATGGCAGTGCCCTGGTTTCCCTTGAAATGCACAAAGCTGATGCCCGCTGCTTTGGTGATATCGGTAAATTTCACAGGGCCGGGAAGGGCCGCACTCTGAGAGTCACATTCTGGGCTCGCCAGGAGTGCCAGCAACAGCAGTGTCTTGGTCAATCGTGAAGTTGAACGATAGAACATGGCTTTCAAAGCGCTGGCGGGCCGCAAAGTTCCTCATAAGATACCATCGCAAACCTGCGGTTCGTGCAGCCGAACATTGATTATTATTACGGTAATGACCCGCCGTGACTTCCTGGCCATCCTAACCGCAGGAGCTGCAGGGGTACCGTTGCTCCAAGCCCAGGAAGGCGGCATGGCGACGCGGGGTGTCAGGCCGCAGCCGCGCGGGAAGCCGTCTGGCTTGCCCTTCCATGCCCAATTTACCGATGTTGCAGCGCAGGCAGGTTTGCACGCTCCTGTGATCTATGGGCCGGCAGACCGGATGGATTACATCCTCGAATCGATGGGTTGCGGCGTGGCGTTCTTTGACTACGATAACGACGGCTGGCTGGACATCTTTTTGCTCTCAGGAACGCGCCGCGATGGCCCGGTCGAAGGCGCGACCAATCGGCTTTACAAGAACAATCGCGACGGCACTTTCACCGACGTGACCGCCAAGGCCGGACTTACACGCCAAGGCTGGGCGTGCGGTGTGACGGTAGGCGATTACAACAACGATGGTTTCGAGGATGTTTTTATCACCGGCTGGCCGCAGAACGCCCTGTATCGAAATAACGGTGATGGCACCTTCACTGATGTGACGGAAAAGGCCGGCTTAGTGCATCCGGGCAACCGCTGGGGAACGGGTTGTACTTGGGTCGACTACGATCGCGACGGACGCCTGGATCTGTTTGTTTCCAACTACCTCGTCTTCGACTTCGACAAAATTCCGCCGACAGGAAAGGACCCGAGCTGTACCTTCAAAGGGGTTCCGGTGAATTGCGGGCCGCGCGGCCTGGTTGGCGAGCGCCCCATGCTCTATCACAACAATGGCGACGGAACCTTCACTGACGTTACGGCGCGCTCCGGTATCGCTGCAGTGCCGCCTGCATACGGATTGACTGCAGTGGCAGCCGACCTGGACGGCGATGGCTGGCAGGAGATATACGTCGCTTGCGATTCAACTCCCAGCCTCCTGTTTCACAACCGCGGCGACGGCACGTTCGCGGAACAAGGCTTGCAATCGGGACTGGCGGTCAATGAGGACGGGAGAGAGCAGGCTGGGATGGGAATCGCGATCGGGGATTGCGATACCGATGGCTCGCTGGATGTGCTGAAAACACACTTTGCCGAAGACACGGCGGCCTTGTATCGGAACGCAGGCCATTTGAATTTCGAAGACGTCACATTGCGGTCAGGCCTTGGTGTGGAGACCCGGTACGTCAGCTGGGGCAATGGAATTGCGGACCTGGACAATGATGGTTTGCCCGACCTGTTTTGGGTTACGGGCAGCACATTTCCGGAGGTAGAGGGGAAGCATCCGGAGTTTCCTCACAAATCGCCGAGAGTCTTGTTTCGTAATCTCGGCGGCGGCAAGTTCGAGGAACTGCTGGAGGCGGGCCGGGCAATTTCCGAAGCCCATTCCAGCCGTGGCGTAGCTTTCGGAGATTTTGATAACGACGGCGACCTCGATATCCTCATCATGAACATGAACGAACCGCCGTCGTTGTTGCGCAACGATGTCAAGGGCGGAGGGCGGTGGTTAAAGGTGAAGCTGGTGGGTACAAAATCGAATACCAGCGCCATCGGAGCAGTCGTGACTGCGACATACGGTGGGCGGAAGCAGACCCAGGCGGTACTCGCGTCTTCTGGTTATCTGTCGTGCAATGATCGGCGACTGCACTTTGGGTTGGGACAGGCGGCGAGGGCAGAATTGGAGATCGCCTGGCCTAACGGTATTCGCGAAAAGATTACGGGATTGTCCGCCGGCCAACTCGTGACCGTGAAGGAAGGCGCCGGTGTGGTTGCGCGGGAGCGATTCGGCGCATGAGAGTAGTCGCCCTGGCGTGGTTTGTGATTGTTTTTGGCGGATGGCTTGCGTGCGCAGAACAGCCGCAGATCGAGGCGCACCTTGGCAAGGCCACACAGCTCATGCAACAGGAGTTGTTCGAGGCGGCGGCGAACGAGTTCGAGCAGGCGCTGGCGGCAAATCCTTCGGATGCCAGTGCGCATTTTCAGTTTGCGGTGTGCCTCTTGTCTCTGGGCCGGAACGATGAAGCGCGGCAACACTTCGAGCAGGTGCGTAAGCTCGCGGGGGAGTCGCGCTACCTTACTTATTACTTCGGGAGGCTCGACCTTCTAGCCGACGATTATGCATCCGCGATCCGGCGGCTGGGCTCGGTTGTTGAAGATCCACCTTTTCCTGACACGGCGTTCCACCTGGGTGTGGCTTACGTTTCGTCGGGCGATGTGTCGAGTGCAGTGAGATATCTGGAACGTGCAGCCAAGCTTTTGCCTCGGGACTACCGCGTTCACTATCGGCTTGCGCGCGCATACGCGACTGCTGGGCGCGAGCAGGATGCTGCCCGCGAGTTCGATTTGTACAATCAGTTCCGTGACGAGCACAAGAGCACGGAAACCGAAGCGCGCGCTTGCACGACCGCGCTCCATTCGCAATCCATCGAGAATGCGCGGGAAGTTTGCCATCGGATGTTTGATCCCAACGACCCGGAGAAACTCACCCTATTGGGTCAGTTGTTTGGCGATGCCGGCGCTTTTGACGATGCACTCGATCCGCTGAAACATGCCGTGCAACTTGATCCGAAATCGTTTGAAGCGTGGCACAACCTCGGAGTTACCTACTTCCGCCTGCAACACTATTCGGAGGCGCGTGAGCCCCTGCAGACGGCGGTCTCTTTGCGCCCGGAGTTTTACGGGTCAGTGGTACTCCTGGGCGCGACCCTTTACATGCTCGGGGACGACGAGGCGGCTTTGCCAGTGCTCGAGCATGCGCATCGACTGAATCCGGCCGATGCTCAGACGACCGACGTCCTGGAGAAACTTCGTGCCGCACACGAGAAAAAATGAATTAACTAGCATTTGAGCAATGTTGTATTGATCAGTAAATGACCATTACGCGCCGCAAGTTCGCAGAGCTGGGAGTGGGAACTGCGCTTTCGCTGGGCAGCAAACTAATTCACGCTCAGGGTGTCTCAACGCACTCCGCGAAGGCCCTGCCACGAGCGGCGCCGTCCGGTCGCCCCTTCAATGCTCATTTCGTCGATGTCGCGCACCAGGCGGGGCTGCGCGACCCTGTCATTTACGGTTCGGTGCTGACGCCCAAATACATCGTGGAGTCTACTGGTTGTGGATGCGCTTTTATCGATTATGACAATGATGGCTGGATGGATCTTTTTCTGTTATCCGGCACACGGCTCGAGGGCGCGCCTGACGGTGCTACCAATCGTCTCTATAAGAACAATCGTGATGGCACCTTTACCGATGTCACAACAAAGGCTGGACTGCATTCTGCCGGGTGGGGTTCGGGTGTTTGCGTTGCCGATTACAACAATGATGGGTTCGATGACATTTTCATCACTCGTTTCGGCCAGAACAGTCTGTATCGAAATAACGGCGATGGAACTTTTACAGACGTTACAAAGGCCGCAGGCCTGCTGAACGAAGATACACGCTGGGGTGCGGGATGCAGCTTCGTCGATTATGACCGCGACGGGCATCTCGACCTGTTCGTTTCGAACTATGTACGGTTCTCGTTCGAGCACATGCCCGTACCCGGGCAAAACAGCAGTTGCATGTGGAAAGGAATTCCGGTCCAGTGCGGGCCGCGCGGCCTGCCTGCCTGCAAGCATTCGCTGTACAAAAACAACGGGGACGGCACGTTCACGGAAGTGACGGAACGTGCTGGTATTCATAAGGCTCCGCTTACCTACGGAATGACCGTGGTGGTGGCGGACTTAGATGAAGACGGATGGCCCGACATCTACGTCGCGTGTGACTCAACGCCCAGCTTGCTATTCATGAATAACCACGACGGCACCTTTCGCGAAGAGGGACTACTGCGCGGCGTGGCGCTTAGCGATGATGGCGCAGAGCAAGCCGGCATGGGGATCGGATTAGGTGACTACAATCTCGATGGACATCTCGACATTTTCAAAACCCACTTTGCCGACGATTCCAATGTTCTCTATCGCAACGATGGGAAGGCGTATTTCGACGATGCCACGGTCCCTTCTCGTCTCGGGGTCGAAACACGTTACGTGTGCTGGGGCGCAGGGATGGTTGATCTCGACAATGACGGCTATCCCGATCTGTTCATGACGACTGGAAACATTTATCCCGCGATCGAAACTCGGCTCCCACAATATCCAAACAAGACGCCTCGTGCGATCTTTCGGAACCTCGGCAAGGGGATTTTTGAAGAGCTGGTGGGCCAGGCTGGGCCGGCGATTGCATCCGCGCATTGCAGTCGCGGATGCGCTTTTGGAGACTTCGACAACGATGGTGATATCGATGTTCTCGTTATCAATCTGAACGAGCCTCCTTCGTTATTGCGGAATGACGTTAGGGGAAATGCAAACTGGATCAAGGTGAAGCTGGAGGGCGCGAAGTCAAACCGGAGCGCCATCGGAGCACGTGTGGTAGTGCATTATGGTGGAAAAAGCCAGGCCCAGGCAGTTTTGAGTCAGTCGAGTTTCTTTTCGTGCAACGACCCGCGGCTGCACTTCGGTTTGGGAAGCATAGGCTCGGTTGATCTCGATGTGTATTGGCCAACTGGAGTGCATGACACCTTTACCAATATTTCCGCGAACCAGTTGGTCACGCTGAAGGAAGGTGTTGGCCGGGTTGCGAACCGCGGCTGGTCAAAGTAGCGCCTAAGAAATGTTGAAGTACACTTAAACGGCATGAAAGGTACATGCGCGTCCCGGAAAAACGCGTGCGCGTTTCTGATCTTTACTTTATTGTGCCTGCACTGCAACGCTCAGACCACCTCCACCACCCATGAACTGTCTCTTCGCGTAATCGTCCTGGCGGACGAAGCCACGGCCCATCAGACTGCTGAGCGGCTCACAAAAGGCGAAGACTTCGTCACCCTTGCGAAAGAAAAGTCAATCGACCCCACTGGCGAGGCCGGTGGATACATGGGCCTGGTTGATCCGAATTCTCTTCGCTCTGAACTCAGGGAGGCATTACAAGGACTGACGTCGGGTCAAGTTTCGAAGATCGCCCGCATCCCAGAAGGGTATGCAATTCTGGAAATAATCCCGACTTCTGACGTCAAAGCAAGCGAAACTATCGGGCGCGGCCAGCCGGCTGTGCTCAGTGCGCTGCTGGCGCCAGGTGCGATCCGCTTTACTCCGGATGTTTCAGGAATTGGAGAAGCGCAGTCTGCGTTGTTCAAGCTGCCCAAGCCGCCCGGATGGGGTCAGGACCTTAAAGAGATCTGTCAGACACGAAAGGATTCTTATGGAAAGGCCATCGAGCGACTGAAAGAAGTCCTTTCCCCCGCGAATTCCGCACACGTTTCAGACCTGGATCCGCTGGACTTGACGCAGGAATACTACGGCCTGGGTCAGTTGTATGCGTATGCCGGCAAGATGGACGAGGCCATCGCTCAATATCTAAAAGGTTATGAGGTCGCAAAAGACCTGAGCCCAGAGGTAGTGCCTACCTTTGATCAAGAACTCGGCGTTGCGTACCTGCACCGCTCCGAAATGAAGAACGGGATCTATGATGAGCCCGGCGAACGCTGCCTTATTCCTCCGCCCGCCAACATGTCTTTTGAGAAGAAGGAAGATTCGTTGAAGGCGATTGAATATTTTCAGAGATATCTCGAAAGAGCTCCGAACGATCTCGCCATTCGGTGGCTGTTAAATTACGCATACATGACCGTGGGTCAGCATCCGCAAGGGGTGCCGAAACAGTACCTGATCCCGCTCTCCGTGTTTGATTCCAAGGAGCAGGCGCCGCACTTTGTCGAAGTTGCCGAGAAAGCCGGAATACGACTGAAGTCGATGGCTGGCGGGATTATTGTTGACGATTTTGAGAACAATGGCTTGTTGGACGTTGTGACCTCAAGCATGAACATGTGCGAGCATTTGCATTATTTTCACAACAATGGCGACGGCACTTTTAACGACCAAAGTGAAAAAGCAGGTTTGTCAGACCAGTTGGGCGGCCTGAATATGATTCAGACCGACTACAACAACGATGGCTGTACGGACATTCTGGTGTTGCGCGGGGGATGGGAAATTCCCATGCGCAAGTCGCTGCTGAAGGGAAATTGTAACGGGACCTTCACTGATGTGACGAAGCAGGTGGGTTTGGCCGATGCTCTCACTGCCACACAAACCGCCGTTTGGGCAGACATTAACAATGATGGCTGGGTCGACTTATTTGTCGCGGCAGAGCATGGCCCGGCGCAGCTTTTCCTGAACAACGGCGACGGCACATTCAAGGACATTGCGCACATGGCCGGTGTGGACCGGACAGCGTTCAGCAAAGCAGTCGTCAGCGCCGATTACGACAATGATGGCTATGCAGATTTCTATGTGTCCGTGTACGGTGGCCACAATCTCCTCTATCACAACAATCATGACAATACTTTTACCGAAGTCGCGGATACCGCGGGAGTGGTGGGGCCTGGATACAGTTTTCCGAGCTGGTTCTTCGATTATGACAATGACGGCTGGCCGGATCTCCTGGTCAACAGTTACTACATTTCGGTAGAGGAGAGCGTGCGCACCATTTCCAATTTGCCCCATAACGCTCTGACTATGAAGCTGTATCACAACGAAAGAAATGGCACCTTTAAGGATGTTGCTGCCGACGCCGGTCTCGACAAGGTTTACATGCCGATGGGCGCCAATTTCGGTGACATAGATAACGACGGCTTCCTCGACTTTTATATTGGGAATGGATATCCAAACTACGCGGCGCTGATTCCACATTTCTTGTTTCGTAATCATGAGGGGAAACATTTTTCGGACGTGACTGCAGCTTCCGGTACCGGTGAACTGCACAAGGGACACGCGGTCGCGTTTGCAGACCTGGCGCGGGATGGGAACGAGGACATCCTGACGGTGACCGGCGGCGCAACCCCGGGCGATGCGCATGCTTTTCGATTGTTTGCGAATCCTGGAAGCGGCAACGACTGGCTGAACATAAAGCTCGTCGGAGTCAAAAGCAATCGCGCAGCGCTCGGTGCAAGGATCAAAGTTAACGTAGAAAATGAAGGCAAGAATTCGCGATCAATTTACCGCACCGTCGGTAGCGGGGGATCGTTCGGCGCCTCGCCCCTGGAGCAACACATCGGTTTGGGCAAGTCCGCGCGAATCCTGGATCTCGAAATCTGGTGGCCGGCGAGCAATGCGCGCCAAAATTTCACAGACGTGCCGAAAAACCAATTTCTGGAGATCAAGGAATTTGATCAAGAATTCAGCAAACTGAATCGCACTGCAGTTCATCTCGGCGGTGGACAAAACACATCCTCGTCCGCGGAGATCAAGAAGTGAAATATCCACGGCGGCGATACTGGATCTGCCTTTTGCTTCTCTCCGCCAGCCTGTCTTTCGCGGACCAGCGCTACTCAGTAAAGGGATTGATCCTTAAGCTGGATCCGGCCCACAAGATAGTGGTCGTCTCTTCTGACGCCATTCCAGGTTACATGGATGCGATGACGATGCCATATTCGGTTCGGGATGTGAAAGACCTGCAAGGCCTGCGTCCGGGTATGCTCGTCGACTTCAGGCTGGTGGTCGAAGCGAATGCATCGTTCGTTGAAGGCATTCGTGAACACAAATATCAAGGGCTTGAGCCTGATCCGCTTGCCGCCAGACGACTGAGGCTCCTCAATCAGGTCGTGAATCCAGCGACTGTGAAGCGGCTGGAGATCGGAGAACCTGTTCCGAACTTCACCTTAACGGACCAGAATCG
>JBKPSP010000216.1:0-26817 GCA_046735175.1 Acidobacteriota bacterium
GCGGAATGCCTCCGGAACCAGAGGCAGGTTTGAGGCGAACACTCGAGAAATTGGGTTGATGAAGCGCTACCAGGCAAACACGTCGCTGCGAACCGGCTGGAAGAACGTGTGCCGCTGAAGCAGCACTTCGATCGCCTTGACGACTTCGCTCCCCGTGCTTTTTGAAATCGCGCCTTTGAAGCCGGCATGGCGCGCCTCCTTCATCAGCTCTTTCGAAACCTGCTGTACCGTCAGAAGCAACAGAGGAGTTTCAGGAGCTTTCTGCGAAATCGTCCGCGCCGCTTGCAGTCCATTCATTTCTGGCATCGCCAGGTCCATCACGATGACATCGGGATTGAGTTGGCTGGTCTTGTTGATGGCTTCGTTGCCATCCTGTGCTTCGCCACAGACTTTCCAGTCCTCGTGACTCTCTATGAGGCGCCGCAGGAGGCGCCGGATTGAGGCGTCATCGTCGGCGATAAGAATTTTGACAGCCATTCCGGGGAGCTGCACATTTCCCCGCTTCGTTGGGAAACCCGCAGTATGTATCATTATGGCGCGTCTGGGAGCTTAGTCGGCAATACCGCAAACACCGGATTACCGGGCCGGTTACGGGGCGGTCGGCGCTACGTCTAAACTGGTTATACTGAAAGCCCTACCTCCATGCGACGTTGGATCGTTCTAAGTGGCATTTTCGCCGTTCTACAAGGGCTATGCTATGCCCAGACCGCAGCCGTGTTCGCGCCGCTCCAGCAGTGGAAGGCCGCAGTGGTTCGTGGTGACGCCGGCGCGCTCAAGGAACTTTACAGCGCCCAGCCGGCGGCCAGGATCAGCGTGGTCACCAAAGCATCCTCGGAGATATCGGCTGAATCGGACGCGGCCTTTTGGGCAGGGTTGCGAGCTACGCGAGTGGAGTTGAAGATTTCGCAATCGGCGGATCCCCAGCCTGGAATTCATCAGGTGAATTTCGAAGCCACGGTGCACACAGCCCCGCCGGGCCGCACTTTGTATGTGGTGCTGACGCAACTCTGGCAACTGCAGGGAAACTCGTGGAAGCTGTTGGCCGCTGAACGCACCGACGAACGCAAACTGGAGCAGCCGCTTTCGGTCTCTGAGAAGCTTTACCCAGAAGGCGCGAATGCCCGCCAGGAAGTGCAGGCCGCGCTGGCCCGCGCAGCAAAATCGCACAAGCACGTACTCGTCATCTTCGGTGCGGACTGGTGCTTCGACTGCCACGTGCTGGAGAAAGCCTTCCATCGTCCCGACATCGCCCCCATTCTCAACGCGAACTATGAGGTGGTTCACGTGGACATCGGCGATGGCAACAAGAACGCCGATTTGCTGAACCAGTATCAAGTCCCAATGGACCGCAAAGTTCCAGCAGTGGCCGTGCTTGACTCGACAGGAAAGCTTATTTACAGCCAGAGAAACGGCGAGTTCAAAGACGCACGCATTCTGGGTCCGGAAGACTTACTGACTTTCCTCCATCAATGGAAGCCTAAAGCGAAGGCCTAAAGCCAACAGCCGACTTTCTACGGCCAGCGAGGCGCCACGCGTGAGATCGGTTTAGCCGCGGACGGCTGGCTTGGCGCGGCCGCATGGGCAGCAACTGCCCTGTGCGCGGTGGGGGTTGGCTCATCCACATCGGCCAGAATCGACGAATCGTCGTCCTCATTCTCTGCCAGCAGTGGCGCTACTTCCCGGAGCTTTTCCGCCGCCTGCTGCAGCATCTCGATCTGCTTGCCGAGTTGAGCGTATTGGGCTTGCTTGCGCCGCAGTACCTCGTGGATGTCCTTCATTGGAGAAGCCCCCTGCAAAGAATTTAAGAAGGACTCAGCCGCAGGGTCAACCGACAACGCCGGAGGTGGATTACCGCAGTAATCTGATTCTCAACAATCCGCCAAATATATAAGCCCCGCTTTTGGGCGGGGCTTCGAGGCAAGTGACTCGTTGGCTCGAATCAGAGGGTTAAAGGTTATGCACGCAGCTTGCGCCGGACAAGGCCCGCCATACCGATCAGGCCGGTGCCAAGCAAACCGAGTGTTCCGGGTTCGGGAGTCACGATCGTGTCGCTGCTGCCGAACCAGCCGCTACGGCCAAGTTTCAAAACTCCTGCGACGGTGTTTCCACCTGTGGTGAAGCCAGCCAGCGTCAGGTTGACTCCGCCGCTCTCAGAGGCCGTGCCGCCGCTGAAAGTGCCGGTGAAAAGAAGGGTTCCGACACCGTTCCAAACCTGGACTGTCCCAGATGCGATCGGTGCGGTCAAACAGCCCGTTCCGCAGGAAGTAGCGGCGCCGAGCGTCAAGGAAATCGTGATTGTGCCGGGGCCCGAAGCGCCACCATTTACGGATAGTTGGTGAAACGTTAGAGCCACGCTGCCATTGTTAGTAACTCCACCTGTAAGCGAGGCAGGTGTGGTTGTGGCAAAGCCGGCGTAATCGATGCTGCTGGCCATGGCGGTCATCGGCAGAGCCAGCGCCAGCACAGCCAACAAGAGTACTCGTCTCATAATGCTCCTCCAAGTTATGCAACTGTGGGGGAAATCACAGTCAATTGTGGGGAGCTTCGATGGCCCTGCGATTCGGCCCCTCCCCAACGGTTACACGCAGATTAGGTACTTACAATGCACCTTAGTTACCAAGAATCAAATTGTTTTAGATTCAACAGCTTACGATGTCATCAACTTCTCGTCCCGAACATTGGCAGGGCGGCTGCTATGCAACGCCCTGCAACTTTTGTGTTAGTCCCCAAGGCCAACGTGATCTCACGCACGGTCGTAAATATAGTTTTTTCTAGCGCTTGCGCCTATAGCCGAGTGGTGCCAGCGAATGGCACGAAGGTGGGGTGGGTAATCAGGCGTGCAGTTATGGCGACCCCGGAGGGATTTGAACCCCCAACCCTTGGTTCCGAAGACCAATGCTCTATCCAATCGAGCTACGGGGCCGCGAACGGATTCTATCGGAAAAGACCAGCAGAGATGAGGGAAAATGGCGCGCCCTGAGAGATTCGAACTCCCGACCTTCTGGTTCGTAGCCAGACGCTCTATCCAACTGAGCTAAGGGCGCGTGCAATCAGGTGGGACGGTTCGATTATAACCAAATCCGCTCACCTGGGAACTGCAACCTGCACGGTAGCGTTTGGGCACACAATCTTTCGGAGGATGAGGTGATAAGGGGATGGCGCGACACAGTAATTCTTTCCGCCCTTCGGCAATTCCTACCAGCCGCCAATTGTGGATAACTTCGATTTTTCAACTACTTGCAATTGGCCAAGAGCATGCTATGTTTGATGCCAGACGAAGTGGCGCGCAACGGGGCGCACTTGAGAATAACTTCGGCCAGAGGTTTTCTTGGGCGCCCCTTGCATTTTCTGCAAGCATTTCCACCCTCACCCTCCGGCAATCGATTTTCCTAACAATCAGGCAAGCGCGAGCTTTTCGCGGATGTCGAGGCCGGCGCCGCGCAGAAGATTGGCAACCACCGGGTCCTTGAATCGCGAGGCATCGTATTCCACCCGCACCACCTGCTCTTTTTCGTTGAAGCGAAGGCGCCGGATTCCATACACCTCGCGAACATTGTCAAGGGCGCGAAGCACGGCTTCAGTCGGGCGGCCCACATAGCGATAGGAAACTTCCATCTGAGTCATTTTCGGCTCAACGTCCTCCGCAGCTAAGATACACCATCGCGCGGCCGCATCCTGGCGGCACCTTCGGTAATCTGTTAAAGGAAGGCAGAATTCAGAATTCAGAAGTCAGAATGCAGAAGTAAGAAACATTAACGCTCGCGAGTTTACTTGTGAATTCTGACTTCTAACTCTGAGATTACTGTCCGGTCTTTACACTAAATTCTGACTTCTGACTTTCTGACTTCAATCATGACCTCGCCCCCTGCTCCAACTCTAATGCGTGATCCGGTTTGCGGCATGATGGTGGATCCCGCGACCGCGAAAGCAAGCGCCCAACACGCAGGGGAGAGATATTACTTCTGCCATCCTGGTTGCGCTGAGAAATTTCGTGCAAACCCTGAGCAATATTTGAAACCGAAGCCGGCTGGTGGCCTGGTGACGTTGGGTGCCCCAGCTCCGAAGCGCGTACCCGAAACGTCGCTACTGGAGCCTCCGCAAACAGCCTATGTCTGTCCCATGTGCCCGGAAGTGCATGAAGCGAAACCCGGACCTTGTCCCAGTTGCGGCATGGCGCTTGAGCCGGACCGGATTTCACTATCAAAAACCGAATACACCTGCCCCATGCATCCCCAGATCGTGAGACCGGGGCCGGGTGCGTGCCCGATCTGCGGCATGGCGCTCGAGCCGCGCACGGTTTCGGCCGAGGACCAAGAGAATCCAGAACTGCGCGACATGACGCGGAGATTTTGGGTCAGCGTCGTTCTCACCATCCCGCTGCTAGCGATTGCGATGGCGCCAATGATGGGAGGTCTGGGACTGGCACGCTTCTTTCCCGCCGGCTGGCTGGAGTGGATCGAACTGCTTCTGGCGACGCCGGTCGTTTTGTGGGGAGGCTGGCCATTTTTCCAGCGTGGCTGGGCATCGATCGTGAACCGCTCGACGAACATGTTCACGCTGATCGCGATGGGAACTGGCGTGGCCTATTTGTACAGCCTGATCGCGATACTCGCTCCCGGACTGTTTCCAGCCTCTATGCGGGAGATGAGCGGCCGCCCGGCAGTTTATTTCGAGGCCGCGGCCGCGATCGTGACATTAGTGCTGCTCGGGCAGGTTCTCGAACTGCGCGCACGCAGCCAAACGGGGGCCGCGATTCGCGCCTTGCTCGATCTCGCGCCGAAAACTGCCCGTCTGCTGCGGGAAGGAAAAGAAGAAGATGTTCCGCTTGAGCAGGTACGAGTGGGAGACCGGCTGCGCGTGCGTCCGGGTGAAAAGGTCCCGGTAGATGGCGTGGTCATCGAGGGCCACAGCTCAGTAGATGAAAGCATGATCACCGGGGAATCGGTTCCGGTCGAAAAATCTGAGAGCAGCCGCGTCATTGGTGCGACAGTGAACGCCTCCGGCTCTTTCGTCATGCGCGCCGAACGCGTAGGCAGTGAGACGATGCTGGCGCAGATCGTCGATCTCGTCAGCCATGCGCAGCGCAGCCGAGCTCCAATTCAGCGCCTGGCCGACAAAGTCTCGGGCTGGTTCGTGCCGGCGGTGATCGCCATCGCCGTTGTGACGTTCATAGTTTGGGCGGTCTGGGGGCCTGAGCCGCGGCTCGCACATGCAATCGTCAACGCGGTGGCCGTGCTGATTATCGCGTGTCCCTGCGCTCTTGGATTGGCGACGCCAATGGCGATCATGGTCGGAACTGGCCGCGGCGCGCACGCTGGAGTGTTGATTAAGAATGCCGAAGCCCTTGAGACACTGGAGAAAGTCGACACACTCGTAATCGATAAAACCGGCACGCTGACCGAAGGCAAGCCTCGCTTGGTCTCGATCAAACCAATCGGCGGATTTTCAGAAAACGAAGTGATCGGTTCACTGGCGTCGCTGGAGCAGGGAAGTGAACATCCCCTGGCCTCAGCCATCGTTAGCTCGGCGCGAGAGAGAGACCTGAATCTTTCGACGGTCGAGGGCTTTCGGTCTCACGCCGGAGAAGGAATTTCGGGAACGGTCGCCGGCGAGTCTATCTTGGCTGGCAATGACTCACTATTCCGGGCGCGGGGAATCTCTGTGGATTCGCTTTTGAACGACGCGAACGAACTCCGTTCACGCGGGCAAACTGTGGTTTTCGTCGGCATAGACGGCCGCATCGCCGGTCTAGTTGGCGTTGCCGATCCTGTGAAAGCATCCACATCCGCCGCTTTGAGCGAACTGGAGAAAGAGAGCATCGGTGTCGTGATGCTCACCGGCGACAACCGCACGACAGCGTCGACGATTGCTAAGGAACTCGGGATTCAGCGCTTTGAAGCTGAAGTTCTGCCGGTGCAGAAAGCAGAGATAGTTCGTCGGCTGCAACAGCAACGCGCGATCGTCGCTATGGCCGGCGACGGGATTAACGACGCCCCAGCTCTCGCGCAAGCGAACGTTGGAATTGCCATGGGAACAGGCACTGACGTTGCCATCGAGGCAGGGGGCATAACTCTAGTGAAGGGTGACCTGGCGGGACTGGTTCGCGCCCGCAAGCTCAGCCGCGCAACCATGAAGAACATCCGCCAGAATCTGTTCTTCGCGTTTATCTACAACTCGATTGGCGTGCCCATCGCAGCCGGTATTTTGTATCCGTTTTTCGGATTACTCCTCAGCCCGATCTTCGCCGCGGCTGCGATGAGCTTGAGTTCCGTCTCGGTGATTGCGAATTCGCTGAGGTTAAGAAATGCGGAACTATAACAGCTAAGGAGTTTGAACTCGTTTCGCGATATCGGGTCCAAGCCGGCGAAAGTGCGCGACATTCAAGGTAAAAAGCGTCCCAGCCTTTGCCTTCACGGCGCAACGGGCAATCAAAGCGTCGTAAATCGTGCCTCCGGCGACTCCTTGCGCGGCTGAGTTGTTGATCGCAGACCAATATTCTCCTTCATCGAGCGCCACCGCCGTGAACCGCTGTCTAATGTCGTCCACAAATAAGAGCGCCTGTTCACAGGTCATGCGTTGTTTTCCCGGAAAGCGAGTAAGCGTTGAGTAAACTTCGGCCAGGCTGTGAGCGGCGCAGCTGAAATTGGCCTTGTCAGCCGACAGATATGCGGCTTGACTTCGGGCGTGATGCATATGCGCCACGGAAATTGCCGCCACCAACACTGAGGTGTCGAAGAAGTACTTCACTTGTATCGACCCAGATTGCGGCGATCGCGTTCTTCGCGTACCCGGCGTATGGTCTTGTTCACCGCCTCGACAGTGAGTGGTTCACCGGAATCGAAGACCCACATCCCATGTTCCTTGAAGATGCGACCACGCCCGCGAGCGGGCCGAAGCAGGATCTGATCTTCGGTACTCTCCAATTCCAGAGAGTCGCCAGGGCCAAGTTGCAACTCCTCGCGCACGGGTTTAGGCAGCACGATTCGCCCGGCTTTGTCCATGTTTATTGTGGTATTCATAATGGTATTATACCATAAGAAATGGTATCATTTGGGAACGACCTATGTTCCCTGGCACTCACATGATCGTAGAAATCGTCTTGCGCACGATGGTGATCTACGCTGTCGTCCTCATCGGCGTACGCCTCAGTGGCAAGCGCGAAGTCGGGCAGATGACGCCCTTCGACCTGACTTTACTGCTTCTGATCTCGAACTCGGTGCAGAACGCGATGACCGGCCCTGACAATTCCTTGCTGGGCGGAATTGCCGCGGCATTCACTTTGTTGATCCTCAATTACGTGGTGGCGGAGCTCTCCGGTGGGAACCGGCGCTTTCGCAAGCTTGTGCAAGGCCAGCCGAGTTTACTGATTCACGACGGCCAGGTGATTGCCGCCCATATGGCCAAAGAGCACGTCAGCATGGACGAACTCGAGCGCGCTCTACGCGAACATGGGATCAACAGCTATCACGATGTTGCATTGGGAGTGCTCGAGGTCGATGGATCGATCAGCTGTCTGAAATACGATGAACTGAATCCCGCAAGCCACAATCACCTGGTGCGAAGGAAGTACTTGCAGAAACATCAGTAGCTATTTCGTCATCACAATCGGAAGTTCGTCGTAAGGCGCGATGGTAACCGTCACCGACTTTCGCGCGGCGAACGCCTCAGCCTTGACCGGGAAGCTGGCCACAACCGTGCCTTGCATCTTGCTTCCCGCATTCACCCGGGTATCGAGACTCAGCAGATCGAGCGCGTGCTGCTTCAAGTCGGGAAACGCGGTGAAATATCGCTTTGCATCCACGGCGGGAATCGCGTCGTCGCTGATTTTGTTTCCGTTGACGTCCGCCGCTACTTGAATGGACTTGATCCATCGCGGCTTCTGGTCGTGGCTCTCGATCGATACGTTGATCGCGGTGAGCACCATGTCCTGGCCGGGTACGGGCACGACCACGACATCATCAATGTTCCCGGTTGATTGTGCCTTTGCCCTGTGGGTAAAGGCGTAGATCGCAAAAATCGCGACGACCGCGATCACGCAGATGGCGACGATGCCCGCGGGCGGCAGCGACTTGCGGGCCGTTCCATATTCTTCAGCGATGTCGAAACCAGTAGAGGGTTCGTCAGGGGCTTGGGACGGAGGCGTGTATAACGGATCGGCCATAACAACCTCTACGATGCCGATTCTACTCGCGTTGGCTGAGTTTGTGGCCAATCATGCTTCATGGCGCGCGCGAATCTGTCGGCAGGGAGCGTGTTCAGAACATCGTCAGCAGTTAGCCAGGCCCGCCTCGCCTGCAGTACGCCGAAGCGGATTTTTTCCATGTGTGTCGTGTGGTGGGAGTCAGTATTGATGACGATCTTGACGCCCCGTTGTTTCGCCATTCGAAGGTGGCGATCGCACAAATCCAGACGATCGGGATAAGCGTTCAATTCCATAGCGAGTTTGTTGCGGGCCGCGGCTTCGAGGATCTTCTCCATATCGAACGCATAGGAATCGCGACGCAGTAGAAGCCGCCCGGTGGGATGTCCGATCAGCGACACGTTCGGGTTTGAGATCGCCTTCAGCAGGCGCTCTGTCATTTCCTCTGGCATTTGATCGAAGTGCGAGTGGACGCTGGCGATGACGACATCCATTTGTTCGAGCACGGAGTCGGAGAGATCGAGCGAGCCATCAGCCAGGATATCGACTTCAATTCCGGCGAAGATGCGGATGCTTCCGACGCTCTCATTGGCAGCGCGAATTCTCGCGATGTGCTCGACCGCCCGTTTGTCATCAAGGCCGTTTGCAAACGCCAGGTTCTTCGAGTGGTCGGTGATGGCCATATATTTGTAACCGCGCTCACGCGCAGCTTCGGCCATCTCCTCGATCGTGTTGCGGCCGTCGGTCTCGACGGTGTGCATGTGAACGTCGCCCTGAAGATCGCTCTGCTCAATCAATCTGGGCAGCGCGTGTTTTTCGGCGGACTCGATCTCGCCGGTGTTCTCCCGCAGTTCGGGTGGAATGTAATCAAGCTTTAACGCCGCGTAGATATCTTCTTCAGATGCCGACGCCACGATGCTTTGATTGTCCAGCCGTGCCAGGCTGTATTCACTCAGCGTGTAACCCATCTTCAAGGCGCGCTGTCGCAGCGTTACGTTGTGCGACTTCGATCCGGTGAAGTACTGCATCGCAGCGCCAAATGATTCCGGTGCGAGGAAGCGAACATCCACCTGCATGCCGCCGCGCATGCGGAAGCTGACCTTATTCTCGCCGCGGGCGATGATTTCCATCAATCCGGGCAATTTGATGATGTGGTCAATCAGTTTCTGCCGCTCGGCGTCGTCGCAGCAAGCCGGCCCGGTCACGAGAATGTCGAGGTCTCCGACCGTCTCCCGTCCACGCCGAAGCGAGCCCGCGGGTGTGATTTTTTCGACTCCCGCATAACTCTTCAGGTGCTCGATGATCTTGGCCGCCTGCACTTCCGCGGCATCGATTAAGAAACGTCCGGCAATCTTGCGATAGTCCTCAATGGCCTTGAGCAGCTTCTTCTCGTGCTTCTCGCCCATACGGGGCAGAATGCGAATCTTGCCCTCGCGCGCGAGGTTCTCCACGCCTTCAAGGTCGGAGACCTTGTAGGCGCTCCAGATGAGTGCGATCGTCTTCGGCCCCAGCCCTTGCACGCGCAGTAGCTGAAGCATCGATGGATGGTATTTCTGCAGCAGTTCGGTATGAAGGCTCAGGCGGCCTTCTTTCATCATCTCCTGCAGATTGATCAGCATGCCCTTGCCGATGCCAGGGATCGCCAATACTTTCTTAGGTTCGCCGATGAGGTCGGAAATCTGCTCAGGTAAGCCCTCTATGGCTTCGGCAGCGTTGCGGTAAGAGCGGATGCGGAAGGAATCCTGCGCGTCGATTTCGAGCAGGTCGGCGGTCTCGTAGAGAATGCCGGCGATGGATTTATTGTCCACAGGAAAAGATTAAACAATTTCAGGCAATGCGGGAAACCGAGCGGCTCCGGCGAACTACAAGTCCGGCGATGAGAGTGGGGAACTCTCCCGGGCGACGATTGGTAAAAAGGATTTCTTACGCGCTCTTGCTTACGTTGGCTGCTTGCGGCCCTTTCTGCCCCTGAACGATTTCGAACTCCACTGCGTCGCCTTCCTGCAGGCTCTTGTAACCCTCACTCGAAATCGCGCTGTAGTGGACAAACACGTCAGGTCCATCATCGCGTCCGATGAACCCATAGCCTTTCGCATTGTTGAACCACTTCACTGTACCTTTCAAACGATCCACGTACGTCTCCTTGGGCTGTGCACTCGCCTGCGCCCAGCCTCAATTTCCTGCCATTGTGCGTCCGCTGAATTTTGGCTGTCAAGGCCAGGGAGAGAGACTTACTGCTTGCGCGAGTTCATTCAGCCAGAGGACGCCGGCTATGGTTTTCGCATCTTGGATGCCTCCCTGAATGACCATGGAGACGGCTTTTTTTAGTGGGAAGAACCTGGTTTCGATCACTTCATCATCCTCGGGCTCAGCATTTCCCTGTATAAGTTCGGTCGCCAGATACACGGACATCGCTTCCGCTACAAACCCGGGGCTGGCCCAGAAGCGCAGGACGCGCTTCCATCGGCGCGCGCGAAAGCCCGTTTCTTCAAGAAGCTCGCGTTTCGCCGCCGCCAGTTCCTTTTCGCCGGGATCGATTCTTCCGGCGGGAAGTTCGTATAGGAACCGCCCGGCAGCATGCCGATACTGTCGTTCGAGCAGAACCTCCGGTCCACTGCCTCCTTCTCTTGCCACCAGGATGACAACCGACCCCGAGTGCCGGACCACATCGCGGCGGACGCGAACACCTGTGGGTTCGAGGACGTCGTCGGTTGTAACCCAGAAGACCGGCCCGCGATAGGCTTCCCGAGATGAAAGGACTCGGGCTTTCCCTTCTGACGCTTTCGCTTTTGGCATAGCAACCAATATACGAGAGCTGCGCAGTTCGCACTCCTGGACCGCTCCTGCTATGCTCCCCGCGTGAAGCATCCGTCGATTGCAATTGTTGGACCCGGGCGGCTGGGCTCGGCGCTGGCCGTGCATCTGCACCGGTCCGGGTACCGGATTGAGGAGATCGTGGCCCGCCCCACTGCCAAATCACTGGCGAGAGCGAAAAGCCTGGCGAGGAAGGTACGCGCTAAAGCTTCAGGCGCTAGAACAGCGAGACTGGATTCCGATCTGGTCTGGTTTTGTGTGCCCGATTCGCAGATCGCCGAAACGGCTGAGCAGTTCACCGCGAAATCGTGGAAAGGACAATTTGCTTTTCACTCCAGCGGAGTACTCTCGAGTGAGGCGTTGTCTGCGCTTCGCAAGCGAGCCGCCAAAGTCGCCTCTGTGCACCCGCTGATGACGTTCATCGAGGGATCACTCCCAGACTTGAACGGGGTGACATTTGCGATCGAAGGCGATGCGGCTGCGATCAGACTCGCCGAAAATGTTGTCCGGAGTTTAAAAGGTGTTCCCAGGCGAATCCGCAAACACGAGAAGGCCGCCTATCATGCGTTTGCAACCATGATCTGCCCGTTGCTGGTCGCGCTGCTTGCGAGCGCGGAAGAAGCGGCACGCCTGGCCGGGATTTTTGCCCGCGAAGCACGCAGAAGAATGCAGCCGATCGTCCAGCAAACTCTGGAGAACTACCAGGCAGTCGGGCCAGCCAAAGCATTCACCGGCCCGATTGTTCGAGGCGACGCGGAAACTGTGCGCCGCCACCTCGAAGCTTTATCGAAAAGTTCAACTGCACGGGATACGTACGCAGCCCTGGCCCAGGCTGCACTCGACCTTCTACCATCTCGAAGGAAAAATGAACTAGGGAAACTGCTGAGCCGATTTTCTCCGCGATCTCGGCGCTAACTCTGCGAACTCTGCGGTTAAGATCTTTTCCGGAAGACTTTACGTCAGCATCAGGCGCTGAATGGATCGCGCGTGTCCAGTTGAATCGTCGCTCTCGATCACGACCGCGCTCAAGCGCACGTCCCCGGTCGCAGGCTCAAATCGAATCGGCATGTTGTTCAGGAACCGCCCGATGATCTGCTCTTTGTTGACGCCTATAACACCTTCGTACGGCCCGGTCATCCCGACGTCAGTGATGTAAGCCGTTCCTTTCGGAAGCACGCGCTCGTCGGCAGTGGGAACATGCGTGTGAGTCCCGAGCACGGCGGTAACCCGCCCGTCGAGATACCAGCCAAGCGCGATCTTCTCGGACGTGGCCTCGGCGTGCATGTCCACGAAAATCACCTTGGCCTTGAGCTGGTTCAGCAGCCGGTCGGCGGTGCGGAAGGGATCGTCATTGGCAGCCATAAAAACCCGGCCTTGCAGATTGATGACTGCATAGGGAACGTCTTTCTTTTTTCCCTCGTACAGCCCGCGCCCCGGCAGGTCCTGCGCGTAATTGGCGGGGCGCAGAACGCGGCGGGCCGGGCCGTGCGCGTTTCCGTCCACCGACGCGAAATAGTCCACGATCTCGCGCTTGTCCCAGACGTGATTGCCGGTGGTAAGCACGTCGATGCCGAGATCGAACAAGTCTTCTGCGAGCGGCGGCGTGATTCCAAAGCCGGCCGCAGCATTCTCTCCATTGGCGAGGACAAGATCGATGCGGTGCTCGCGGACCACGGTCTTGAGCTTGTCGCGGACGATAGTCCGGCCAGGACGTCCAAAGATATCGCCGATGAAGAGCGTGCGCATTATTTCGATAGTACAAGAAAATAACGCACGGTTCTGGGACGGCTTGCTCCCAGGAACTCCAAGAGCTTTTAATCGCAGAGTTCGTAGAGAACGCCGAGATCGCCGCGCACCGCAACAACCAACAACCAAGACTAGTGGAGTTCAGCCGTCTTCAGAAAATCGTAGTTACCCGAGGGACTGAGGTGTAGATTTGTCACCCGGCGCGAGTGGACCATCACATTGTTGAAGTACCAGAGGTTAATGTAGGGGAGGTCTTCGGCCAGGATGCGCTGCACTCCGGCGTAATCCTGCTTGCGGGCGTTTTGGTCAATTTCGCTCCTTGCTTTGGCGATCAACGCATCCACGCGAGGATTGCTGTAGTACTGGCGGTTCGCGCCGTTTGGAATGATCTTCGATGAGTCGAAGGCGTAGGTGAAAATTTCCGGATCCTCGTTGCCGCCGATCCAGCGCAGGGAATAGACCTGAAATTCGCCACGCTGAATGTCCGAAAAGAAGGTCGCAAACTCAAAGCTGCGGATGTCGAGCGCGATTCCAACTTCGCGCAGTTGCTGCTGAAAAACTGCCGCCATTGAACGCGAGCTCTCTTCGATCGAGGTCTTCATGGTGAGATGAAAGCGCACCCCATTGACCGGTGTGTAACCGGCGGAATCGAGCAACTGGCGGGCTTTCTCCGCATCGTGAGGCACAGGTTGCAAGGCCTGATCGTAAGCCCAGCTCTCCGGCGGCAGCACGCTCGCGGCCGGCCGCGCGAAGTCGCGCCACAAGGAGTGAATCAAAGGCTGCCGGTCGATCGCGTAGGCGATCGCCTTGCGGACCCGCACGTTTTTTAAGATCGGATCGCGCAGATTGAAAGCCATGTAGGCAAGACGGCTGCCGGGGGCGCTGAGAACGCTCAGTCGCGGCTCGCGTTCAAGTGTCCGTACCACATCGGGGTTCAGTTCGAGCGCAATGTCGGCGCTGCCCTTGCGCAATTCGAGCGCCCGCGTGGTCGCATCCGGCACCACCATGAAACGCACGCGCGTGAGCTTCGGCTTTTCGCCCCAGTACAGATCGTTGCGCTCGAGGACGACCTCGCGGTCCTGCTCGGCGCTCACGAAGCGGTAGGGTCCTGAGCCAACCGGATCCGCGCTCAACTCCGCCAGGCTGCCGTACGGCACGATTCCCATGCCCTCGCCGCCGGCGAGGTTCCACAGCAACCCGGCCCAGGGCTGGGACAGGTGAAAGACCACAGTTGCGTCATCCGGCGCGTCGACCCGCTCGACGAGAGCCAGAGTTCCAGTCTTGGTGCTGCGGATCTTCCGCTCGAGCAGGGAATCGAAGCTCCACTTCACGTCACGCGAAGTGAGCGGCCGCCCGTCAGAAAACTTCACCCCCGGCCGCAGATGAAAAACGTAAGTCTTAGAATCCGGAACCTCCCAGCGCTCGGCCAGCCCAGGCTGCACGTTCAGGCGCTCGTCACGGGAAAGCAGATTGTCGAACAGAAGGCTGTCGATATTCTCCGATTGCGCGTCAAGCCCCACCCGCGGGTCAAGATTGGCAGGGCTCGACTCGATGATCATCACCAGTTCATCTGGGCGGGATGTGTGTGAGCATGAGAGGAGAGCGCAGCACCCGAAGCAAAGCAACAACAAGGCGAGGTAACGTGGAAGGGTCGTACGTAGATGAGTTTTGACCTGATGGCTGATGGCTGACGGCTGATGGCCGGCTATCTGAATCCTGATGCCTGAAGCCTGGCGCCTGAAGCCGAACGCCGTCATTTGCACTTCTCCGCCATCTCAACCAGCTTATTAACCGTGTTCCAGTTGCGCATGGTGCCGGAAATCCCCAGGACGCGGTCGAGATTGTGTTTCCACAGGCTGCTTCCGGAGACACCGTTTGGAAAGTAGAAATAGATTTCGCGGCCTGTGACGCGTACCCGGTCGGGAGCGAGGATGACCGATTCGAGCTTCTTGACGGCTTCGGGGCTGGGCGCACCAGGAAGAAAAACCACGTGCAACTTCGATGCGTCGGTGCCGGGTTCCTTGAGGAGCGGGTTCGAAGCGATGATCTTCTTCAGCTCTTCGGCACTCCGGGTGATGACATCGGCGTGAAAGCCGAAGTCGCATTCGATCTGCTTCTCTATCTTCTTCGAGGCTGCTTCAGGCGAAAGCTTCACGCCTTTGAAGACCAGGTTTCCACTTTGAATATAAGTCGCGACCTGCTCGAACCCGAGCCCCGCGCATGAGCCGCGCAGCTTCTCCATCTTCATGCGCTTGTGCGCGCCAAGGTTAATGCCGCGGAGAAGAGAGATGTAGACAGGCATGGGAATAGTTATCAGTTGCCGGTTGCCAGTATGCGTACTTCAACTGACCACTGACAACTAGCCACTAGCCACCGGGGTACGCAATCTTCCCCAGCACCGCCGGCCGCCTCGCCCCCGTCGCCGAGGGCACGTTCGACGGGCGGCGATTCCAGGTCTCAAAGGCCAGCACCGCAAAGGCTACCGCTTCCTTTGCCTCGGAGGGAATGCCGAACTCGTCCGCGGTGCGCAACTTCAGGCCGAGCCCGGCGGCCTGGTTTGCGAGCGATGCCATCAGCGTGGCGTTGCAGGTGCCGCCGCCCGAGGCGACAAGTTCTGAAAATGTGCCTCGCGATAAAACGAAGCGCTCAATCGCCTGCGCGATCGAGCGTACGGTCAGCGCCGTCGCGGTCGCAACCGCATGGCGCTTCCCCGCGGCGGAGAACCGGCTTATGAATTCGCGGGCGAATTCTCGCCCGAACTCCTCGCGGCCGGCGGTCTTGGGGGGCCGCGCGCGAAAAAACGGTCTGCGCAGATAATGCGAGGCCACCTCTTCGTCCACCTGTCCAGAAGCGGCGATCGCACCGTTGCGATCATAGCCTTGGCCGAAAAGGCGCTCTGCCAGAGCGTCGATGACCATATTGCCCGGTCCAGTGTCGAAGGCGATGATCTCTTCGGGCGCAGCCCCGGCGGGAATGGCCGTCAGATTTGCGATGCCGCCGATGTTCAGCGCGATCCTGCCCATGCGCTTGTCGCGATAGAGCAGGTAATCAAGATAGGGCACCAGCGGCGCGCCCTTGCCCCCGGCAGCCATGTCTGCGGGACGAAAATCCGAGACCACCGGAACCCCGGTGCGCGCAGCGATCACCGCGCCTTCGCCCGTCTGCCACGTGACCGCGAGTTTTTTGCCCAGAAATGGCGCAGGCGTCCCCTGGTGATAAATCGTCTGCCCATGGCAGCCGACAAGCTCCGCTTTGATTTTGAATTTGGTTTGGGTGCGCAGGATTGCGTCCGCATACAGTTCGCCCAGCAAAAAGTCGAGCCGCGCCAGGTCAGCCACGCTTGCGCGATCGGCGTTCATCGACTTGAGCACTGCATTGCGGACTCGCGCACGGTAAGCGAAGCTCGAATGGCCAAGCAGCTTCACGCGGCTTACTCCGCCGGCGCGCGAGACTTCGACCAGGGCCACGTCGATTCCGTCGGCGGAGGTGCCGCTCATCACTCCGGCGACGATCAACGTCCGGCTCCCGCCGCGGCCGAGAGCGCGGCCAGCCGCACCTGTTCGGAAAATTCCCAGAGCTCGGTCGCGAGCCGGCTCATCTTTTCCGGCGACGGCAGAGGAGCGCGCCGCCGCAGCTCGCGAGATTTCTTCTTGAAGGCTCGAATGTGAGCGGCAGATTCGAGGGCACGCCGGCGGAAACCTGGATCGCGGTCGGCTGTCTCAACCAGCGCTGCAAACGAGCGCTCGACGTTTTCCTGCTCATGGCAGATGAGGCACAGATCGCCTCCGGCGCGAATGAACTCGGCCGCAGCCCGCTCAATGGGCGCAGATTTCAGGAGCGCGCCCATCTCGAGGTCGTCCGAGGCGATGAGTCCGCGAAAACCGATGCGCCGGCGCAGCACGCCCGCGATCCACTTCTTCGACAGCGAGGCCGGGAGCCGGTCGCCGGTGACCGCCGGATAGTTGGCGTGATTGATCAGAACCATGGGCAGCTCGCGCTTCATCACGCAATAGGGCACCAGGTCCTCCCGCCAAATTTTGTTGAAGGACTTTTCGATCACCGGCAGCTCGTGGTGGGAGTCGAGATTGCCTTCGCCCAGCCCGGGGAAGTGCTTGCCGCAGCCGATGACGCCTGCAGTATGCAATCCCGCCAGGAAGTCGCGGGCATAGGCGATCACTTCTTGCGGGTGGGTGGAAAACGCCCGCGAGCTCATCACCTTGCGCGACGCTTCAAATGCCAGGTCGAGCACCGGCGCAAAATCCAGGTTAAAGCCCATGGCCCGCGAAATTTTACCGATGACCGCGCCGTGCCTGCGAAAGAGTTTCCGATTGCGGGTGGAGAACACATCAGCGGCCGAAGGCGTCGGACCAGTGACGTTGCGGAAGCGGTCCACGCGTCCGCCTTCGAGGTCGACGCAGGTGAAGAGCGGCTCGTTCACCGAGGCCTGGCAGTCGCGCAGCAGCTTGTACGTCTGCTGTGGGTTGACGATATTGCGCGCGAAGAGAATTACCCCTGCCGGCTGAACGCGGGCCAGCAGATCGCCGAGCGCCGGAGATATTTCGGTCCCGTCGAACCCGATGACCAGCAGCTGTCCAACCTTGTCAGCAAGGGCAGGCTTTCGCATGAAGGTGAACGCCTATTCTACTTGAGGCGGCAGCCTGAAATGACCGCCGCTGATCTCGCGGAGTAAACCATTTCACCGCAGAGATCGCCGAGGGCAGAGAAATTCTTAGCCACGGATCTACACGGATTTGCACGGATTTTTAACCTGTAAAAGGTCTGGTTGACAAGACTCAGTGATATCACCCCGCCCACTGACTGCGTTAGCGATTCGTTTTATCGGTGTGAATCCGTGTGAATCCGTGGCAAAGAAGTTTTTCTCTGCGCTCTCTGCGCTCTCTGCGGTGAGACGGTTTTATGCGAGGGCGATCGAAAGAGCTTTGACCCAACTCAGCAAATCGTCTTATCCGTGAAAATCCGTGTAGATCCGTGGCTAAGATTTTCTCTGCGCTCTCACCGATCTCTGCGGTTAAATGTCTTTACTTACTGCACCTGCTGCTTCAACTCCGCCAGCAAATTCAGTGCCTCAAGCGGGGTCATACGATTGAGGTCGGTCTCGCGCAGCTTCTCGAGCACCGGCTGCGACAATGGCGTGAAGATGGTGAGCTGCGCGGCGCGCGGCGCGGACGCTTCTCCTGCGGCCAGCTGCGCGCTCATGCGCGCTTCCAGGTTCTCGTGCTCGGCCAGCACCTCGCGGGCGCGTCGTACGACTTCATCCGGCAGGCCAGCAAGCTTCGCCACTTCGATTCCGTAACTGCGGTCGGCGGGACCGGGTTCGACTTTGCGCAGAAAAACGATCCCGGTGCCGGTCTCTTTCACCGACACGTGGAAGTTTTTGACCCCCGAGAGCTGCTCCGCCAGTTCCGTCAGCTCGAAATAATGCGTGGCAAAGAGCGTCTTCGCCCGCACCCGGCCATCGAGATATTCAACCGCCGCCCAGGCGATGGCGAGGCCGTCGTAGGTTGCGGTTCCCCGTCCCACCTCGTCGAGCAGCACCAGCGACCGCGGCGTGGCGCTGTTCAGGATGGCCGCAGTCTCGGTCATCTCGACCATGAAGGTCGAACGCCCGCGCGCCAGATTATCGCTCGCCCCGATGCGGGTGAAGATGCGGTCGACGATCCCCAGGCGCGCCTTCGCCGCAGGCACAAACGAGCCCATCTGCGCCATGATCACGATCAGCGCGGTCTGGCGCAGGTACGTCGACTTTCCCCCCATGTTGGGCCCGGTGAGCACCAGCACGTTGTGGGTGGTCGAGTTGAGATACAGGTCGTTGGGCACGAAGCGGGCGGCTTTCCGAGGCCCGCTCGAACTCTCGTCCCCGGCTATGAATCCCCATGCCGTGTCCTGTTGCTCGACCACGGGATGGCGTCCGGCGGCGATTTCAATGTCCGAGGAGTCATCGAACACCGGCCGCGAGTAACCACGTAGGCTTGCAGTATGCGAAAAAGCCGCGAGCACATCCACCTCGGCGAGCGCGAGCGCGGTCTGGCGGATGCGCTTGGCCTCTGCGGCGATCGCCCCTCTCAGCCCGGCGAAGATGCGCCGCTCGATCTCGACGATCTTTTCCTGGGCGTCGAGGATCTTCGATTCGTACTCCTTGAGCTCGGGGGTCGAAAAGCGCTCGGCGTTTACCAGGGTCTGGCGGCGCTCGTAGTCTGGGGGCACGAGGTGCAGGTTGGCCTTCGAGATTTCGAGGTAGTAACCGAAGACCGAGTTGAAGCGTACCTTGAGCGAGGAAATTCCCGTGCGCTCGCGCTCCCGCTGCTCCATGGCCGCGAGATACTGTTTGCCGTTGCGGCTGAGCTCGTGCAGTTGGTCGAGCTCCGCATCCGCCCCGCGGCGGATGACGCCGCCCTCAGCCAGCGAGATCGGCGGCTCGGGGATGATGGTGGAGTCGATCTGCCCGCGCACGTCGGCGAGTTCATCGATCTTTGCGTGCAGCTCGCACAGCCGCTCCGAGCGCAGCTCTTTGAGAGACGCGCGCACCGAGGGAAGTTTTCCCAGCGATGCGGCGAGCGCGATCAGGTCGCGGGGATTTGCGGTCTCGAGCGTAACCCGGCTCAAAAGGCGCTCGAGATCGAGCACGCCTGCAAGCGACCGCCGCAGCTCTTCGCGCGCGATGGTTGTTGAGACCTGTTCTTCGACCGCGTCCAATCGCAGGTTGATTTCGCGCGCGTCTAAAGACGGCCGCAGCATCCACGCGCGCAGCAGGCGCCGGCCCATGGGAGTGATGGTCTCATCCAGCGAGCGAAAAAGCGTCAGCGAAGGGTCTCCGCCCGCGAGCAAAGGCTCGGCGAGTTCAAGATTGCGCACGGTGACGGCATCGAGCATCAGAGAGTCCTGGCGCTCGTAGAACCCGATGCGGTCGACATGGTCGAGCGATCCGCGCTGAGTGGAGCGCACGTAGTAGAGAATGGCTCCGGCGGCAGAAGACGCCGCCGGCTTTCCCGCAAGGCCCAGGCCCTCGAGTGAGAGCACGCCGAAGTGGTTTTCAAGCAAAGGCACGGCGTGATCGGGAGAGAGGATCCAGTCCTCGATTGGCGTCAAAGCAAACGGCGCAGCTGCTTGTGCGACCGGCCGGGTGGCGCCGCCGCTGGTCGCTGCCTGGATCGGAGCGTCAAACATCGGCGCTGAACTTGCGTACAGCACCTCTTTCGGGCGCAGCTGATCGAGTTCCTCGTGAATGCGCTTCAGCGCGCCTTCCCCCGAAAATTCCGTGGCCCGGAACTCCCCGGTTGAAAGATCGAGCGCGGCAAAGCCCGCGCGGTTCCCGGAGGAGACGACAGCGGCCAGAAAGTTATTTTCTTCCGAGCCCAGCGAAGAGTCGGCGGCGGTGCCGGGCGTGACCACGCGCGTGACCTCGCGGCGAACCAATTTTTTCGCGACCCGCGGGTCCTCGACCTGGTCGCAGATGGCGACTTTATATCCCCGGCGGATGAGCTTCGAGATGTATCCCTCGGCAGCGTGATAGGGCACGCCGCACATGGGAATGGCGATGCCCTTTTCCTTGTTGCGCGAGGTGAGGGTGATCTCAAGCTCTTTCGCAGCGGTCACCGCGTCCTCGAAGAACATTTCGTAAAAGTCACCCAGGCGGAAAAACAGCAGGGCGGACGGATGCTCATTCTTGATGGTGGTGTATTGCCGCATGAGCGGAGTCGAGGGCTCGGTCATTCGGAGTCAGTTGCTGGTTGTCGGTTGCCAGTTGCTAGTTGTCAGTTTCCGGTTCGAGCCAAGTTGAAACCCAGAGTTCGACGACGAGAGTTCGTCGGCAACTGGCCACTGACCACCGGCAACTGGATTATAGGGTCAGTTTAGATGTGCGCCGCCGTGGAAAACGCGTCCCTTACTACCTTCGTGCCTGGAAACCGAACTTCCCAGCCACGGATTCACACGGATTCACACGGATTTGCCAGACAGAATCATCCGCGTTCATCCGCGCAATCCGCGGCGAAATGAAGTTGCTTTCCCGTGCGCTCTCTGCGGTTCAAGCTTTTCTAGAATCAAAACCATTCACCGCAGAGAACGCAGAGAACGCAGAGAACGCTGTGGAAGTGTCCTCTCGGCGACGTCTACGTAAGAGGGGTTGGCCGATCCGTATTGATCCGCGAAATCTGCGGCGAACAGGATTTGTTTCCTCTGCGAACTCGGCGATCTCTGCGGTTAAAGCTTTTGCGTTCGCCATGCGATAATTTTGTGCTCGCTCGTACACGATCGTGAATCCTCATGGAACTGCGCAAAGACCCTCTGACCCGCTCCTGGGTGCTCACCGGCGACGATATCCCCGAAACCGCGCAGCGCCCGTCGACCGAGTGCCGTCTGTGTCCGGGTTCCTCAGCGCGCCTGCAGCAGGTCTCGAGCCGGGCAGCGGTGCGGGGCGGGCCTTGGTCTGCGCGCGCCGTGGTGCATCCGGCTGCGATCTATCACATTGAAGAAAGACCCGACCGCCGTGGCGAAGGCCTCTATGACCGCATGCCGCCGCTCGGCGCGCACGAGGTGCTGGTCGAAAATCCCGAGCATAACCGCCAGCTGTGGCAGGCCGATGACGCTGAGGTCGAGCAGTTCCTGCTTCTCGCCGCGCAGCGCATCCAGGACCTCAAGGGTGACGCCCGTTTCCGCTACGTCAGCATCTACAAGAATTTCGGCTCGGGTTCCGGGCAGGAGTTCGATCATCCGAACTCAGAGCTGACCGCCACCACTTTCATCCCCCGGCGCGTGCTCTACGAACTGCGCGCCGGACTCGACTACTTCAAGCAGAAAGAACGCTGCGTTTTTTGCGACATGGTGGCGCAGGAGATGCAGACGGCCCAGAGACTGGTCGAGGTCCGCGGCGACTTCATCGCCCTCTGCCCGTATGCGACCCGGGCGCCCTATGAGACCTGGATCCTCTCCCGCACCCACGATGCTTCCTTCGAACGCTTCGCCCTGGCGCGTCCCGGCCCGGTGCGCGACCTCGCCGGACTTTTGAAGCGCACGCTCGCGCGCATCCGCTCGATCACCGAGTCGTTTCATCTGGTGCTGCACACCTCGCCCAACGGCTCGCACCAGTCGGCGAGCCTGGGCTACTGGAAGACGCTCGACGACGACTATCACTGGCACATCGAGATCCTGCCGATCCTCGCCGCCAAGGCAAAGTCCTACACCTTCAAGGAGGTTTACTACTCGCCGGTGTCCCCGGAGACGGCCGCCAGGAGGTTGCGGGAGGCGCAGCTGAGTACAACGAAATGATGGTGGGGTTCTTATCAGGGGGCAGGGATAAAGCTATAACCGCAGAGAACGCCGAGGTCGCAGAGGAAGACAAATTCTTCGTCGCGGATCACGCAGATTTCGCGGATTCTATCTGTTGAGGGCAAACCCATTGAACCGCAGAGGACGCTGACAGCGCAGGGGAAAGCAAGTTCTTAGCCACGGATTTACACGGATCAACACGGATAAAACGCAAACAAAAATCCGTGAAGATCAGTGTTAGTCCGTGGCTGTTTTTTGGCTCGTTCTAGGCGTCAACTCCGGACAACCTCGTAGTCGAAAAATCTCCATAGTTCAGAATTTCCCGACGAAAATCCGCGAACTCCGCGTAATCCGCGGCGAAGAAGTTGTTCTTCTCTGCGCTCTCAGCGTCCTCTGCGGTTCACTGGGTTGTCCTCGACAAATAGCTCCGCGTAATCCGCGGCGAAGAAGTTGCTTTCTCGGCGATCTCTGCGTCCTCGGCGGTTAAAGCTTTTAAGCCCCCAGCTTCTCGAAGAACACGCAGATCGACTCGATCCCGCGATAGAAATTCGGGATATGGAATTTCTCGTTGGGCGCGTGCAAATTATCATCCGGCAGGCCGAAGCCCATCATCACCGAAGGAATCTTGAGCACGTCCTGAAAATCCGTGACCACCGGAATCGATCCCCCGGAGCGGATGAAGACGGTTTCTTTGTTGAACACTTCGCGCAAGGCTTCGGTGGCGGCTTTGATGTACGGGTTGTTGGTTCCCACCACGCACGCCGGTCCCTTGCTCCACAGCTTGACGCTGGTCTGAATGCCTTTTGGAGTGAGCTTCTTTACATAAGCGGTATAGCGTTTCAGGATGTCATCCGGGTCCTGATTGGGCACGAGGCGCATCGAGACTTTCGCAAAAGCTCGCGCCGGAATGACCGTCTTCGCTCCCGGCGCGGTGAAGCCGCCGGGCATGCCGTGCACTTCGAGCGTCGGCCGCGCCCAGGTGCGGTACATGACGGAAAATCCCGGTTCGCCGGTGAGCCTGGCCGAGCCGACTTCGTTTTTACGATAGTGTTCTTCATCGAAGGGCAGCCGCTTCCAGGCTCTGAGTTCGTCGGCGCTCGGGGCTTTCACGTTTTTGTAGAAGCCAGGAATGAGGACCTTGCCTTTTGCGTCCTTCAGCTTGCTGATGATCTCGATCAGCGCGAAAAACGGATTCGGCGCCACACCGCCGTACATCCCGGAGTGCAAATCGACCTTCGCGCCCACGGCCTCGATTTCGGTGTAGATCAGCCCGCGCAGCCCCACGCACAGAGTAGGCAGATCGGGCGCGAAGAGTTCCGTGTCGCAGACCAGCGCAAAATCCGCCTTCAATTTCGCCTTCTGCTTGCGCAGGTATCCGGCGATCGATTCGCCGCCGACCTCCTCTTCGCCTTCGAAGATGCATTTCACGTTCACCGGTAGCTTGCCGTCATGGGCCTTCATCAGCGACTCGAGGGCCTTGACCTCCATCCACAGCTGGCCTTTGTCGTCGACCGCGCCGCGAGCATAAATGTTGTTGTTGCGCTCGGCCGGCTCAAACGGCGGCGAGATCCACTCGTTCAGGGGATCGGGTGGCTGAACGTCGTAGTGTGCGTAGCAGAGGACCGTCGGTTTGCCGGCGGCGTGCAGCCAGTCGGCGTAGATCAGCGGGTGTCCCTTGCCCTGGATGACCTCGACGTTCTCCATGCCGATGCGCCGCAGTTCGCCGGCAACGTAGTCGGCAGCGCGCTGCACGTCGGATTTGTGCTCCGGCGCGGTGCTGACGCTCGGGATGCGCAGCAGCTCCTTGAGCTCATTCAGGAAACGTTGCTGATTTTGCCGGGCATAGGAGACAGCGGGCGAGGCCATGGCAGGTCCTTTCGCGAAAACGCTTCAGTATAGCGAACTGAAAACAGGTTTCACCACAGGAGCACGGGGCACAGGGAACACAAAAGAAAAACCTGAATCAAAATAAAATAGGAATCTGTGCGGCGTGCCCTTTTAGTGGTTTTCCCTGTGTCCTGTGGTGAATCGGGATGATGAAGTAAACCGCGCCGGGGAAAACGGCTGAAGATCATGTACCACTGGCTCACGCAGTATCAGCCTGGTCATGATCTGCGCCGTGATGGGCGCCAGCAAGATTCCGTCGCGGTAATGGCCGCTCGCGACGAAGTATCCGTCGATACCAGCCTCGCCCAGAATTGGCAGTTCGTCGGGCGTTCCGGGGCGCAGACCCGCCCAGTCTTCGTTGCGTTTGGCGGACGCGAGCCTCGGCATAATCTCGACCGCAGCATCGAAGAGGCTCTGGATTGTGTCTGCATCAGTTCGCTTGTTGTAGCCGGCGTCTTCGAGAGTCGACCCAACCACCAGCCGGCCGTCGCTGCGCGGCACCAGATAGACCTTCTCCGAGCGCACCACGTGTTTGAGTGCGGGCGCATTCACCAGTGCCAGCATCTGTCCCTTGATGGGCTTGACCGGGAACCTCTGAGGACCGATGCAGCCTGCCCAGGCGCCTGCGCAATTGACTACAATGGGCGCCGGGTACGAGGCTTTGTCGGTCCTTACACCGACGACTCGGTTCTTCTCAACTTGAATGCTCTTGACCTCAGTCCCCGAGGAAATATCCACCCCGCGATGCTTTGCCGCCTTAATGGTCGCGGCGACCAGGGCGCGCGGATCGACCGACCGCTCGGCCAGGTAGGCGGCGGGGAATAGCAGAGATTCCGGCGCGAGCGCCGGCTCCAAAGTTTGGAGCTTGTCGCGGGAAAGTTTTTCTGCGGAGACAGGAAATGTGCCGTCGGTGGAAATCAGAATTGTTCCATGTTCTCGCAAATCAACTTTCACGCCCGATTCATCCTCGATTTCATGGACAAACTCCGGATACATCCGGGCGCTCTCTTCCGCGATCTCCGTTAGCTTGGCAGGAATCTCTGCGCCAGATCCCGCCAGCATTCCGGCAGCGGCGTGCGAGGCTTCGCGCCCCGGCTCGGAGCGCTCAACCACCAGCACTTTCAGGCCGTGCTTCCGCAGCGAAATCGCCAGCGACAGCCCAATAATTCCCCCGCCGACGATGATTGCGTCCCAGGACTTCACCAAAAGAATTGTAGTAGAGACGTAGCTTGCCATGTCTCTCTGATCACTGGCCACCGGCCACTGATCACTTACTAGCGGGACGTGGCGGCGGCGTTGCAGACGTTGCAACGTCTCTACAAGCGGCTTAGGTATTCGACGATCTCAGGCTGTCCCCAATTCACCGCCCCAATGAACTTGCGGCGGATGACGCCGTTGCGGTCGATGATGTAGGTTTCGGGAACCTTGTAGGTGCCGTAGCTTGACGATACCGGTGCGATCACACCGGTATCGGTCTTCTTGCCGGTCTCGCGGACGGTCAGCAGGTCAATCGCGTGGTCCTTCAGGAATTTGTGATAGTCATCGGCATCGTCGTCCACGCTGACCGCGAGCACGGTGACGCCTTTCTCTTGCATCTTCTTTTGCATTTGGACCAGCGAGGGCATCTCTTCAATGCACGGCGGGCACCAGGTGGCCCAGAAATTCAACACCACGATTTTCCCCCGCAGTTGGCTCAGGGTAACACTGTGTTCAGAATCCTGCACGGTAAAATCACGAGCGGGAACGTTGATGCTCGAGGGTTTAGAACGGCCGTAGCAGCCGGCAAACACCAGCGCCGAGGCGCAGACGAGAGATAAGGCAAAGGAGCGCACATCCCTATAATAAACAAGCTGGCTTTCCAATTTACATGGCGAATGGGCAAACTCCGGTGGTGTCGGTTATCGTTCCGGCCAGGAACGAGGAGGCGTGCCTCGCCCAGTGCCTCGAATCGCTGGTCTCGCAGACGGGAATTGATTTCGAAGTCATCGTGGTGGACGACGCGTCGACCGACCGTACGGCGGAGATCGCGCAATCGTTTGTGACGGCTCACCAAACTGGAGCGGGAACCGTCGTTCATACCCACGCGCCAGATTCGGGCACGACCGGGAAGGGCACGAGTTCCACTCGTGCCGAACTCGACCCTACGCCGGAAAACAACGGCACGGCTGGAAGCCGTGCCCTCAAAGGCGAGCCAAGCGTCTCGAAGAACTGCCTGGCTGTGACTCTCATCTCTGCTCCTCCTCTTCCCGAAAACTGGACCGGTAAGAACAACGCCATGTCGGCAGGCGCGAAGATCGCAAAAGGGAAGTGGCTGCTCTTCACCGACGCCGACACCGTCCACAAACCCGGCTCGCTTGCCCGCGCGGTCGCCGAGGCAGAGGAGCAGGGCGCGGCGTTGCTTTCATACTCCCCGGAGCAGGAAGTACACACATTCTGGGAGAGAGCCGTCATGCCGGTAATCTTCGCCGAGCTCGCGGCCACGTATCCGCCAAAGAAGGTGAATGATCCGGCGTCGCCCATCGCCGCCGCCAACGGCCAATACTTGATGATCTCGCGCGAGGCCTACGACGCGGTTGGCGGCCACACGAAAATTGCCAGCGATCTGCTCGAAGACGTCGCCATGGCGCGCCTGGTGAAATCCTCGGGCCGCAGGATCTTCTTTCGCTACGGCGGCGATGCCGTCCGCACCCGCATGTACAGAAGCTGGGCTCAGATGAAAGAAGGATGGACCAAAAATCTAGCGCGGCTATTCAAGCATCCGGCACGCCGCGCAACTATGTTGCTGGTATGGTGGGTGTTTTCGTGGATGACATTTCCGCTGGGTTTAGCGGTGATCGTCTTCAGGTTTTGGAAGTTTGCCTATTACGTTGGGCCGCTATGTCTCTGGCCGCTATGTCTCCTGTATGGCCGAATCGCACGGGGAAAGTCTCGCCTAGGGAACAATC